>CAZMZS010000013.1:0-38759 GCA_964570675.1 uncultured Roseovarius sp. | reverse complement strand
ATTCCTGAACGATCACGATCTGCGTCACCTTCATTGGTAAATGGCGGAGAGACAGGGATTCGAACCCTGGAGACGGTTACCCGCCTACACGCGTTCCAGGCGTGCGCCTTCGACCACTCGGCCACCTCTCCGTGCGGCTCTCTTTAAACGTCCATAAATGGGCAGTTCAAGGGGTTTCTGTTGCTCCGGTGTAATCCCTCGTTCCGCCACCCGATGCGCCTGCACAGCCAAACCGGCGGGAGCACGGTCAGCGCCCGTCGCCGCCGCCATCCGAACCGTCCTCGCCCTGCCCCGCATCCTGATCCCGCTCAGTCTCTTCGAGGTCGCCTTCTTTCAGATGCGCCGTGGTGTCGCTCCGCGATGTCCCGCCAGCCTCGCGCGCGGCATTGGCATCGCCTCGCAGGGTCTCCGGGTTTCGCAACCACAGATCCTGCTGCGGGAATGGAATCTCGACCCCCTCTTCTGCGAAGCGGCGGGCGATCTCGTGGTTCATGTCCGAACGGACATTCAGAACGAAATTCACGTCCCGCAGGATCGCCCGGATTTCGAAATCCATCGAGCTGGCGCCGAATCCCTGGAACACCACCGCAGGCTTGGGATTGGCCAGAACCATAGGATGCGCTTCGGCAACCTCCTGAAGGATTTTCTCGACCTTGCGGGTATCGGTGCCATAGGACACGCCAACAGGCACAATGGCCCGCCCCACGGTATTGCCACGGGTGTAATTGGTGACGGTGCCGCTGACGAAGTCCGCATTGGGCACGATCACGTCAGTACGATCGAACGTCTCGATCCGGGTCGAACGCACCGAAATGTGTCGCACATAGCCGTGCTGTCCGCCTACCTCGATCCAGTCGCCCTCCGAAATCGGCCGCTCGATCAACAGGATGATCCCCGAGACAAAATTCGAGACGATATTCTGCAAGCCAAAGCCGATCCCGACCGACAGAGCACCAGCGACAATGGCCAGACTGCTCAGGTCGATCCCGGCACTCGTGATGGCGATGATGGCCGCAAGGAATATCCCCACGTACCCCACACCTGCCACAATCGCATTTCGCCCGCCGGGATCAATCCGTGTTTTGGGAAGAATCGAGTTCTTCAACGCCCCCTGCGTCAGCCGCGTCACCAGGTAACCAAGCGCGAACACCAGCGCGAAGGTCAGGAAGATAGTCGGTGAAATCCGCGTTCCCCCGATCGATATCCCTTCCACGAACCGCGTCCAGAGTTCGGTCAGGTCGGCCACACGCGCGCCCCAGATCAGCGCAAAGAGCGGCATCGACAGCACCACCAGCACGAAACCGACCATGACCGGGATGAGTGATTCCGCCGCCCCGTCGACATTTCCCGTCAAAAGCGCATATATTTCGACCACAACCCGCTTAAGCACCAGCAGCGCCGCTATCAGCATCAGCGACAAAAGCGACGGGAACAGCAGGAATTTCGCAAGCGTGAAGTATCCCGCTGCCCCCAGAACCGGCACCAGAACCGCCAAGATTGTCAAGGCGCGGGTCATGATCCCGGCAAGCCGCGAATTGCTGGCCTCTTCGCCCGCTGCCGCATCTTCTTCGCTTAGAGCGTGCGCCCCCAGCAGGCGCCCCAGCCGCCACAACAGCAGCGACGCTATCACCATGACCGGGAACAGGATGACGTTGCCTGCCGCCTCGGACCAATCGAATATTTCGCGCATCCCGTCGCCCAGATTCAGCGCCGCGATCACCAATCCGAGCGATGCCCCATACCAACGCCCCCTCAGGCGTGCGTCGGGATCAAGATCCAGTAACGGTCTGCGCGTGTCATCGGACGGGAATACCCGCGTCGCCAGCCAGCGCGCCACGAGAAAGATCAGTGCCGCGCGCACGATCTCTTGCAAAAGCTGCTGGCCCTCCCGCCCAACAAGCCCTGAAAGCATCAACAGGACGCTGATCGCAACGAGTCCGAAATAGGGCAAGGCGAAACTGCCCAGCGACACCACGAACCCAGCGATCCAGCGCCCGGCGCTTTCGCGGTCCCGCACAATACGTTGGCTTAACCGCCGACTCCAGCGCCGCCCCCTCGCCATCAGAACAAGCCCAATCACGAACAGCGGCAGCGTGACTGGCAGGCTGTCCCCGATCGATCCCCGTTCCCTTGCGTTGTTGAACGATGTGCGCGCGTCGCTCATGAGTGACGTGCCTGTCGCGTAGAGTACACTCAACGCTTCGGGCCAGTGAACCGGATTGACTGGCGATGGCCCGATTTGCAACAATTCCTCGGTCTGGCGGTCGCGGATTGTGCGATCAATGCTGCGGATCAGTCCGTCAGCCCTGCTATAGGCCAACTCAGCACGCTTGCCCGGGGCCTGAAGCTCGGTCAGCCGGTTATTGAGTTGCTCACGCTCCAGCGCGATATCGGGAGATTCGCCGCCCCCCTCAGGCACCGGACCAAGCGCATCGAGCTGTCGTTGCACCGTCGCGATACTGCCTGAATTGACGCTTTGCGCTCCAAGGAACGTCTCGCGCCATTCTGTCAACTGCTCGCGCAGCTGTTCAAGCTCTTGGTTCGCGGTGTCACCTGCCTCCAAGGCTTTCTCGGCGGTGGCGGCAAACTGCTCCCAACGTTCAAAATCAGGTGCGCTATCAGATGCGCGGGCAGCTTCCTGCGCATCAGAGGTGCTTGCAGAGTCCTGCGCAAAGGCCGACGTCACTGCAAAGCCACTGCCGGATCCGGCGACCAGAGCCAGCGCCAGCGCTAGCAGAACCTTGCGGAATAAATGCGTCACTCGGTGAAGACTCCGGGAATGCTTCGGGGCGCCTCATCCAGCCAGCCCGGCGTGGGCAGGCCCTTTTCGCGCAGGAAATCGGGGTTGAACAGTTTCGACTGATAGCGCGTGCCATAATCGCACAGCACAGTCACGATCGTGTGGCCCGGCCCCATGTCTCGCGCAAGGCGCATCGCCCCCGCAAGATTGATCCCCGACGATGCGCCAAGGCATAGCCCCTCATGCTCAAGAAGATCGAACACAAGTGGCAGCCCCTCTTCGTCGGGCACCTGGTAGGCAAAATCGGGGGCGAATCCTTCAAGATTGCGGGTGATGCGCACCTGTCCGATCCCTTCAGCGATCGAGCTGCCATCTCCATCCAGTTCTCCGGTCTTGTAATAGGAATAAAGCTTCGCTCCCATCGGGTCGGCGAGGGCGATCTTCACCCCCTTGGGCTGCAAAGACTCGGCGACACCGGCCAGCGTGCCCCCCGACCCGACCGCGCAGCAGAAACCGTCTACCTTGCCGCCGGTCTGTTCCCATATTTCGGGCCCTGTGGTTTCCACATGCGCCTGCCGGTTCGCGACGTTATCGAATTGATTGGCCCAGATCGCACCATTTGGTTCGGTTTTCGCAAGTTCTTTGGCTAGCCTATCGGAATAACGAACAAAATTGTTTGGATTTGAATAGGGTGCTGCAGGCACCTGAACCAGATCAGCGCCAGCAAGGCGCAGCATGTCCTTCTTTTCCTGACTCTGCGTCTCGGGGATCACGATCACCGTCTTGAACCCCAACGACGCGCCGACCAAAGCCAGCCCGATGCCGGTATTGCCTGCGGTCCCTTCGACGATAGTGCCGCCGGGTGCCAACTCACCGCGCTTTACCGCGTCGCGGATGATATAGAGCGCGGCACGGTCCTTGACGGACTGGCCCGGATTCATGAATTCCGCCTTGCCGAGGATCTCGCAACCGGTTTCCTCGCTGGCGCGGCGCAGACGGATCAGTGGCGTGTTGCCGACTGCTTCGGCCAGATCCCTTGCGATACGCATTGCCGGTGCTCCTCTTTTCGCTTGTCCACCAAGACTTAGTACCCGGTGCGATAGAACTCAAGCAGACGCGCGCAGCCGTGCGCGTTCACGTGAAAGCCAGACCAGCGACAGGACCAGCGGCCCGTTATCCGCCTCGCCCGTGGTCAACAACTCCATGGCGCGGTCAAAGGATATCACATGCGTTCGGATATCCTCATGTTCGCTGTCCAGACCGCCATGCCCCTGCCCTTCATCGGGCAAATCACACAGGCCAAGATAGAGGTGGAAATACTCGGTCGAACACCCTGGCGAGGAGTAATGCCCGGCGATAAATTCCATCCGCTCCAGTTCGAGGCCCGCTTCCTCCATGCATTCGCGCCGTGCGGCGCCTTCGGGCGTTTCGCCTGCATCGATGCGCCCGGCCACAGGCTCCAGCATCCATGGGCGCGGATCGCCTCGCGCATAGAGTCCCATGCGGAATTGCTCGACCAGAAGCAACCGGTCGCGTCGTGGATCATATGGCAGCACCAGTGCGGCATCGGCGGCAACGAATACCTCCCGGCGCAGCGGCGGGCTCATCGTCCCGTCGAAAACGGGGTGCCGCAGGGTATATTCTCGGGTCAGGAAATAGCCCTCATGGGGCGTGTGGCGCGCAAGACAGGTGACCTCGCTTGCCGGGGTCGCGCTGCGCAAGGTGGCCGGGGCGCCATCTGCCGCCGCCTGGCGCGATGCGGCGCGCGACAGGATCATGGGCATCCGCCATGCCAGCCCGGCCGCATCTGTGCGCCCGAAATAGCACATGGCCTCGGCGCTGGCATCAAGCGCCAGCGCGCCCCAGCGCGATTCCCAGACTGTCGCCGACCATGTCGCGCCCTCAGCCCGTACCGTGTCTGCCTGCACCGCGACGAAGGTCAGCGCCGCACTGCCATCCGCCAACCTGACAGGGCGCGCTTCGTGTCCCAAGCCTTCGGCAAAGAAAGCCAGACGCGCAGCGGCTGCGTCCGGGGGCGCACGCAGCACCAGGCCTGTGACCTCGGCGCCCGGCGCCCCGACAAGCGCAGGAAAACACGTCACTCCCACACCATTGAGCGCATGTCCGGGCAATCTTGCGGGTAAGGCCTCGAGGTCAGCGCGCCCCGCGATCACGGCAAGCAGGGGTGGCCATGCCATGGGGCCTGCGATGAACAAAGCCTCTGTCTGATCAGGACCAGCGATGCGACACCCATTCTCCGAAAAGACCAATTACAACTCCGCCTCCCACCAGCAGACCAGCCAACGGGCCGTGAAGCAGCACCAACGCATACTCCGTGGCGATGTCGAAAATCATCACCAACCCTTCCATCACGCCCTGCACACGACGATCCAGCGCGAGTTCCAGCATCCTGTAAAGACTCATCAGGAACAATGACACGATCACCAGCGCGGCCATCCCGGTGAGGCCCGCGCTCAACCCGTTCGACCAGCCATAACCAAGCCGCTTGCCGGTGACCCGCCAGCCGCAGATCAATCCGATTGCCGCATTGACCTCCCTGAATATCCCGAAACTGGTCCCCTCGGGCATCAACGGCGGGATCATTCCCGAGGCCAACCAGCCAAGCGCCGCCAGCATCAGGGCGGCAACAGCGCGGGCTGCGGTGGGCATGGAGTCGGTGACAGGCATTCAGCCGGGCCTTGCAATCGTGATCTGTGTCACATCGCAATTACCCCCGCGGAAGGCCCCTGCACAAGAGGTGAGATAGAAATTCCACATCCGCCGGAACCGATCGTCAAACCCAAGACGCGCCACATCGTCCCAACGGCTGTTGAAACTGTCGTGCCAACGCCTCAACGTCTGGCTGTAGCTCTGGCCGAATTCATCCGAGCTCAGGATTTCAAGCCCGCTGCGCCGGACCTCTTCGCTCAGGATCTGCGGACTGGGCAGCATGCCGCCCGGAAAGATGTATTTCTGGATGAAATCCACGCCCTTGCGATAGGCGTCCCAGCGGGCATCGGCTACGGTGATAATCTGCAACACCGCCTGTGCGCCAGGGCGCAGACGTTCATGCAGACTGCGGAAATAAACCGGCCAATAACGCCGCCCTACCGCCTCGAACATTTCGATGCTGGCAATTCCGTCATAGATCCCGCGCTCGTCGCGGTAATCCTGCAGCTTGAACTGCACCTGCTCCGACAGCCCGGCCTTTGCGATCCGCGCGCAGGCGTAATCATATTGCGCGCGGCTGATGGTCAACCCCGTTACTTTGAGCCCGCGTTCGCGCGCCGCATATTCTGCAAAACCGCCCCAGCCACAGCCGATCTCCAGCACATGATCGCCGGGGCGCACCCCCAACCGGTCCACAAGCCGCGCGTATTTCGCACGTTGCGCCGCCTCAAGGCTTTCCTGTCCGCTTTCGAAAAGCGCACTGGAATACGTCATCGTCTCATCCAGCCACAGCTGATAGAACGCGTTGCCCAGATCATAGTGATGGCTGATATTGCGGCGCGCCTGCTGGCGTGTGTTGCGCTGCAACCAGAAGCGGAGTTTCTCGTAAAGCTGCACAATGCTCTGGCCAGGATAGCTGTTATACATCTCGTCATTGCCCGCATTGACGAGGTCCATGAAGGCCTGGAGGTCGGGCGTCGACCAATCGCCCTCCAGATAGGCCTCGCAAAAGCCCAGATAACCCTCGCGCACCATGCGGGTGAAAAGATCCGGGTCATGCACCACGACCTCTGCCACCGGGCCGGGTGCGGATCCTTCGGCGCGAAACACCCGCCCGTCGGGCAGGCGGATGTCCAGCCGCCCGTGCTTAAGCGTGCGCGCGGCCGCAAAGCATCGGGCGAAGTAACGCGGCAGATCGTTCTGCCCGGCGGTCTGCGTCAGGATCATTTGCTGGGTCCCGTTAACTCTTCTGGCATCAACGCTATTGCCTGCCGCCCCGATTGGGCAAGGATTTTTGCCCATGATCAGCCCTTTGCGGCCTCGTAAGCCGCCAGCGCGTGCGCGCGCCCCTCCTTCAATCCGACTACGGGTGCGGGATAGGGATCATCGGGGCTGAGGCCCCAGCTGAGCGGGATCGCCTTGAAATACGACAGCGCCTCGGGCGCTGGATCAGGCTGCCCCTCGGCAATCCAGCGATCCAGATAAACGCCGTAGGGGTCGAATTTCGCGGCCTGCGTCTCGGGGTTGAACACCCGGAAATAGGGCGTGGCATCGGGGCCGGATCCGGCACTCCATTGCCAGCCCATTGCATTGCTGGCCGGGTCCCAGTCCGTCAGGCATCTCTCGAACCAGGCCTGGCCGATGCGCCAATGGCTCATCAGGTGCTTCGTCAGGTAGCTGGCGACGATCATTCGTGCCCGGTTATGCATTCGCCCGGTCACATACATCTCGCGCATCGCTGCATCCACGAACGGCACTCCGGTGCGTCCCTGTTTCCAGGCGACCACCTCGGGGCGCGTCTCGTCGCTATTCCAGGGAAAGGCATCCCATTCACTACGCCAGTTTGCATCGACGATGCGAGGCGTGTGCCATAGGAGGTGATAGGCGAATTCGCGCCAGACCAGCTCCTTGAGCCAGGTTTCCGCACCCGCCCTGCCCTCGTTCAGCGCCCTTAGCCCCGCCTGCCAGCAACGCCGCGCTGAGATTTCACCGATCGAAAGGTTCTCGGAAAGGCCCGATGTGCCATCCTCACCCGGCAGATTTCGCCGTTCCTTGTAATCGTCTATGGCGCCGCTCACGAAGCCTCCCAGACGCCCGGTCGCCGCCGCCTCGCCGACGCGCTGCCAGGGGCGGCAGATATTGGCGCCGCGATCCATCGCCGCCCCCATGCGCCAATCCGTCAGAGCCTCGCTGCGGGGCCATGAGGCCGGCGCCAGGATGCTCTGGGGCGCAGGTTCGGGCGCGGCCACGGCCCGATTCCTGACAGCGTTCCAGAATGGCGTATAAACCTTGTAGAAACTCCCGCTGCCGGTCTCGACGCTCCAGGGCTCGAACAACAGATGCCCCGCATGGCTGCGCGCCTCCAGCCCGTCATCCGTCAGCGCCGCCTTAATCGCCCTGTCGCGCGCCACGCTTTCAGGATCATAGGCGCGTGACCAGAAAACCGTGCGCGCCCCGGTTTCGCGGGCCAGTTCGCGCAGCACGTCAAGCGCCTCGCCCCGGCGCAGAATCAACCGGCTGCCGATCGCTTCAAGCCGCTCTTCCAGATCAGCCAGCGACAGCCCCAGTCGCCATTTCGGCGCGGCGCCAAGCCCTTCGACCAGCGGGTCGTGAATGAAGACCGGGATCACCGGCCCGCCCTGCGCCACCGCCGCCAGCAATGCCGGATGATCGCTCAGCCGCAGGTCGCGCCTGAACCACAGCAATGTAGGATATGCCTGTTGCATGCGCTGCCCCTTGTTCCTTGTCCCTTCTTTACGGCGGCCCTGCCGCCGCGGATCAAAGAACCTCGTCCAGCGCCGTGATCAGCCGGTCGATCTCGTCGGGGCTGGTGTAATGGACAAAACTCAGCCGCAGAACGCCTTTTTCCGGATCAACACCAAGCGCCTTGAGCGGGCGTACCGCGTAAAAATCGCCGCCCCCCGCCATGATCCCGCGTTTCGCCAGCGCAGCCGCGACCTCGTCTCCCGGCTGTTCCAGCGCCAGTGCGACCGTGGGCGCGCGCGCTGCCGCATCCGCCGGACCGATCAGCCGCACCCTGTTGCGGTCACGCAGATGATCCAGCAGCGGCTGCAACAGCGCCGTTTCATGTGCCCGCATCAGATCATGCACGCCCCGCATCCGCGCGCCGGCATCGCCATTGATCCCGTGATGCGCCGCGAGCGCATCGAAATAATCCGCCATGCCCGCACTGGCCGCGACCTGCGCATGATCCGGCCCGGCCGGGGTGAACCTCTTATAAAGCACGTCACCGTTGAAGAAATGCGCCTGATTGGGCAACAGACTGCCCAGCTCGCGCCGCATGACCATGATGCCCTGATGCGGCCCATAGGTCTTGTAGGCGGAAAACAGGTAGATATCCGGCCCCATATTGCCCACATCCGGCAGGCCGTGGGGCGCATAGCTGACCCCGTCGACACAGACGAAGGCGCCCGCGGCATGGGCCGCAGCGGTGATCTCGACCACCGGGTTCACGGCCCCCACCACGTTCGAGCAATGCGGGAAACAGACCAGGCGCACGGATTCGTCCAGCAGATCGTTCAGGTCCTCAAGTCGCAGCAACCCGCTCTCGGGGTCGATCCGCCACTCGCGGATTTCGATCCCCTCATCGGTCAGCCGCCGCCATGGCCCCGAGTTGGCCTCGTGATCCTGATCTGTGACGATGATCGCCTCGCCCGGTTGCATCCATTGGCGAAAGGCCTGGGCCAGCACATAAGTGTTCTGAGTGGTCGAGGGGCCGAAACTCAACTCATCCGTGGCCACGCCCAGCATCTCGGCCAGCCGCGCGCGGGCCTCGTCCATTTCTTCGCCCGCCAAGCGGCTGGCTTCGTAGGGGGCGTAGGGTTGCACCTTGCGCTGGCGGTAATACCGATCAAGGCGGGCGATCACTGGCGCACAGGTATAAGATCCCCCGGCATTCTCAAAAAACGCCTGGTCCTTGAGCGAAGGCTCTGAAAAGGCGGGAAACTGCGCCCGCACGAAATCGATGTCCATCTGCATGGCGCCACCAAAGCCCGCGTCGCGCCTTGCGTCAAGCAGGGATACTTCATCGTCACAGGTGCTTGAACGTGAAAAGGCCCCGGTCAAAGCCAGGGCCTTTTGCGTTCACTTAGCGAAAGGGCGGGTGCTTGTCAGCCGCGTTTTTCGTTCGAAAGGCCCTTCCAGATCGCATAGCACATCACCAGAAGTACCAGCGTGAATGGAAGACCGGTCGATATGACCGCCGATTGCAACGACGCCAAACCGCCGCCGATCAGCAGCACGATCGCGACGGCGCCCTCGAAGATGCACCAGAACACACGCTGCGAGACCGGCGCATCCACCTTGCCACCGGCAGTGATGGTGTCAATCACCAGAGAACCGGAGTCCGACGAGGTGACGAAGAACACCACCACCAGCACGATGCCGATCACCGAGGTTATGGTCGCCAGCGGAAGCTGCTCGAGCATGTAGAACAGCTTAAGCTCAAGTGCCGCGTCCTGCGCCCCGGTATAGCCATCGCTGACCACCTGGTTGATCGCGGTGCCGCCAAAGACGGTCATCCACAGCACGCAGACCAGAGTCGGGATCAGCAGCACGCAAATGATGAACTCACGCACGGTCCGCCCCCGGCTGACACGGGCGATGAACATGCCCACGAAGGGTGACCAGCTGATCCACCAGGCCCAGTAGAATGAGGTCCAGCCCTGGCTGAAGTTCACATCCTCGCGCCCGAACGGATTGCTGAGGGCAAAAAGGTTCTGGAAATAGGCCCAGAGACTGTCGAAGAACAGCGTGATCAGGAAGATCGGACCACCCACCAGGAACACGAACAGCAACAGGATTGCCGCCAGCCCCATGTTGATCTCCGACAGGACCTTCACGCCACCATCAAGACCACGTATCACCGACACGAGCGCAACGGCCGTGATCGCAGTGATCAGGAGCACCAACAGAAGCGGGTTATTGGCCACGCCGCTTTCCTCGCTGTTGCCATAGGTGATCCCCATGAACGAGCGCGTGCCCTCAGCAGCATCGCCCGAACCGAACAGGAATGTCAGCCCCGAGGCTGTCTGCTCTGCGCCAAAGCCCAGAGACGTGGCAAGGCCGAACAGAGTGGCGAACACGGCCAGCGTGTCGATGATATGGCCGGTCCAGCCCCAGACGCGCTCACCGAAGATGGGATAGAACGCCGAACGCAGAGTCAGCGGCAGGCCCTTATTGTAGGAAAACAGCGCCAGCGCCAGCGCCACCACCGCGTAGATCGCCCAAGGGTGCAGACCCCAGTGAAAGATCGTCGCGGCCATGCCAAGCCGTTGCGCCGCGGCCTGATCACCTTCCGCCGCACCAGCTGGTGCCCAGTCGGTGCGCACCCCGTCCTCGCCGACGGATATGCCGCCCATTGATGATCCGAAATGGCTCATGGGTTCGGATACGCCGAAGAACAGAAGGCCGATGCCCATGCCGGCGGCGAACAGCATCGCGAACCAGCCGATATAGCTGTAATCCGGCGTCGCCTCCGCACCACCAAGCCTGACGCTGCCATATGGCGTCACGATCAACAGCAGGCAGAAGATCACGAAGATATTGGCCGCCCCCAGAAAGAACCAGTCAAATCCCTTGGTCACTGCCGAGAACAGCCAACTGAACACGTTGCTTGCCTGATCGGGCAATGCGAGCGAGTAGAATACGAACAGCACCACCGCGAGACCCGAGATGAAGAAGACCGGGTTATGGATATCAAGGCCGAACGGACCGACCCTCGCTACGATATTGTCCTGACCGATCTCGTAATCGGTCTCGATGAGATCCGCGTGCCCCTCGGGCGCGGGTATCCCCTGCATGTCTGTTTCGTCGTCGGCCATGCAAGAAGGCCCCCTTTTTTCTTGGCAAATCAGGTCAGTCACGTCGAATCGGAAGTTCGCGCATACACACGCCCTTGCGGGCTCGATCCGGACGCCGCCCGTTGCTCCCTGACTGTGCGGGTCACCGCAAACAAGCGCCCGCGTTTCCCTCAGTTCTTCACAGAGAGGGTGTCTTTTCGCCACACCCTGTTCGCTCTCCTGCCCCGGAGCGTAACAACCGCGCTCACCGGATGGCAAGCAATTGCGCCCATTTTTTAGCCGAATACGACGCCGGCGCCGCCCGATCGCCGTCGGCCTGCCGACACCCGACCGCATAGATCAAGCGTTCTCTAACGATAGCGCCCGCCCCGTTGCAGCACCTCGACCTCATAACCGTCAGGATCAGTGACGAAAAAGAACCTCGCGATCAACTCGCCCGCCGGTGCGAACGAAATCATCTTTCGCGGGGCCAGCCCTTCGGTCTCGAACCGCGCGTGTTCCGCATCCAGATCATCGACCGACACGGCCAGATGCCCATAGCCGTCGCCAAGATCATAGGGCGCGCTGCGTCCCTTGTTTACCGTCAGTTCCAGTTCGAACCCGCTTTCGGCATTGCTGAGGTATATCAGGGTGAAATCGTCGAAATCCAGCCGCTCGGCAACCTCAAGGCCGAAAGCCTGCCGATAGAACGCGACCGATCTCTGCTCGTCCAGAACCCGGATCATGTTGTGGATCATCTTGGCCATGCCGCCTCCTTGGTTGTTCCCTGTGCGTGCACACTCAGTGTGCCAAGGCCGGAATATGAGCTTTACCCCGCCCAGAAAACCCGGCTTGAGATGATAACAGTGCGCAACCCGTCGCACGGATAATCAATGCAACTCACCCCTTTGCAAATCGCGCGGCCCTGCCTATATTCCTAATGTCCCTTCGGGGACTATGGACATAAACGCGCTCGTAATAAGCGGATCGGACCCGGGGGCGGTACCCGGCGGCTCCACCAATAATCCTTCATTTGGGGATCATGGGGCCGAAACAGGATCGACGAACGTCTAAAGGGGTTAGCTTTGTCCCGGTGAGATACCACCGTTATCGGTTCGCTAAAGCATAATTGCCAACGACAATCGTGCTCCGGTCGCCGTTGCTGCGTAAGCAGTAACAAGACCGAAATCTTAAGCCCAGTCCTCTAGCAAGGGCTGGCGGGGTTCGCAGGCACCTGGCAACAGAAGCCTGCACCTTACCTTAAGGACGCAACTCAAGAACCTGTTTTCATGATGTTTTTACGACAACTCTGAAAACTCTTGAATTTGCCGTGCGTGGCGGTATCACGCTTGCATGGAACCAAGCGTCCTTAATCTTGTGCGCGTCTTCGGGCGCATCGGCTTGCTTTCATTCGGCGGCCCTGCTGCACAGATTTCCCTCATGCACAACGAATTGGTTTCCCGCCACAAGTGGCTGGAAGAAAAGCAGTTTCTCGGCGCCTTGTCGTTTTGCATGCTGCTGCCCGGCCCCGAGGCCATGCAGCTTGCCACCTATGCCGGCTGGCGACTGCGGGGGGTGATCGGCGGCTTGATTGCGGGTTTGCTTTTCGTGTTGCCGGGGGCGGTGGTGATCCTGGGCCTTGCCTTGGGATATGCCAGCTTCGGGCAGATGCCGGTGATCCAGGCGGTGTTCGCGGGGATCAAGGCGGCGGTGATCGTGATCGTGCTTCAGGCGCTTCTTTCGCTGGCGCGCAGGGCGCTTTCGGGCTGGGATGACTGGGCGCTCGCCCTCACCGCCTTCGTGGCGATGTTCTTTCTTTCGGTGCCCTTCCCGCTGATCATCCTTGCCGCTGCGCTCTGGGGGATGGCCCGTGCCGACAGTTCTGCAACCACGCCTGATTCCGTCGCCCCGGCGCGGGTTCCCCTTGCACAGACGCTTGGCACTGTGGCGCTTTGGGGCGCGCTCTGGGCGGCGCCGATCCTGCTGGCCTGGGCAATGGGCGCGACATTCCTGACCGAGATCGCACTTTTCTTCTCGAAACTCGCCGTGGTCACATTTGGCGGCGCCTATGCGGTGCTGGCCTACATGACCCAAGCCGTCGTCGAAACCCATGGCTGGCTGACCACACCCCAGATGATCGACGCGCTGGGGCTGGCGGAAACCACGCCTGGGCCGTTGATCCTCGTGACCCAGTTCGTCGGCCTCTTGGCGGGTTTTGCGCAGGGCGGCCTGCCTCTGGCGCTCCTCACGGGTGCGCTGACGCTCTGGGTCACATTCACGCCCTGCTTTCTGTGGATCTTCGCCGGGGCACCCTATGTCGAGGCGCTGCTGGCGCGCCCGCGCCTCGAGGGCGCGCTTTCGGGGATATCAGCGGCGGTAACCGGCGTGATCCTCAACCTTTCGGTCTGGTTCGCGTTGCATGTGCTGTTCGATACCGTGACCCGCACCCCCTTGGGTCCGCGCCCCGAGCTTGCCAGCTTCCTGCCGCTCAACGCCGCATTGGTGGTGCTTGCCGGTGTGTTTCTTCTGGTTCTGCGCCTGCCCATGATCCTCGGCCTTGCCCTGATGGCGGCCGCTGCGGGCGGCTTGCATCTTCTGGGTTGAAACGACGCAAGAGGGCCTTTCGTTTTACATCGAATCCCCTATGCTGAAGCGCAGGAGGTTCGGGAAAACGATGTCTCGATCGATCGATTATGGAAAATTGATGCACGAAGCGATGCGCGGATTGATCCAGCGCGTCCTTGTCGGTGTGCAGGATAACGGCCTGCCTGGCGCGCATCATTTCTTCATCACCTTCGACACAACCCACCCCGACGCGCATCTCGCCGACTGGCTGAAGGAACGTTATCCTTCGGAAATGACCGTGGTCATGCAGCACTGGTTCGACGATCTTGAAGTGACTCTTGACGGGTTCTCGATTACGCTCAACTTCGGGGACGCGCCCGAAACGCTTTACATCCCTTATGACGCGATCAAGACCTTCGTCGACCCCTCGGTCGAATTCGGCCTTCGCTTTGATTCGCAGGATGAAGCCGAAGAACTCGACTCCGAAGCGGACGATGCGCCCGATGAGGATGACAGCGACCCGGACACGCATTCCACAAATGGCGAGGCCGAGGTCGTGAGCCTCGACAGTTTCCGCAAATAGAACTGCCCTTTTCGCCGACCCGACAGGTCGCCTGCCTGCGGGCGGTATTCCATTGCATACATCATTGATCTTTCCGCCCCGTCCGCTATGAGAGAGACGGCCTTTTTCGCGAGGGAGATCCATCCATGACCGCCACCCGCACTGAAACCGACAGCTTCGGCCCGCTCGAGGTTCCCACCGACAAGTACTGGGGCGCACAAACGCAGCGCTCGATCATGAATTTCCCGATCGGCTGGGAAACCCAGCCCGTCGCCATCGTGCGAGCGCTCGGCGTGATCAAGAAAGCCTGCGCGCAGGCCAACAAGGAAAGCGGCGCGCTTGACCCGCAACTGGCCGATGCCATCGCCGCCGCCGCAGGCGAAGTGGTCGAAGGCAAGTTCGACGACAACTTCCCTCTGGTGGTTTGGCAGACAGGCAGCGGCACCCAGTCGAACATGAACGCCAACGAGGTGATCGCCAACCGCGCGATCGAAATCCTCGGCGGCGAGATAGGCACCAAAGATCCGGTGCATCCCAACGATCACTGCAACATGGGGCAAAGCTCGAACGACACCTTCCCGACCGCGATGCATATCGCCACCGCCATGAGCGTGCGCGACGTGCTGATGCCCGGCCTTGAAAAACTGCTACGCGGTCTCGAGGCCAAGCAGGAAGAGTTCAAGGATATCATCAAGATCGGCCGCACCCATACGCAGGACGCAACACCGCTGACCCTCGGGCAAGAATTCTCGGGCTATGCCCAGCAGGTCCGCCAGGGCATCGCCCGTATCAATGCCGCGCTGCCCGGCATCCACGAACTGGCCCAGGGCGGCACCGCCGTCGGCACGGGCCTCAACACCCGTAAGGGCTGGGGCGAAAGCGTCGCTGCCAACATGGCCGAGATCACCGGCCTGCCCTTCGTCACCGCGCCCAACAAGTTCGAATCCCTCGCCGCGCACGACGCGATGGTGTTCATGTCCGGCGCATTGGCGACGGTGGCAGGCTCCTGTTACAAGATCGCCAATGACATCCGCTTCCTGGGCTCCGGCCCGCGCTCGGGCCTGGGTGAGCTGATCCTGCCCGAAAACGAGCCCGGCTCCTCGATCATGCCTGGCAAGGTGAACCCCACCCAGGCCGAGGCCCTGACCCAGGTCGCAGCGCATGTCATGGGCAACGACGCCGCAATCAAGTTCGCAGGCTCGCAGGGGCATTTCGAACTCAATGTCTACAACCCAATGATGTCCTATAACCTCCTTCAGTCGATCCAGCTTCTGGGCGATGCCACCGACAGCTTCACCGAACGGATGCTGAACGGCATCGAGGCCAACGAGGACCGCATCGGCAAACTGATGCGCGAGTCGCTGATGCTGGTGACAGCCCTTGCGCCCGAAATCGGCTATGACAACGCCACCAAGGTCGCCAAGACCGCGCACAAGAACGGCACCACCCTCAAGGAAGAGGCCATCCGACTTGGCTTCGTCGACGAAGAGACCTTCGAACGCGTCGTACGCCCCGAACAGATGATCGGCCCGCGCGATTGATCCCCATCAAAACGGCGGGTGGCCCTTCGGGGCTGCCCGACCTCGCTCAAACCTGTGGACGAATGGCCGCAAGCCGGTATGCTTGGCACCATGAGCAAGGTCATCAACCTCAATAAGGCCCGCAAACAGAAGGCGCGCGCCGCCAAACGCGAACAGGCCGACCAGAACGCCGCCCGCCATGGCCGCAGCAAGGCCGACCGAGCGCTGGATACGGCGCGCAGCGACAAGGCGTTTCAGGATCATGAAGCCCACAGGCGCGACGAAGACGAATGACGCTACCGCTTAACGCCAGATGATGTCACATCCCGTCAATGCCCGCCCGGTGAAACACTCGCTCACCCTGCATGGCCACCGCACCAGCGTATCCCTCGAGGATGAATTCTGGCAGGCCTTCCGCGCCATCGCCGCCGCGCGTGGGCAGCCGCTCAACGCGCTGGCCGCCGAAATCGACGCGGCGCGCGGGATCGATACCGGGCTCGCTTCGGCGATCCGGCTTTTCGTCCTGCGCCACTACCGCGACGCGGCGCGCTGATACTCAGCTGTCAGACGGATCGGCCAGCTTGCGCGCCACGATGAAATGCGCACGCAGGCGAACCGGGTAATCGCCGGTCTCCTCTATGACGAACCCGGCGGCGCGTATCGCGCTCTGAACGTCCCCCGCATCAAGGAAATTCACGGCGGGCGGCGCCTTGCGCACCAACCGCAACAGCCCGATCAGCGCCCGGAAATGCCAGGCATGGCGCCCAAGGCAGATGGTCTTGCTGATGAACAGCCCGCCCGGTTTCAACAATGAATGGACCCGCGCAAGCGTCGGGTCCATGCCGTCGAGCAGGTGCAGGAAATTGAAGGCCAGCACCGCATCAAAGCCGCCCGGCGCGAAGCCCGCGTCGAACACATCGCTCTGACGAAACTCAAGGTTGTCGCCCTCGAAATCGGCCAGCTTTTCATTCGCGATGGCGATCATCTCGCCAGAGAGATCGCTCGCCGTCAGATGCTCCACACCGGGCGCCAGCAACAACGCAGTGCTACCCGTGCCGCAGCCAAGTTCCAATACCTGGTCAGTATCTCTCAGATAGGCGCGCGTGCGCTCAAGCGTGGTTTCATAGGCCGCCATATTGCCGATGGGGCGCGCCGCATAGCGCCTTGCAACACGGTCCCAGAACTGCGTATCCGCCATGCCAGACCCTTACTTTGTGCGCACCATTCCAGACAGGCGCATATCCTAGCACGTCCCCCCCGCCTTGCAAATCTGACGGTATAGATGCCATGTCCCATGCCCCAGAAGCGGCAAAACGATGAACAATCCAAGGAACCCCGGTATCAGCGCGAGAAAAGTCAGCATCGCGATGAACACGGCCCAGGCCAGCATCGGCACCGGGCTTGCCAGCACGGTCTGGAAACTGCTGATCATCGCGGTCACGAAATCCACCTCCCGATCCAGCAGCAGCGGCAGCGACACCACCGTTATCATATAAAGCAAGAGCGCGAATCCCGCCCCCACCAGCGTGCCGACCGCCAACATGCTGATGCCCTCGCGCGTCATGAACACCTCGAATGAACTTGAGACATTGGTCATGGTCGAAAACCCCATGAACAGCGCAAAAATCATATGGCCAAGAAAGAACCAGAACAGGAACAGCAGCACGATCACGGCGCAGATCGACGGCAATTGCCGCCGCCTTTGGCTGAGGATCACCCCAAAGACCGCGCCCGGCTCAAGTGGCGCGCCCATTTCGCGCCGGTGGCTCACCTCGTAGAAACCGACTGCCGCGAACGGCCCGATCAAGGGAAAGCTGACAGCCGCGAAAATAAGCCAATAGCTCTGCCCGGTGATCCATGTGACCCAGGCCATGAACCAGCCGATCGCCACATAGACCCCGGCAAAGATCACCGCATAGCCCGGTGCGCGGCGCATGTCCTCCCAGCCAAGCCGCAAGGCCTCGCCCAGCATTGCGAATGTCACCGGTCCCAATTCGGGCACGCCAAGCGGCTTGCTTTCATCCATCGCTCGATGTCCTCCCTGATGGCGTGAGCCTAGCCAAGGCGGATCGCTGCGCAAAGATGCATTTTGCTTTCAACTTTCCGGCGGATGCCGCTCAGGCCAGCGCGTCGCCTGGTGATAGGCCTGCCCCAGCTCCAGCAGCGCGCGGTCCGCACCGCGTCGCCCGATCAGTTGAACGCCCATCGGTAGGCCCTCAGCACCGAAGCCCGCCGGAACCGCCAGCGCAGGCAGGCCCGCAAGGCTCGCGGGCACCACCACTTCCATCCAGCGATGATAGCTGTCCATCGCCTGCCCCGCTATGTCCTTTGGCCACTCCCATTCCAGCGGAAACGGCCAGACCTGCGCCGTCGGCATCACCAGCGCGTCATACTGGTCGAAAACCTCGGCGGCACGCGTGAACCACTGCGAACGGATCACGCTGGCGCGATGCACCTCCAACGCGCTCATCGCGCGCCCGCGCTCGATCTCCCATATGGCATCGGGCTTCAGCCGGTCCCGCGTCACGGGCGATTCCAGAAGCGGCGCAAGATTGCAGGCCACCGACCAGCTGCGCAACGTGGTCCAGCTATCCCAAAGCGCCTCGCGGCTGAATGGCGGCGCAACCTCCTCGACAATGCAGCCCAGCTCCTCCAGCACGCCGCAGGCCGCGCGGCCCAGATCGGCGATGCCCGCCTCCATCGCGAAGGCACCGCCCCAATCACCCAGCCAGCCGATCCGCCGCCCCGCGACCTTCCCGGCGCCATCCAGCGCCAGATCCGGTGCCTGCATTTCGTGCGGCTGGCGCGGATCCGGCCCCGCCATCACCCCCAGCAACAGCGACAGATCCTCTGGCGTGCGGGCCATCGGACCCAGCGTCGCGAGCTGATGCAGAAAGGTGTCGCCCGCAGGTTCTCCGGGCACCAATCCCCAACTCGGTCGCATCCCGTAAACATTGTTCCAGCCCGCCGGGTTGCGCAGGCTGCCCATCATGTCCGAGCCGTCCGCAATTGACAGCATCCGCGCCGCCAGCGCCACCGCCGCGCCTCCCGAAGAGCCGCCACAGGTCCGGGTGTTGTCATAGGGGTTGCAGGTCACGCCATGCACCGGGTTGAAGGTGTGGCTGCCCAGGCCGAATTCGGGCGTGTTGGTCTTACCGATCACGATCGCCCCGGCGGCGCGCATCCGCGCCACATGCAGATCGTCCTGCGCCGCGATCTGCCCCGCCAGCGCGGGCGACCCTTTCGAGGTCGCCAGCCCCGCCGCATTCGACAGATCCTTCACCGCCACCGGCAAACCGTGCAGCACGCCGCGCGCCGGTCCCGCATCGGCCCTGCGCGCCTCGTCCAGAAGATCGGTCTCGTCGCGCAGCGATACGATCGCATTGAGCGCCCCGTTTACCTCTCCCACCCGCGCCAGCGTCGCGCGCATCAATGCCTCGGCGCTTATCTCGCCGCTTGCGATCCGCGCCGCCTGCGCGCGCGCCGACAGGTTCAAAACCTCATCCATGCCTTACCTCCCGCCCCCTCCGGAGCCCCTGCTTCATCTTGCCGAAAGTACTCTGCGGGGGTGTGGGGGTGCAAAACCCCCACCGGCGCCTCACACCTCGCCCTGCGCCTCGGCCCGGGACTTGCCGCTCACATCCATCGCCAGCGTCGCGGCCATGAACTGATCGAGATCACCATCCAGAACCCCCTTGGTGTCACTGGTCTCGACCCCGGTGCGCAGATCCTTGACCATCTGGTAAGGCTGCAACACATACGAGCGGATCTGGTTGCCCCATCCGGCATCGCCCTTGGCCTCATGGGCCTCGGCAATGGCCTCGTTGCGCTTGTCCAGCTCAAGCTGATAGAGCCGCGATTTCAGCGCCTTCATGGCGATGTCGCGGTTCTGGTGCTGGGATTTCTCGGAACTGGTGACGACGATGCCGGTCGGATGGTGGGTGATCCGCACCGCCGAGTCGGTCTTGTTAACATGCTGTCCGCCAGCACCCGAGCTGCGATAGGTATCCACCCGGATATCCGACGGGTTCACATCGATCTCGATATTGTCATCCACCACCGGATAGACCCAGACCGAGCAGAACGATGTATGTCGCTTGGCCGCTGAATCGAAGGGCGAAATCCGCACCAGACGATGTACCCCGGATTCCGATTTCAGCCAGCCATAGGCATTATGCCCGCTGATCTTGTAGGCGGCCGATTTGATCCCGGCCTCGTCACCCGAGCTTTCGGATTGCAATTCCACCGTATAGCCGTGGCTTTCGGCCCACCGCACATACATCCGCGCCAGCATCGCCGCCCAGTCGCAGCTTTCGGTGCCTCCCGCGCCGGCGTTGATCTCAAGGAAGGTGTCGTTGCCGTCGGCCTCGCCATCCAGCAGCGCCTCCAGTTCCTTGGCCGCCGCCTTGCGGGCAAGCGCCTTCAGCGTCGCTTCGGCTTCGGCGATCACCTCGCTGTCGCCTTCGGTCTCGCCCAGTTCGATCAACTCGATATTGTCGCGCATGTCGCGGCTGATCGAATCATGGGTCTCGATCGCGTCGACCAGCGCCTGGCGGTCGCGCATCAGCTTCTGCGCCTTTGCCGGATCGTCCCACAGGTTGGGATCCTCGACGCGCGCGTTGAACTCCTCAAGCCGGTGCTGCGCGGTCTCCCAGCCCATCCGCTGGCGCAACAGCTCCAGCGAATTCTCGATTTCGGAAACGACGGTCTGGATCTCGGCGCGCATGAATATGTCCCTGCTCTGGCTCGGATGCCGGTGATACCGCAGCCACGAGGCCCCGGCAAGATCACACGGCCGTCAGTAAAGCCCGCCTGAACTCATGGAGCCGAAACTCGCCTTCTCGCCAACCTGCCCAGTGCCCCCTGTCGAGGTGGTCACTTGCTTGACCTGCTCGCTCTCGCCGCGCTGGAACAGGTTCAGATCGGTGCCCATGGCAAAGCCGCCCGAAACGCTGAAACCAAAGATCGGCTCCTCGCCATCGCGGAAATACTCGGCGACGACGAACTCGCCTTCCGATTCGTCGGCCAGTCGCGCGCCGGTATAGCGGTCGATCTTTATGAAATGTCCGCCCGGCGGCACCTCGAATTGCCCGCCACCGTATTTCGTGATCGCCTCGCTCATGAACTCCTGGAAAACCGGCCCGCACATGGATGAACCATAGGCGCTCCGCCCCAGGCCCCGCGGCTGGTCGTGACCGATGTAACAGCCCGCGGCGATATTGCTTGTGAACCCCACGAACCAGACATCGCGCGCATCATTGGTGGTGCCGGTCTTGCCAGCCACCGGGACCGGCAGGTTGATCGCCCCCGATGCGGTGCCGCGATCCACCACCCCCTTCATCATCGAGGTCAGCTGATAGGCGGTGATCGCGTCGATCACCCGTTCGCGGTTCGACACGATACGTGGGCCGCGGGTTTCGGGAATAGCGGCGTCAGCGCAATCGACGCAATCGCGCGGGTCGTGCTTGTAGACAGTGCGCCCGTCCCGGTCCTGCACCCGGTCGACCAGCGTCGGCTCGACCCGCTCGCCGCCATTTGCGAACATCGAATAAGCCGCCACCATCTTGTAAAGCGTCGTCTCCTCCGACCCCAGCGAATTGGCCAGGAACTGGCCCATATCGTCATAGACTCCGAAACGCTCGGCATAACGGGCGACCACGTCCATGCCGACTTCCTGCGCCAGTCGTATGGTCATCAGGTTGCGCGATTGCTCGACCCCGGTGCGCAGTGGCGTCGGCCCGTAGAACTTGTTCGAAGAATTGCGCGGTCGCCACAGCCCCTGAGGCGTGTCGATCTCGATCGGCGCGTCGATCACGATCGTGGCCGGGCTGTACCCGCTGTCCAGCGCGGCGGCATAAACGAAAGGCTTGAAGCTCGATCCCGGCTGGCGCTTGGCCTGCGTGGCGCGGTTGAACACCGAATGCTGATAGGAAAATCCGCCCTGCATCGCCAGAACCCGGCCGGTATGCACGTCCATCGCCACGAAACCACCCTCGACCTCGGGCACCTGCCGCAAGGTCCAACGCATGAAGGCGCCATCCTCGTCGCGCGTCATCCTGCGCACATAGACCACCTCGCCGCGCTCGAACGTCTCCTGGAAATTGCCCGGCAGCCAGCTGATATCAGTGCGAGGAACCACATGCGGCGCATCCTTGTCAGGTGCGACGCCCTCGATTCCAAGACGCATCTGCTGATCCTCGATCTCCAGGATCACCGCCGGGTACCATGTCCCGTCCAGCTCGATATCGCGCGCCACGCCGGCCTGCCCAAGCGCCTCGCGCCAGGCGTCGTCATCGCCCTCCAACGCTTCCTCGGGCAGCACAACCCCCGTGCCGCGCCACGTGCCCCGGCCGCGGTCATACTGCTCCAGCTGACGGCGCAGCGCCACCGCCGCATGCCCCTGCATCTCCGGGTCGATCGTGGCGCGCACGCTCAGCCCGCCGCCAAAGAATTCACCCTCGCCGAAATCCTCGCTCAGTTGGCGGCGGATTTCATCGGTGAAATAGTCGCGCGGCGGCAGACCCGCGCTGTAAGGCTCGAAATCGCCATTCTGCACCGACCGCAACGGTTGCGCGACTTCCTGCTCGTAAGTTTCTGCATCCAGATAGCCGTTCTCATGCATCTCCCGCAGCACGAAGTCGCGGCGCTGAAGCAGACGCTCGGCGTTGCGCACCGGATGGTAATCCGACGGCGCCTTTGGCATCGACGCCAGGAAGGCCGCTTCATGCGGCGCAAGTTCGCGCAGGGATTTGTTGAAATAGGTCTGCGCCGCAGCCGTCACCCCATAGGAATTTTGCCCCAGGAATATCTCGTTGAGATACAGCTCAAGAATGCTTTCCTTGCTCAGTGTCTCTTCAATCCGCGTCGCCAGGATGATCTCCTTGATCTTGCGCTCGATGCGCCGGTCCCCCGACAGAAGGAAGTTCTTCATCACCTGCTGGGTGATGGTCGAGGCCCCGCGCACCGTTTCCCCGCGCGTGCGCACCGCCTCGAAGATCGCCGCGGCGATACCGCGCGCGTCATAGCCGCCATGCTGATAGAAATTCTTGTCCTCGGCGCTGATGAAGGCCTGCTTGACCAGCACCGGAATGTCCTCGGCCGGGGTGAACAGCCGCCGCTCGCGCGAGAACTCGTCGATGATCCGCCCCTCGCCGGAATAGATCCGGCTGATCGTCGGCGGCTTGTAATTGGCCAGCGATTCATGGCTCGGCAGGTCACGCCCATAGATATGCAGCACCGCACCTATGCTCAGCGCGACCAGCATCAGGCCCAGAGTGACCAGGCTGAAAATCGTGCCGAAAAAAGTTCCTATCGCTCTGAGCACTCGCGCCCCCGCTCGGTTTCACCGCACCATATAGGCATCCCGCCGCAACCCGTCAAAACACATCTTGCGCGCGCGCGGAGCGCCGCTCTTTTCATTGCCGCACCAGGTCGGCTGCCGCCGCATCACGATCACGCCAGGCTTCCAGCCCGTCGCGCAGCGCCTCCGCCATGCTCGCGCGCCAGGCCGGGTCGGTCAGGTTGGCCAGATCGCGCGGACTGGACATGAAGCCAAGCTCCAGCAACGCCGATGGAATATCGGGCGATTTCAGCACCGAGAACCCGGCGTGGCGCAGCGGGCGCGAATGCAGCGGGAGGCCTTTGTCACCGATGGCCGCACGGATTTCATCAGCCAGACGCTCGGCGCGCGGCTGCGTCTCCATGCGTGCGAGGTCCATCAGCACATCGGCCACCACGTCATCCTTGCCGTGCAGGTCGATCCCCGCCAGCATGTCGGCGCGATTATGCCGTTCGGCCAGCGCGGCGCTGGCCTCGTCGCTGGCGCTATCCGACAGGGTATAGACCGTGGCGCCATGGGCGCGCCCCTCGTGCAATGCGTCGGCATGCAGCGACAAAAACAGATCCGCCCGCATCCTGTGGGCGATCGCCACCCGCCGCTCAAGCGAAACAAAGCTGTCATCCTCGCGTGTCAGCACCACTTCGAAACCACCGGCGCGTACCAGAACCTCCTTCAGTTCCAGCGCGAAAATCAACATCATGTCCTTTTCGGCCATTCCGTCCACTTCGGCCCCCGGATCAATCCCGCCATGCCCCGGATCAAGCACGACGACCAGCGGCCCCTCGCCGCGCTGTCGCGGTCGCTTCTCGGCCTTGAGGGCGCGGCCCGGCACCTCCCAACCCGGGAGCGCCGGGGCGCCCGCTCCTGCGGCGAAATCCTCGCGCGACGCAGGGCTCAGCCCCACCTCAAGACGCGCCGCGCCGCTTTGCGCGTCGATCTCCATGCCCGCGCGCGCGACCGCCATTGGCGCGCCCAGATCGACCACCATGCGCGACCAGCCGGGGCGGAACCCGCCGACCCTCACATCCTTCACCGCCGTGCCCTGCACCAGCGCGCGCGCATCGACCCCGCTCCAATCCACCTCCTTGAAGTCCAGAACCAGCCGCTCTGGCGCATCCAGCGTGAACATCCGGTAAGGCACGCCCTGGCTCAGGCCAAGGGCGATCACCACGCCATCTCCGGTCGCCTCGATCCCGCTCGCCTGCACATCAAGCCGCGCCAGCCCGCTGAAATCACGCGCCTGCGCCGCCGCCAAGCCGGCCCAAAGGCCAAGGAGCCCCGCCAACACTATCCTGATCATCTGCTCACCCGCCGCTCAACCGGTCGTCGTTGGACGCCAGACTACACGATGCGCGCACCGAATGCACAGCCTTCGGCTTCATCTGGCACAAAATACCTTGGGGGAGTCGCAGCTTTGCTGCGACGGGGGCAAGGCCCCCGCCCTGCTCGGCTCAGATCGCGCCGCGCTTCGCCATGAACCGGCGCAACCGTTCCAGCCCCTCTTCGATATCGGCGGTGGCGCGCGCATAGGAGAAACGGATCGTCCCACCCCCGCGCGCCGGGTCGAAATCAAGGCCCGGGGTCACTGCCACCCCCGCTTTCTCCAGGATTTCGGCCGCAAAGGCGCGGCTGTCATCACACAGGTGGCTGACATCGGCATAGACGTAAAAGGCGCCATCAGGCGGCGCTATCCGATCGAACCCGGCTTTGGGCAGCCCCTCCAGCATCAGCGCCCGGTTGCGCCGGTAAACCGCCATGTTGGCCTCCAACTCGGCGCCGCATTCCATCGCCGCCAATGCGGCCACCTGGCTCGCATGGGGCGGGCAGATGAAAAGGTTCTGCGCCAGCCTCTCGATCACGCGCACATGATCCTCGGGCACCACCATCCACCCTACCCGCCAGCCGGTCATACTGAAATACTTCGAAAACGAGTTGATCACATAGGCCTCGTCGCTCAGTTCCAGCGCGCTCACCGCCTTCGCCTCGTATTCGATCCCGTGATAGATCTCGTCGCTGATGAAACTCGCGCCCTCTGCCGCCGCCCCATCCATCAGTGCCGCCATTTCGGCACGCCCCAGCATGGTCCCTGACGGATTGGCCGGGCTCGCCACCATCAACCCCTTGAGGCCGCGCCCAAGCAGATCACCCGGCACCGGCTGCAGGCGGTTCTGCGCCGCCGTTTCGATATCCACCGGCACCAGATCAAGCGCGCGCAGGATCTGGCGATAGCTCGGATAGCCCGGCGCGCCGATTCCCACCCGGTCGCCCGCATCGAACAGCGCGGTGAAGGCCAGGATGAACGCCCCCGACGATCCCGGCGTGATCACCACCCGTCCCGGATCAAGATCGACGCCATACCATTCCCCGTAAAGCCGCGCGATGCGCTGACGCAGCGCGGGCAGACCAAGCGCCACGGTATAGCCCATTGCATCCTCGCCCATGGCGCGGGCCAGCGCGGCGCGCGCGCCCTCGGGCGCGGCCGTGCCGGGCTGGCCCACTTCCATGTGGATGATATGGCGCCCCTCAGCTTCGGCGCTGCGCGCCGCTTCCATCACGTCCATCACAATGAAGGGATCGACCTTCGACCGGGTTGAGTTCCGCATGTCTTTCTTCCTAGAGTGTCACTGTCACGCCCAGCTTTCACTTGGAACAGGCCCCGCCGTCAATGCAGCTTCTCCGCGCCCTCGGCCCCTTTCTCGGGCTTTTCGCCCTGATCGCCATGACGCTCGCCACTCCTGCGCGTGCGCTCACGCTGTTGCGCGATCCAGACATCGAATACGCGCTGAAACAGCTGGCCGCGCCAGTGCTCAAGGCCGCCGGGCTCAGCCCGACGCGGGTCGATATCCTGCTGATCGACGATCGCAACCTCAACGCCTTCGTGGTGGATCGCGACAGTATCTTCATTCATTCCGGCCTGATCCTGAAGATGAACAATCCCGCGATGCTGCAATCCGTGATCGCCCATGAGGCCGCCCATATCACCAATGGCCACCTGGTGCGCCGCCCGATCAACATGCGCAACGCCCGCACCGCAGCCGGGCTGGGCTCGGTGCTGGCCGCCGCCGCCGCCATCGCTGCAGGCGCGGGCGAGGCCGCGGGCGCTGTCGCGCTTGGCGCGCAGACCACCGCGCAGCGGCTGTTCTTCGCCCACACCCGCGCCGAGGAAAACGCCGCCGACCAGTCTGGCCTGCGCTATCTCGCCACCGCCGGGGTCGACCCGCAAGGCGCCGTCGAAGTGATGAATATCTTTCGTGGCCAAGAGGCCCTCTCGAGATACCGCCAAGACCCCTACGCGCGCACGCATCCGCTTTCCGCCGACCGCTTTCGCGTGATCAAGCGGCTGGCCGACGCTTACAGCGACAAGGCCCGCGACAATCCCGAAGCCGACTATTGGTTCGCCCGCGCCAAGGGTAAGCTCTCGGCCTTTCAGCGCTCGCCGAAATGGACGCTGACCCGCGCCGGAGAGTCGGGTTTCGAGGATGTGAAACTGATGCGCCAGGCCGTGGCCCATCACCGCAGCGCACAAACATCCAAGGCGGTGGCCGCCATCGACCGCGCCATCGCTCAGCGCCCTCAGGATCCCTTTCTTTATGAACTGAAGGGCCAGATCCTGATGGAAAGTCGCAATTTTCGCGCCGCCACCGCCGCCTATGGCCGTGCCGTCAATCTCGCGCCCGAGAACGCCCTGATCCTGGGCTCCTACGGGCGCGCCCTCATGGCCGAGGGCAAGGTGTCCCAGGCGCAGCAATATCTCGAGAAATCCCGCGCCCGCGACGGGCGCGACGTCCGCGTCATGCGTGACCTCGCGGCGACCCACGCGCGCATGGGCAATAACGGCATGGCCTCGCTGGTCACGTCGGAACGCTACGCGATGATGGGGCGGCTAGAAGACGCCGGAATCCACGCCAAACGCGCCTCGGACCTTTTGCCGCGCGGCTCTACGGGATGGCTGCGCGCGCAGGATATGCTATCAGCCGCCAAAGCCGCTGAAAACAAACGGAGATGACATTCATGAAATTCGCCCCCCTGACCGCGCTGGCCGCGGTCGCCGCACTGGCCCTGCCCGCGCAGGCCTTCGACCTTCAGGATATGAGCGCCGCCGAACGCGACGCCTTTCGCGCCGAAATCCGCACTTATCTTCTGGAAAACCCCGAAGTCATCATGGAAGCGGTCGCCGTGCTTGAACAGCGCCAGGCCGAGGAACAGGCCCGTGGCGACAGCGATATGATCAAGGCCAATGCCGGGGCGTTGTTCGATGACGGTCATTCCTGGGTGGGCGGCAACCCCGATGGCGACATCACGCTGGTCGAATTCATGGATTACCGCTGCGGCTATTGCAAACGCGCCTTCCCCGAGGTCGAATCCCTGATCGAGGCCGATGGCAACATCCGCATCATCATCAAGGAATTCCCGATCCTTGGCGAACAATCCGTGCTTGCCTCGCGCTTTGCCATCGCCACGCTGCAAGTGGCGGGCGACGAGGGCTACAAGCAGGTGCATGACGCGCTGATGACCTTCCGCGGCGAGATATCGCAACCCGCGCTTGAACGCCTCGCCGAAGGCTTTGGCCTTGATGCCGAAGCGATCACTGCCCGGATGGACAGCGACGCTGTGACCGAAGTGATCAACGAGAACCGCGCTTTGGGCCAGCGGCTCAACATCACCGGCACGCCCTCTTTCGTGATGGAAGACCAGATGCTGCGCGGTTACGTACCGCTCGACGCGATGCAACAGATCGCCGACGACATCCGCGGCTGATGCCGCTCTTGCGCTCGCCGATAACGTCCCAGGGCCTGCCGTTTGCGGCGGGCCTCACAATTGCGCTCTGGTGCGGTGCGGCATCGGGTGAAACGGATTTCACCGATCTCTCGCCCACCGAACGCGCGATTTTCCACCAACAGATCCGCGCGGCGCTGTTGGATGTGCCCGAGCTTTTGCAAGATGCGCCCGCCGCCGCCCCCGCCAGCCCGTATCAGGACGCCATCGCGCAGGATCTCGCGCGCCTCTCCGAGAGAAACAGCGCGCTGTTCGATCCCGATCTGCCGGGTTTCGGCCCGCCCGATGCGGCGCTGCGCATCGCGCTTTTCACCGCGCCGGACTGCGCCGATTGCGACCGTGCCGAGGCCGATCTGCGCGCCCTTGCGCAATCCCATGACCTGCGCGTGACGCTGCTGGACATTACCCGCCATGGCGCGCTGGCCGAAACCCTCGAACTCGATATGGCGCCTTCCTACGTTTTTCCCAACATGATGCTGCGCGGCCATATCCCGCCGATCGTGCTGGAACGCTACCTCGCGCGATAGGCGACAGATGCGAAACGGCCCGGCGCAATGGCCGGGCCCTTCCCTTACTCGGTTCCCATCCGCTCAGGCACGGCGTCGCAGGCGGCGCATGGCGCCAAGGCCCGCAAGTCCGCTCAGCAACAATGCCATCCCCGCCGGAAGCGGCACCGGCGATGTCGCCGCCATCAACTCTTCGCTGCTATAGCGCGCACCAGTCTGGCCAAAGCTCCAATCGTCCCAGTTTGCGAACCGGGCGGTAACGTCGCCCGCCAGCGTCGCCAGCGTCAGATCGAACAGATCCGCGCCCAACTGGTCAAAGGACAGCACGTCCTCCAGCATGTAGTCGGTCAGTTTCACGCTGTTGGCGCCGTCACCGCCGTCAAACAGACCATCCACCATCATGCCCGAACTCAGCGCGCCGATGTCCAGCAGATCGTCGCCACCGCCGAACAGCACATCGCCATGAATCTCGCTGTCACCGGAAATACGCAGCACGCTGTCGCCCTGCGTCGGCGCCAGACCGATGGCGATGCCGCCACGCCCGACCATGATCCCCGAGTTGACGATCTCGACCTGCTGCTTGGCCTGTTCGATATCGCCATCGGGCAGGCTCGGGTCATAGGCCGCCGTCACCGCGCGCGGGCCTTCCATGTAGCCTTCGTTGATCACCGTCACCTTGCCCGCCGGGCGCTCCGGATCGCGGCTGTTGTCAAAGGCCGCGTCCATGTCCACCGCACCCTTGTCTGTCAGATCGTCCGGTCCCAGCGAAACGATCCGCCCGGTCGCGCCGTTGAACACCCGACCCTCATCCATGTCGATCCCGTCATCGGTGCCGATGATCGTGCCGTGGTTCTCGGCCTCGCCGCTGGCGAACTGCACGCCATCCTCATCGGCCTGGCGCTCCTTGCCGATGATGGTGCCGCTTGCGTCGCGCGTCACCCGCGCCAGTTCGATCAACGCGGTCTCAGCATTGTAAAGGCTGAACCCGTCGCGCGCCTCGACTACTTCCTCGAACCCGTAGAGCGCGCCGTAGTTCTCCACTACGGTGCCCGGCCCACGGCTCTGGATCGCGCGCCCTTCAATGCTTTCGATCACGCCGTTGTTCACGACGCTCAAATCGGGCAGTTCCTGATCGTTATCGGCGCGCACCGCCTGCTCCACCGAGCGGATCGTGCCATTGTTCTCGACACTGATATTGCCATTTCCGTCAGTGACGCGGATGGCGCGCTCGCCGCTGTCCAACAGCCCGTTATTCTCGACCGAGACATCGCTGCTCTCGATTTCGATGGCGTTCTCGCCCGTGGTGATATCGGCGCCCGCGTCGATGGTCGCTGAAACGCCGTCCTGATCGATCACCACCGGCGCCGACCCCGGCTGGCTGCATACCAGCGTCAAACCGGTCATGTTGCATGTGGCGGCTTCGGCGTCAGAGCCAATGACACCAACGAAAGTCAAGGCCGACGTGGCCATTAAAATGGAACGCATATTTCCCCCAGTGAATATCATTCTGAACAAAAGGTATTTGCCGCTTCCCGACTAAGGCGCGGACGCACAGGTGATCGGCTCACGCGATGACACTGGCGTGAACCCCTCGTTACGATTTGATGAAACGCCGCAGCCTTGTGCGCAGCACACGCCGCGATCAGCGTGGCAGCGGCAACCCGTCAGCAATCATCCGGTTCAGCGTCTTGCGATCGACATAGCCCGTCACCGGCAGGCCGCGCGCCTCCTGATATCGCCGCAGCGCCGCACGGGTGTTGCCATCGAACTGACCGTCCGTGCGCCCGGGGTTGAACCCCTGCGCCAGCAGTTGCGCCTCGACAAGGCTACGCGAAATCTGGTTGAGCCCCAGAGCGGCCTCGGCCTCGCGCGCCTCCGCCTCGGTTGGCGCCTCGTCGACGATATCATCATTCCCGATCAATTGGGCCTGCCGGCGCTTGGCGCGCTGCGAGAACGCGCCATCCGGAAACTTTTCCAAGTATTGCGCATAGGCTTGCGGGGTGTCGGCCTCGCGCGCCTCCTTCCAGGCTGCCTCGTCCGCGGCCTCCGCAACGCTTTCGCTCATCTCGTTGAGGCGCGAACGTGCGCGCCCGGCGAATTCGCCATCTTCATGATCCTCGAGATACCTACGATAGGCAGCCCTCGTATCCTGCGCCTCGGCGCGCTGCCAGGCTTCGCGGTCGCGTTTCGCCTCGATCTCCGACAACCGCGCCTTGGCAACATCCGAAAACGCCCCGTCTGGAAACCGCTCAAGATAGGCGCGCAGGCCCGCTTCGTCCTGACCCCGGCCAATATCTTCCCAAAAGGCGCGATCCTCGCGTGCGCGCTCGCGTTCCTGCTCGGCGCGGCGCGTGGCCGCCATCTCGCTCAGGGCGTCGATCTGAACCGCGGTCAGAAACCCGGTGGGCTCGAAGCCGCTCTCGCGTTGCCACCGCCTGATCGCGCTGCGCGAACCGGGGCCAAAGATACCATCCACCCCGCGCGTGTCGTAATCCAGAAGCACAAGATCGCGCTGAATCTGTTGGCGGTCTGCGGCCCGCAACTCAAGCGCCGCCTCGATCCTCTCGGGATCGCGCTCGAATCCCTCGATCGCGGCGCGCGCCTCTTGGGCAAATGCGCCTTCGGGGTATTCGGCAAGATAGGCATTATACGCCTCGATCGTGTCCGTCTCCTGGCTCTCGCGCCAAAGTTCGCGCTCGCGCGCTGCCGGCGCGTCTGCCTCGCCCGCCGTGTCCGGCGCGCTTGCATCATCCTGCGCCAGAAAGGTCACAAGCGACGAAAGAAAGCCATGTGCCTCAAGCTCCGGCGTCGCCTCCAGCATGTCGGGCAGGCTCCGGCCCGTCCCGACCAGATGGCTCCCGGTAAAATCCAGGATATCCGCGATCTCGCCGGTAATCACGGTAACGCCCTGAGGCGGATCCAACCTGCCAAGGCCTTGCTCAAGACCGATGCCAAGCGCCATTGGGGCGTCCTCGCTCGCGTCGGGCGTTGGTGATCCCAGCAGCACCACCGCCCCTCCCGGCGAGCGACCCGCGATCTCCATCACCGTGTCCAGCGACAGCGCACGCCCGTTGACCGTGGCCAGCGACGGCGCATTGATGCCGCCGGGAAGATACCAGCCGGACCCACCCGAATGGAGGAATCGCCCGCTCAGCAGGATCACACTGCGCTCGGGCGCCTCTTCGCTCAGCAGGCTGCCCAAGGCCTCGCGCATTGCGCCGACCTCCCTATCGACACCCGACACCACCTTAAACCCGGCTCCCTCCAGCGCCTTGGACGCGCGGGAAATATCCGCGGCGGCAGTCGATCCGACCTGATCGCCATCGCCCTGCACACCCAGGATGACAGCACGTTTCTCAGCCAGCGCCGCCGATGCGGTGATGCAGGCGCAGGCAATCAACAGGCTCAATCTCATGGTCTGAACTCCCTTCGCTCAGGGCTTGCCGCAGGTGTCCGGCACATGGCCGCACGGCCCGTCACCTCCAACGCCCCGCGCGGCGAAAGGTTTCAATGACCTGCTATCGCGAAGGACAGCAAACCGGACGCACCCTCCCAGCACGCCCCCTCGGGAACGGCGCGAACAGCGCGCCGCGCCCCGGCTTCATCTTGCTTGAAATACTCCCGCCGGAGGCTCCCGTCCGTCCCACAGGCGCAACGCGCGCAGGTTATTCGGCGGCAGGGCGCCCCGAGTCGGCCTCTTCGGCCTCGATCTCCGCGGCGCGCGCCTCGACCTGGGCGACGATATGGTCGATCATCTCGGCATTGGACATCTTGTGGCTGGCCTTCCCCGCCAGGTAAACCATGCCGCTGCCCGCGCCGCCGCCGGTAAAGCCCACATCGGTCATCAGCGCCTCGCCGGGGCCGTTCACGACGCAGCCGATGATGCTCAGGCTCATCGGCGTCTTGATATGCTCCAGCCGTTCTTCCAGCGCCTCGACGGTCTTGATCACGTCGAATCCCTGGCGCGCGCAGCTTGGGCAGGAGATGATGTTGACGCCGCGATGGCGCAGGCCCAGCGATTTCAGGATCTCGTAACCGACCTTCACCTCTTCGACCGGATCGGCGCTCAGGCTGACGCGGATCGTGTCGCCGATCCCCATCCACAAGAGGTTCCCCAGCCCGATCGCCGATTTGATCGTGCCGCTGGTCAGCCCGCCGGCCTCGGTGATGCCCAGATGGATCGGCGCGTCGGTCGCCTCGGCAATCCCCTGATAGGCGGCCGCGGCCAGGAACACGTCGCTGGCTTTCACGCTGATCTTGTAGTCGTGAAAATCATTATCCTCGAGGATGCGGATATGCTCCATCCCGGATTCCACCATCGCCTCGGGGCATGGCTCGCCGTATTTCTCCAGCAGGTGCCGCTCCAGACTGCCCGCATTGACCCCGATGCGCATCGAGCAGCCATGGTCGCGCGCCGCCGCGATCACCTCGCGCACGCGGGCCTCGCTGCCGATATTGCCGGGATTGATGCGCAGACAGGCCGCGCCCGCCTCGGCGGCCTCGATGCCGCGTTTATAGTGGAAATGGATATCGGCGACGATCGGTACCGGGCTTTCGCGCACAATGTCCTTCAGGGCCTTCGCGCTGGCTTCGTCAGGCACCGAGACCCGGACGATATCGGCACCCGCCTCGGCGGCGGCCTGCACCTGCGCCACCGTCGCGGCCACATCGGTCGTGTCGGTATTGGTCATGGTCTGCACGGTGATCGGTGCATCGCCTCCGACCGGCACATTGCCCACCATGATCTGGCGGCTCTTGCGGCGATAAATGTTGCGCCACGGGCGGATTGGGTTCAGCGACATGGAATAAGCCCCCGGGGGATTCGCGTGGTTCAGTCCTTGGCCCATAGATAGGGCGCATGGCGCCGCGCCGCAATCACCGCTGCCGTATCGGACCGGATCGGGCCGCACGCAACCCGCCGTCCGGCGGGCGTCAGTCCTGCGTGACCGGGTCCGTGCGAAGCTCGGCCACATAGCGCGACAGGTCCTCGTCGCGCGTCAGATCCGCGACGCTGTAGGCCCCGGTCAGCGCGCCGGCCTCCAGCGCCAGATCGGCCGTGACCGCGCCGCGCGGGCCTGCGGGGCCGTAATGCTTGCCGTTCACCGCGAAATAGACCGCGCCCGATTCCCCGACGCGCAGCGTCGGCGGCTCTTCGGTGGCGGGCACGTCATAGGTGTCCCCGGCATTCATGATCCCCTCGAAGATCACGCTGCCATCTGCGGCGCGCACCCGCACCCATGCCGGGCGCACCGCGACCACGCGCACGCCTGGCAGCGGCTCTTCCACCACCTGCGGGCTGGGCGCAAACTCGGGCTTTTGTGCACTTGCATGATAGCTGCTGGAGCGATCCGCCTGCGGCAGATCGGGGCGCAGCGTGCCCACCTGTGCGGGGTCCAGCGTCGAGATCGGCGCATCGCGCGCCACCATCACCGGAACATCCAGCGCCTCGGGACGATAAAGCCGGTCCAGCCGGTCAAGATCGGGGGCGCGGAATTCGCCATCCGCCTGCGCCAGTTCCTCGCCGCCATCCTGGCCGGACATGCGTGTCGCACTGTCCAACGGATCGAGATCGGCCAGAACGTCGGGCGTGTTCTCGACCGGCGCGAACTGTACGCGCTGCACTTCGTTCAGCACCGCCCAACCGCCGTAACCGATGGCCGTGATCAGCGCGACCAGCACCATGACCGACCCGATCGCACCGGGTTCGACCCTTGACAGCACCCCTTCGGAGACGGGCGCAAAGGGCGTGCTGGGGGACATCAACGGATCGGCGTTGCGCGCGGGCTTGTCACGTTTCGCAGCACGTCCCGCGACCATGGGCTTGCGGATCGACGATGCCTCGGCCGACATGCCATGCGCGGTGGAAAATCCGCTTTCGCTGCAGAATGCCTGGAAGGCGCGGTCGGGATCCATGCCAAGGTAGCGCGCATAGGAGCGCACATAGCCCGGAATGAAGCCGGGCGTATCGAAAGCATCGGGGTCGGCGTTCTCGATCGCGGCCACATATGCGGCCCTGATGCGCAGTTCGCGTTCCACATCCAGAAGGGATTTGCCAAGGGTTGCGCGTTCGCCGCGCATGAGGTCGCCAAGGCGCAGATCGAAATCGTCGAACCCGCGGGGTTCAACCTCATGCAGTTCGGCCTTGCGCGAAAAACGGCGCCCTATCATGCAGCCTGCCCCTCGAAACGTCTGGATGTTTCCGAACGTCCCGATTCGAAAACTCCACTCTTGTTCACACAAAAATAACACAACACAAGGGAGATTGCACCTTAGCTTGTTTCAGCCCGTCAAATCGGCACGATTCAGCGCGCAATGGCTCCAGAGTGCATCCATCGCATGCACCAATGCGTCCATTTCCTTTGGTCCGTGCACCGGTGACGGCGTGAACCGCAGCCGCTCCGTGCCACGCGGCACGGTCGGATAATTGATCGGCTGCACATAGATGCCATGGCCATCAAGCAACATGTCGCTCAACTTCTTGGTGTGAACCGGATCGCCGACGATGACCGGGACGATATGACTTCCGTGGTCGATCAACGGCAGGCCCATTCCCTTGAGCCGGGTCTTGAGGATCTTGGCCTGGGTCTGGTGCTTCTCGCGCAGCGCGCCATCACGCTTGAGATGCGCGACACTGGCCGCGGCGCCAGCCGCCACGGCGGGCGGCAGCGAGGTGGTAAAGATGAAGCCGGGCGCATAACTGCGCACCGCGTCGCACATCTTCGCCGATGCGGCAATATAGCCGCCCATCACGCCATAGGCCTTGGCCAGCGTGCCGTTGATGATGTCCAGACGGTGCATCAGGCGGTCGCGCTCGGCCACGCCTGCGCCGCGCGGGCCATACATGCCCACGGCGTGAACCTCGTCGATATAGGTCAGCGCGCCGAATTCGTCGGCCAGATCGCAGATCGCCTCAATCGGGCCGAAATCGCCATCCATCGAATAGACCGATTCAAACACGATCAGCTTGGGCGCGTCCGGATCGTCAGCCTCCAGCAATTCGCGCAGGTGCTCCACGTCGTTATGGCGGAAAATGCGCTTGGCGCCACCATTGCGGCGCACGCCCTCAATCATCGAGGCATGGTTCAGCGCATCCGAATAGATGATGAGGCCCGGAAACAGCTTGGGCAAGGTGCTCAGCGTCGCGTCATTGGCGATATAGGCGCTGGTGAACAACAGCGCGGCTTCCTTGCCATGCAGATCGGCCAGCTCGGCCTCCAGGCGCTTGTGATAGACGGTCGTGCCGGAAATGTTGCGCGTGCCGCCAGATCCGGCGCCGGTGGCGTCCATCGCCTCGTGCATCGCGGCCAGAACATCGGGGTGCTGGCCCATGCCAAGATAGTCATTGCCGCACCAGACGGTGATGGGCTGCTCGCTGCCGTCCGGCTTGCGCCAGATCGCGTGCGGGAACTGCCCCTTGCGGCGTTCGATGTCGATGAAGGTCCGATACCGTCCTTCGTCATGCAGACGGTTGATCGCGTCGTCCAGCTTCGCCGCGTAATCCACTGGCGTCCCCTCCCTGGTCAGTCACCGCCCCTGTTCCGGACGGGCGTCGCGCGTCAGGCGACATATTCACTAAGCACGATGCATATAGATCGTGCACCACTCACGCAACAGGCTACAAATTGCCGCCCCCGGCCACCTTGACCTCGATCAAGCGCGCTGGACAGTCCGGCCTCAACTGTTACCCTCGCACCGACCTCATTTCAGGACGTAAGGAGCGCCCATGTCACTGGATGCCGTGCTGGCCCGAATCGATGAACAACTGCCCGAGGCCACCGCGCGGCTGCTCGATCTTTTGCGCATCCCGTCGATCTCGACCGATCCGGCCTATGCGGGCGAATGCGACAAGGCCGCCGACTGGCTGGTCACGGACCTGCAAAGCCTTGGTATCAAGGCCGAAAAACGCGCCACACCCGGCCACCCCATGGTCGTGGGCCATGTCGAAGGCGATGGGCCGCACCTGCTGTTTTATGGCCATTACGACGTGCAGCCCGTCGATCCGCTGGAGCTCTGGACCAACGATCCCTTCGATCCGCGCATCGAGGACACGCCAAAGGGCCGCGTCATCCGCGGTCGCGGCAGTTCCGACGACAAGGGCCAGCTCATGACCTTCGTCGAGGCCTGCCGCGCCTGGAAGGCGGTGAACGGCACCCTGCCCTGCGCGATCACCTTCTTCTTCGAGGGCGAGGAAGAATCAGGGTCGCCCTCGCTCGTGCCTTTCATGCAGGAAAACGCCGACGAACTTGGCGCCGATATCGCGCTGATCTGCGATACCGGCATGTTCCAGTCGCGCACCCCGGCCATCGTCACCATGCTGCGCGGCATGGTAACCGAAGAGCTGACCATCAAGGGGCCCGACGTGGACCTCCATTCGGGCTTTTTCGGCGGGCTGGCGATGAATCCGATCCGTGCGCTGGCGGGCATCCTGTCCGATCTCCATGACGATCACGGCCGCGTCGCCATCCCCGGCTTCTATGACGGCATCCCGGACCTGTCCGAAGAGGTACGCGCGCAATGGGAAGGGCTCGATTTCGACTGGCGCGGCTTCCTTGGCGCGGTCGGGCTCAGCCAACCCGCCGGCGAAGAGGGGCGCATGCCGCTTGAAATGATCTGGTCGCGTCCCACCGCCGAAGTGAACGGAATCTGGGGCGGCTATACCGGCGAAGGCTTCAAGACCGTGCTGCCCGCCAAGGCCCATGCCAAGATCAGCTTCCGCCTCGTGGCCGGTCAGGAGCCCGACACCATCCGCGACAATTTCCGCGCCTTCGTGCGCGACCGCCTGCCCGAGGATTGCAGCGTTGATTTCAAGGCGCATGGCGGCTCGGCGGCGTCGGTCATGTCCACCGAAGACCCGAGCTTTGAATCCGCGCGTCAGGCGCTCTCGGATGAATGGCCCGAGACGGCGGCCTATGTGGGCTGCGGCGGCTCCATTCCCATCGCCGGGCATTTCCGCCAGATCCTCGGCATGAACGCCATGCTGATCGGCTTTGGCAAGGATGACGACGCGATCCATTCCCCGAACGAGAAATACGACCTCGAAAGTTTCCACAAGGGCACCCGCAGCTGGGCACGCATCCTCGATGCGCTGAGCACCGCGGGGTGACGATCCCCGGCTTCAGCGACCACATCGCGCGCCTCAACGGCATTGATCTGGCGTTCTGCGCGGGCGGCGACGGGCCGCCGCTGCTGTTGCTGCACGGCTTTCCCCAGACCCGCGCCATGTGGGCGCGTATCGCCCCCGCGCTGGCCGCGCGCCACCGGGTCATCTGCCCCGATCTGCGCGGCTATGGCGCCTCGGGCAAACCCGCATCGGTCAGTGATTACAGCTTTCGTGCGATGGCCCGCGACGCAAGCGCGCTGATGGCGCATCTGGGGCATGAGCGTTTCGCCATAGCCGGGCATGATCGCGGCGCCCGTGTGGCGCATCGCCTCGCGCTCGATTCGCCGCAACTGGTGGAGCGGCTTTGCGTGATGGATATCGTGCCCACCCATACCCTGCTGGACCGGCTCGATGCGAAAGTGGCGCAAAGCTATTACCACTGGTTCTTTCTCGCGCAGCCCGCGCCCTTTCCCGAAACCATGATCGGCCACGACCCGGACGCCTATTTCGAAAGCTGCCTTCTGGGCTGGGGCGGCTCGCAACTTGAGGATTTCGCCCCCGAACAACTGGCCGCCTACCGCACCGCATGGCGCGACCCCGACACGATCCGGGGCATGTGCAACGATTACCGCGCCACGCTGGCCCATGATTTCGCCGACGACTCCGCCGACCTCAATCAGCGCATCGCCTGCCCGGTTCTGGTGCTTTACGGGGCCGACGGGGCGATGGCGCGCCATTACGACATGGCCGCCACATGGCGCGTCAAATGCCTCGACATCGAAAGCCGCGCCATTCCCGGCGGGCATTTCTTTCCCGATACCGACCCGCTTGCCACCATCGAGGCGCTCAGCGCGTTCCTCGCCTGAGAGATGCGCGCCCGAGCTTCGCCAGAAGCAGCAGCCAGGGCAGCCCATGCATCGCCAGATCAAACCAGTCGATCGCCGCCAGCGGATCACCCGCGCGCAGCATCATGAGCTTTTCCCAGATATGAGGCTCGGGCACATAAGGCGACAGGCCCAGCGTCGCGCAAAGCACCACCACCAGCAGCCATGAAATCTGATCCAGAAGATGACCCATCGGCGTCCTGGCCTCGTCTTGAGCTTCGGGGGTTGGACATCGGGGAAGAGTGGCGCGGTTGACGGGGCTCGAACCCGCGACCTCCGGCGTGACAGGCCGGCAC
>CAZMZS010000012.1:0-39330 GCA_964570675.1 uncultured Roseovarius sp. | reverse complement strand
GGTACAAAACCGACGTACAAAACGGACGTTTTGTACGCTCTCAACCGGCCTTGGCCTCCATGCATTGGCGCCCGTCCGGGCCGCGCACCCAGGCGCTGCCATCGGCCTTCCAGCAGAGCTCGGCCGCCTCGAAATGCATCAGCGGCGCGGTCGCCCGGAAACTGAAGGTTCTGAGCGTCCCCAGCTCCCGTTCCGCCATCAAAATCAGCAGTTGCGCCAGCAGCGGGCCATGCACCACAAGCCCCGCGTAACCCTCGATTTCTTTTGCATAATCAGTATCATAATGAATCCGATGCCCGTTGAATGTCAGCGCGGAATAGCGAAAGAGCAGGGTCGTATCGAAGCGGCGCGTCTCGCAGATATCCTCGTCCGTCCGTGCCATTTTCGGCGTGCTTTGCGGCGCATTCGGGTCCGGGTCTTCGCGATAAACAAGGTCCTGCCAGTCGGTCACACATAGCCTGTCCCCCTGCCATATCTCATGACGCAGCGCGACAAAGCCCAACGGCCCGCTGCGCCCCTCCTTGCGTTCCGAATTTTCCTTGTAAGTCAATCGCTTGGCCGGTTTCGCGGCGCGCAACGGCGCGTGGAATTCCAGCCGCCCCCCGGCCCACATCCTGCGCGGCAACCCCATGTCCGGGATCACCCCGCCCACCTTCGGATGCCCATCTCTTCCAATCATTTCAGGGGGTTGCGGGTCCCAGAAATACAATTGATGAAAAAACAGCGGCAACGCATCGCCCGCCTCAAGGTCAGGTATCTGCCCCAGGCTCGCCTGCATCGCCCGCCCCCGCGCCGGGTCGATCATGTCGGGAATGGTCTGGATCGGGTTGTTCATTCGGCTTGGCCAAGCTATTGATTTCGTTGCTGTAAATGACGTCCCGGCGAGGCGGCGTCAACTGGATTCGGCGCGCAGCGCCTCCATTTTTCCGGCCAGAACCTTGCGATATTGGTCATTGTTCAGCCTGCCCTCGGAGTCGAATTCATTCCCCGCCGCCGCCACGCACAGCATCGGCCCATGCAACACACGCGCCTGCAACGGCACCAGGCAACTCATCACCATGAACTGCCCGGTCTCACCCCCCGTGCGCCCGGCATTGGCCGACATCAACACTGTCGGCCTGCCCTTGAACGGCATCCCCTCGACCCGGCTGATCCAGTCAAACGCATTCTTCAGAACCCCGCTGATCCCCTTGTTGTATTCGGGCGATGAGATGACGATCGCATCGGCGTTTTTAACTTGTTTTGCAAGAGCTTGAACGGAATCTGGAACGCCGTTCGCAGCCTCCAGATCGCCATCGTATAGCGGCAGGTTCAAGTCGCCCTCTTCGATCATCGCAGGCCCGAAAGCCGCGACCGCCTCGCGCAAAAGCATGCGGTTGTAAGAGCCCTTGCGCAGCGAGCCAGAGATCGTCAGCAGCGTGGGGTTCGCCATGGAATGTCCTTTCGTCGTCGGAATGTCGCGATGAGTCTGGCACATTCACCCGCCAAGACAACCGCTCTCGCCGCACAAACCCTGTTTGCCACCAATCAAAGCAGAAACCCCGGACGCGGCGGCATCCGGGGTTTGTGATTTTGTCTTGCCTTAAGAACGACTTACCAGTCGTTGGGGCCTTTCTCGGCGAAAGCATGCACGAGAAAGTCGATGAAGGCGCGCACCTTGGGCTGGGTGAACCGGCCCGGCGGATAGACCGCGTAAATGCCCTGCGTTTCGACGGGAAGATCGGGAATGACATCCTCGACCAGCCCTTCCTGCATCGCCGTGGCATAAAGGAAGCTGGGCAGATAGGCGATCCCGAGGCCCGAGATCGCGGCATTGAGCAGCGATTGCCCGTCATTGACCGAAAGCCCGCCAGCCGTGCGCACCTGCCGCTTTTCGCCGGATGGCGCGGTCAGCTTCCATACCGACCCGTTGGTCTGGCTGGAATAGTGCAGCAGCTTGTGTTCGTTGAGGTCGTCGATTTTCTTGGGCCGGCCATAGCGTTCGAGGTAAGCGGGGCTGGCGATCATGCGCTTGGTGGTGTCGGTCAGCTTGCGTGCCCGCAGGGTGCTGTCTTCAAGCTCGCCGATCCGCACGGCCATGTCGAACCCTTCCGAAATCAGCTCCACATAGCGGTTGTTCAGAACCATGTTGACCGAGATATCGGGAAATTCCTCAAGAAACGTGCCCAGAACCGGGCTGAGATGATTGACGCCGAAATCGGTGGCGACAGAGATGCGCAGCAGGCCCGAAGGCGCCGATTGCATCGAACTGACCAGCGCATCGGCCTCACCCGCATCGTTGAGCACCCGCAGCGCGCGGTCGTAATAGGCCAGGCCGATCTCGGTCGGGCTAACCCGTCGTGTCGTCCGGTTCAGCAAGCGCGCGCCAAGACGCGCCTCCAGGGACGAAACATGCTTCGAGACAGCAGATTTCGAGATTCCCATCTTGCGCGCAGCGTCGGTGAATCCTCCTTGATCCACGACGGTCGCGAAGGCCTCCATTTCGGTAAGGCGATCCATACTCGATACCTCTATTCGTTTGACAAGGACCGTTATCAGCGGAAATTCGGGCACAACTGCGGCATCGGACCGACAATATCTGGGTTTTGTTCAGGATCGTTCGTGGCACGGAAACAAGAGAACAGGTGTTTCCGTTTGAGCGACCAAGGTCACAGCACCGCCGCGAGCCGGGTGCCCTGGTCGATGGCCCGCTTGGCGTCAAGCTCGGCGGCCACGTCGGCGCCGCCGATGACATGCACCGCGATTCCCCGCGCTTCCAGTGCGTCGGCAAGGCTGCGTTCGGACAGTTGCCCGGCGCACAGGACGATGGTGTCGGCCTCGATCAGCCTGGGGGAGTCTTGCGCCTCGCCGTGAGAAATATGCAGGCCGTCAGAATCGATGCGTTCATAGTTCACGCCGCTCATCATCTTCACCTGTTTCATCCGCAGCGTGGCGCGGTGAATCCAACCCGTGGTCTTGCCAAGCCGCTTGCCGGGGCGTTCATCCTTGCGTTGCAGCAGCGTGACCTGACGGGCAGGGGCCTCGGGGCGCGGGCCCTCGGGGGCCAGGCCGCCGCGCGCCTCGGCAGGATCGGCGACGCCCCATTCCTCTTTCCATTCCGACAGGTCCACGGTGGGGCTGCTGCCCTCCTGAACAAGGTATTCGGCCACGTCAAAGCCGATGCCCCCCGCGCCCACGATGGCCACGCGCTTGCCCACCGGCGCCTTGCCGCGCAGCACGTCCACATAGGACAGAACGTTGGCTCCGTTCTGTCCTGGTATGCCAGGATCGCGCGGCAGAACGCCTGTGGCGATGATCACCTCGTCAAAGCCGGCGACGTCGTCGACGTCAACGCGCTGACCGAGTTTCAGCGTGATGTCATGCTCCTGCATCATTGTATCGTACCATGCGACCAGCCCGTGAAACTCCTCCTTGCCGGGGATTTCACGCGCCATGTTCAACTGCCCGCCGATTTGGTCGGCCTGATCGAACAGGGTCACAGTGTGGCCACGCGCTGCGGCGGTCATTGCAGCCGAAAGCCCGGCAGGTCCGGCCCCGACGACACCGATGGATTTGGGGCGATCGGTCGGCGTGACCGTCAGTTCGGTTTCATAGCAGGCGCGGGGATTGACGAGACAGGTCGAGATCTTGCCGCTGAACGTGTGATCAAGGCAGGCCTGGTTGCAGGCGATGCAGGGTGCGATGGTATCGGCGCGCCCATCCGCCGCCTTTTTCACGAAATCCGGGTCGGAGAGGAAGGGGCGCGCCATCGACACCATGTCGGCGCAGCCGTCGGCTAGCACCTGTTCGGCCACCTCGGGCGTGTTGATCCGGTTCGAGGTGATGACCGGAATGCCGACCTTGCCCATCAGTTTGCGGGTGACCCATGTGAAGGCTGCGCGCGGGACCGATGTGGCGATGGTGGGAATGCGCGCTTCGTGCCAGCCGATCCCGGTATTGATGATGCTGGCCCCGGCCTCCTCGACGGCCTGCGCCAGTTGCACCACCTCGTCGAAGGTCGAGCCCTCGGGCACGAGGTCGATCATAGACAGGCGGTAGATCAGGATGAAATCGCTGCCGACAGCGGCGCGGACGCGGCGGACGGTTTCGAGGGGGAGTCGCATGCGGTTCTCGTAGGCGCCGCCCCAGCGGTCAGTGCGTTTGTTGGTGTGGAGGACGAGGAACTGGTTGAGGAAATAGCCCTCGCTGCCCATGATCTCGACGCCATCGTAACCGGCCTCGCGGGCGCGGCTGGCGGCGGTGACGATATCGGCGATCTGTTTCTCGATGCCTGCCTCGTCCAGTTCCTTTGGCGGGAAGGGGGATATCGGTGACTTGACGGGGGAGGGAGCGACGCAATCGGGGCTGTAGGCGTAGCGGCCGGCATGCAGGATCTGCATGGCGATGCGCCCGCCCGCGTCATGCACGCGGTCGGTGACGTGGCGGTGGTTGGCGATGTCCTGATCGGTGTAAAGCCCTGCGGCACCAGGGAAAACGCCGCCTTCTGGATTGGGGGCCATGCCGCCCGTGACCATCAGCCCGACGCCGCCGCGTGCGCGGGTGGCGTAGAATTCGGCGACGCGGTTCCAGTCTTTCGTTTCCTCGAGGCCGGTATGCATGGAGCCCATGAGCACACGGTTCCTGAGCGTGACATGGCCCAGGTCGAGCGGGGCGAGAAGGTGGCTGTAATCGGTCATGGCGGCCTCCGGTATTTGCCGGGCAGGATGGCTGGACGGGCGGCGATTGTCACCCGAAACGCTGCGTTAAGCGGGCGGCTGGTCGTTTGCGCGGTCCGGCCCGAAAGGGCGTCGGCAGCGGTTCGGTATCGCGTCGGTCTGACGTCGGTATAACGTCGGTATTGCGGATGGCCAGGCGTCAGCGCGCCGAGGCGGCCCAGTCCCAATACATTTCCTGCACGCGCCGGGTCAGCGGGCCGACCTGGTACCGGGTGTCGTCAAAGGCGGTGACCGGCGTGACCTTCATCATGTTGCCCGAGAGGAAGACCTCGTCGGCATCGTGAAAGTCCTGAAAGCTCATCACGGTCTCATGCACCTCGACCCCGTCGGCGCGCAGGTTGCGGATGTGGCGCGCACGGGTGATCCCGGAAAGGAACGTGCCGTTCGGGACCGGTGTGAACACGGCGCCATCCTTGATGGCGAAGACATTGGCGGTAGCGGACTCGGCCACGTTGCCAAGCGCGTCGGCGACCAGCGCGTTGCCGAATCCGCGTGCCTGCGCCTCGGCGATCATCCGGGCGTTGTTGGGATAGAGGCAGCCGGCCTTGGCGTTGACCACCGCGTCCTCGAGGACGGGACGGCGAAAGCGGGTGCGGGTGAGGGTGGTCGAACTGCCCGGCGGCGCCATCGGCGTGGCCTCGAGGCAGACGGCGAAGCCGGTGCCGCCGTCACGATCGGGCATGACGCCAAGCGGGCCACCAGTGATCGACCAATACATCGGGCGGATATAGACCGCCGTTCGGGAATCGTAGGCGGCGAGCCCCTCATGGATGATCTGAACCATGTCCTCGGGCGTGACGGTCGGCTTGATCATCAGCGCCTCGGCGGAGGCGTTCACCCGTGCGCAATGCAGGTCGAGATCGGGGGTCAGCCCATGGGCATAGCGCGCGCCGTCGAACACGGTCGTGCCGAGCCAGGAGCCGTGATCCGCCGCGCGCATCACCGCAAGGTCGCCATCATGCCATGCGCCATCGAAATAGGTGCGGATATCGGTGCCGACTGCCATCTTTTTCCTCCTGTTCAGCGCGCGCAGCCTAGGCCGGTTGCGCGGGAGGGTCCAGAGCCCTTCAGTGCGGGGTGGCGCGCCTTTGGCGCGCGCTGGAGCGAGGGGCCAGCCCCTCGCGCTCCCCGGGATATTTTAAAACAGAAGAAGTGGTCAGGGGGCCTCGGCGAGGAGCGCCTCGAGATCGAGCGGACTGTTTGTCATCGAAAGCTGGCCGTCGGGATTGCGCGGCCAATCCTTTTGCGGGCGGTCGCGGTAAAGTTCGACACCGTTGCCGTCCGGGTCGCGCAGGTAGAGCGCTTCGCTGACGCCATGATCGGCGGCGCCGTCGAGGGTGAGGCCGGCGGCGAGGACGCGGCGCAGCGCATCGGCGAGCTGAGCGCGGTCTGGATAGAGAATCGCCGCATGGTACAGGCCGGTATGGCCCTTTTGTGCGGGCGTTCCGCCGAGCGTGTCCCAGGTGTTGAGGGCGATATGGTGGTGATAGCCGCCCGCGCCGAGGAAAGCGGCGCGGGCGCCCCAGCGTTGCTGGACGGGGAAGCCGAGCACGCCCGAATAGAACGCGATGGCGCGGTCGAGATCGGCGACCTTGAGATGGACATGACCGATCCGGGCCTCGGGGTGAATATCTGTTGTCATGGCAGGGCCTTTTAATCTGTGCGATGCAACAGAGATGGGCCTTACAGGGCCCTGCGCGCAATTGCGCAGAATCCGGCAGGTCATGTGCCAAGGTGCACAGATGGCGCGATCAATAGGGGTTTTGCGGGCCGCGATCCGAAGACAGGCTTTGCTGGCGCGTCGCCACCAGATGTTCGATCGCGTCGGCGAGGTGAACTTCGGCGATATGGTGGTCGCCGCGCGCGACGCGGATGCGGTGGGCCTCGATCATGACATCGGCATGGCTGCACCCGTATGGGGGTTCGAACCGGTAGCAGGCGAGTTCGATCAGGAGACCCATCGGATCCTTGAAATAGATCGAATCCATGAAGCCGCGATCCTTGGGGCCGGAATGGGCGATGCCACGCTCATTGAGCCGTTCGACCACCTGCGAAAAGCTGGCGCGGCTGACATTGAAGGCCAGGTGGTGCACGCAACCCGGATCAGTCGGGGTGCGGTTGTGCACGCGCGCGCGGGTCTCGTTGGTGAAGATCGTGATCAGCCGCCCGTCGCCGGGATCGAAATAGAGATGGCCCTCGTCGGGGTCGTCGAGATTGGGTTGGTCGAAAATGAACGGCATGCCGAGCACTCCTTCCCAGAAGTCGATACTGGTCTGGCGGTCGGCGCCCGTGAGGGTGATGTGATGCACGCCTTGGGTTTGCAGTTTGCGCATGGCCGGAAACTCCTTTTTGCAAGACTAGGGCGGCACCACCCCGTTTCGCAAGGCGATGAGGGGGCGGGGCGTCGCGCATAAACCATTTCGTGATTTGCATGTGAACGCCGGTTTTGCGTTTTACGCGTCAGGAAACAGGCACGAGCAGGACAAAGGAGACAAAGGATGGCATCACGAGCGATCAACCGTCGTGCGATCATTGCCGGGGGTGCGGCGCTTTTGGCGGCGCCAGCCGTCTGGGCCGAACCGTCAAGCGGGGTGCGGCGCAACATGTCGGGTTTCGCGCTGCTTGATTGGCGCGATCATTTCGACACGCTGGAGCATGGCGCGATCGTGGCCGACACGCGCTCGCGCGCGCTGCATTTCTGGTCGGAGGATGAAAGCGTCTATCGGCTGTTCCCGACATCGGTGCCACGCAGCCCGGAGCTGACCAAGCTGGGCCTGACAAGGATCGTGAAGAAGGTCGAGGGCCCGTCATGGACGCCGACCCCGTCCATGCGCGAGCGTGACCCGTCATTGCCTGTCACGGTGCCGCCGGGGCCGGAGAACCCGATGGGCACCCATGCGCTGCATCTGTCGTGGCAGTATTACCGGATTCACGGCACCCATGACACGCGCAAGATCGGGCGCAAATCGTCCGATGGCTGCATCGGGCTTTACAACGAGAAGATCGCCGAGCTTTTTGATCTGACCGAGGTCGGCACGCAGGTGCGGCTGATCTGAGGGCGGGGACGGAAGGCGGCCGGGGTCACACCCGGGCGCCGACCATGCCCGCGATATCGTAGGTCTTTTGCAGGATCGGCGCTGCGATGGCGCGGGCGCGTTGCGCGCCGTCCGCAAGGATGCGGTCGATCTCGGAGGTATCCTGCATGAGGCGGCCCATTTCCGTTGAGATCGGCGCCAGCTTGTCCACCGCGAGGTCGGCGAGCATGGGCTTGAATTCGGAGAAGGATTTGCCGCCCGCATCGCGCATCACCTGATCCACGCTTTGATCCGAGAGGGCGGCGTAGATATTGACGAGGTTGCGCGCCTCGGGGCGCGTCTCGAGACCGTCGGCATCATTGGGGAGCGGTTCGGGGTCGGTCTTGGCCTTGCGGATCTTCCTGGCGATGGTGTCGGCATCGTCGGTGAGGTTGATGCGGCTCATGTCAGAGGGGTCGGATTTCGACATCTTCTTGGTGCCGTCGCGCAGGCTCATGACCCGCGTGGCCGCGCCTTCGATTACCGGTTCGGTGATCGGAAAGAAATCGACGCCGTAATCGTTGTTGAACTTGATCGCGATGTCGCGGGTCAGTTCGAGATGCTGTTTCTGGTCTTCGCCGACGGGCACGTGGGTGGCGTGATAGACCAGGATGTCGGCGGCCATCAGCGCCGGGTAGCCGAAGAGCCCGAGGCTGGCCTGTTCGGCGTTCTTGCCGGCCTTGTCCTTGAATTGGGTCATGCGTTTCATCCAGCCCATGCGCGCGACGCAGTTGAACACCCAGGCCAGTTGCGTGTGTTCGGGCACCTGGCTTTGGTTGAACAGGATGGATTTCTGCGGGTCGATCCCCGAGGCGATGAAACCGGCGGCCAGTTCGCGGGTGGCGCGGCGCAGTTTCTCGGGCTCCTGCCAGACGGTGATGGCATGCAGGTCGACCATGCAGAAGATCGACTCGACGCCTGCGTTCTGGCTGTTGGCGAAGCGCTTGAGCGCGCCAAGGTAGTTACCGAGCGTCAGGTTGCCCGAAGGCTGGATCCCCGAAAAGACGCGGGGTGTGAAGACCGGCTCGGTCATGGCTCATCTCCGTGGTGGATTTCCGTGCCAGCCTCGCTTACCCATGGGTCAAAGCCCCGTCAAGGAGAGCCCCGCATGAGCAGTCCGCGTTCAGACCATCCGGTCAACCCCTTGCCGCCCGTCGTGGTGGCGTTGTTTCTGGTCATCATCGGCATCGAGGCCGTCTTCAATCTCGGGGCGCGGGGTCTGATAGGGGGGCCTGAGGCGGTCGGTTGGCGGCAGGGCGCGATTCAGGATTACGGGTTCAACAGCGATATTTTCGGCTGGATGGTGCAGAATAATCTTTGGCCGCTCGCGCATTTGAAACGGTTCGTGACCTATCTCTTTCTGCATGGTTCATTCACCCATGCGCTGTTTGCGGGGGTGATGCTGCTGGCCCTGGGCAAATTTGTGGGCGAGGTTTTTGCGCAATGGGCTGTGCTGGTGCTGTTCGTGGCGTCGGCGGTGGTGGGCGCAGTGGTGTTCGGGCTGGCGATGCCCGAGCAGCAAAGCTGGCTGGTTGGTGCGTTTCCCGGCGTTTATGGGCTGATCGGTGGGTTCACTTACCTCATGTGGCTCAAGCTGGGGCAGATGGGCGCACAGCAATTCCGGGCGTTCACCCTGATCGGGGTGCTGATGGGGTTGCAGCTGATCTTTGGGCTGATCTTCGGAGCGAACCGGATGTGGCTGGCGGATGTGGCCGGGTTTGCCGCCGGGTTCATCCTGTCGTTTTTCCTGGCGCCGGGTGGCTGGGCGCGGATCCGCGCCAAGATCCGGCACCGCTGAGCGACGCCGGTCGCCGCCTCAGCGGCGCAGCGTGGCGCGGAACTCGGACAGATGAAATGCGCCGATCAGGTGGCCGATCCCGAAATAGCTGACGATCCCTGTCCCGATCAGCGCCAGAAGCGCCAGCCATCGCAGCCCCGCAATGCCGAAGAACGGTACCAGAAGCACGCTTGCGCCCCAGATGATGACCCCCATCAGTGCCGAGGCGACAAGGATGCGCCAGACACGGTCACGGCAGCGGTCATCAAAGCGGGCGACCTCGCCATAGGTTCGCGCGCCGCGAAAAAGCAGCCAGAGCATCACCCAGCCCGCGAAGGTGGTGGCGACGGCGGCGGCGATCCAGCCGATCACATAGGCCATTCCGATCGCCACAACGGCGTTGACGATCATCGCCACCACGGCATAGCGGAACGGGCTTTTGGTGTCCTCGCGCGCGAAGAACAGCGGTTGCAGGATTTTCTGGAGAACGAAGGCCGGCAGACCCAGACCATAGATCGCGACCGCAAGCGCGGTGGCGGCGGTGTCGTCGGTGCCAAACGCGCCGCGCTCGAAGAGGACCGAGACAAGTGGCAGCGGCACCGCCACCAGTGCCACGGCGCAGGGCACGGTCAGCGCCAGCGATATCTCGACGGCGCGGGAATAGGCGGCGCGCGCGCCCCTGTGGTCGTCGATCTTGAGACGGCGCGAGAGATCAGGCAGCAACACGATGCCGACGGCGATGCCCACCACGCCAAGCGGCAACTGGTAAAGGCGATCCGCCGAATAAAGCCAGCTGACGGCTTTGTCGTAATTCGAGGCGACCTGCTGCCCGACCAGAAGATTGACCTGCATGACCCCGCCTGCCAGCGCGGCGGGAATGGCGATGCGCACAAGGCGCGCCATGTCCGGCGTCCAGCGCGGGCGCTCGGCCCGGATGTGGAACCCGGCGCGCGCGGCGGCGATCCAGACCAGCGCAAGCTGGGCCGCGCCCGCGAAAGGGATCGTCCAGACTAGCGCATCTGCCACCGGGCCATCATTGATGGCGGCGAAGGTCATGGCGGTGATGAGCATGACATTGAGCAGGACGGGGGCGGCGGCGGCGGCGGCGAAGCGGCCGGTGGCGTTGAGCACGCCCGAAAAGAGCGCAGCGAGAGAGATGAACAGGATATAGGGAAAGGCGATGCGCCCGAAGGCGACCGTCAGATCAAATCGCTCGTCCTCGGCAAAGCCCTCGGCGGTGGCCCAGACCAGAGCGGGCATGAACAGCATCGAAAGGCCGGTCAGCGCCAAAAGCACCAGCGCCAGCCCCGACATGGCCTGCGAGGCGAATTTGACATGATCTTCCTCGCCCTCGTATTTCTTTGAAAACATTGGAACAAATGCCGCGTTGAAGGCGCCTTCGGCAAAGAAGCGGCGAAACATGTTGGGCAGCCGGAAAGCGGCCACATAGGCATCCATCAAGGGGCCGGGGCCGAGGAAATTGGCGATCAGCACATCGCGGACAAACCCGAGAATTCGGCTGAGCATGGTCCATCCGCTGACAGTCAGGACACCGGAAAGCAGGCGGACGGGTCTCATGTGTAGGCCTTTGATTGCGCTGGTTCCGGCAGGCTTAGCGGATCGGAGAAGAAGGCGAAAGAGGCTTGAGGGGCGCAGTGCATTCGGTACGAAACGCACGAAACGCCCCCTTGTTTCGTACCAAACCGGGTGCGCGCGATCACGCGGCCTGTTCGGCGCGCAGAACCGAGAGCGCCTCGAGCGCCATCATCCGTTCCTCGTTGGCGGGGATCACCAGCGTCTGGAAATCGCCGAGCGGCGCGAGTTGGGCGATGATACGCTCGCGCACCGATCGGGCGTGTTCGCCGATGCCGCCGGTGAAGACCATGGTGTCAATCCCGCCAAGCACCACCGCCAGCGAAGCCGCCGCCTGCGCGCAGCGCCGCGCGAAATAATCAAGTGCGAAGCGCGCCGCGTCCGATCCGTCGGCCAGAAGGGTCGCCACATCATTCGAGATCCCCGAAAGACCGAGCAGGCCCGAGCGGTCGTAAAGCATCGCCTCGACCTCGTCCGCCGACATGCCATGCGCGCGCATGAGGTGCATCACCGCGCCGGGGTCGATCGCGCCCGAGCGGGTGCCCATCGGCACACCGTCAAGGGTGCTCATGCTCATGGTGGTGTCGCGGCTCTGGCCCTGTTCCATCGCACAGAGGCTGGAGCCGTTCCCCAGATGCGCGGCGATGACCCGGCCCTGATGAAGCGCGGGGTGATCGCGGCGCAGGGATTCGGCTACCCATGCATAGGAGAGGCCATGAAACCCGTAGCGGCGCACGCCTGCGTCATGAAATTCCGCCGGGATCGCGAAACGGGTCGTCATCGGTCCGTGACCGGCATGAAAGGCGGTGTCGAAACAGGCGATATCGGGCACATCCGCCTCGACCCGCCCCGAGGCGGCGATGGCGGCGAGGTTGTGGGGCTGATGCAGTGGGGCAAGCGGGCTCAGCGCTTCGAGATCGGCGATCACCGGTGGTGTGACCCGTACCGGCCCGGTATAGCGCGTGCCGCCATGCACCACCCGATGCGCGATGGCGACGCTTTGCCATTCGCTTGCATGGTCCTTGATGAAGGCGATCACCGCTTCGAGCGCGGCATGGTGATCGGCGCCGTGCGCCAGCGTGGTCCGCGTGGTCGGGCCGTCGGTGATATAGGCGTTGAACTCGGCGGCGCCGCCGATGCGCGTGGCCTTCCCGCCAGCCAGTTCGCGCAGCCCGTCGCGCGCGAAAACCCGAAACTTGAGGCTGGAGGAACCAGCATTGAGTGTCAGGATCGTTTCCGTCATTTGACTTGCCCCCTGTCGCGCGCGTCAGCCAGCAGCACGGCGAGCGCGCAGGACAAAAGCCGTGCGCGCACGCTGTCGGCGCGGCTGGTCAGGATCACTGGCACACGCGCGCCCAGAACGATCCCCGCGCCTTCGGCATGGCCCATGAAAATCAATTGCTTGGCCAGGATGTTACCGGCCTCGATATCGGGCACGAGCAGGATGTCGGCACGGCCCGCCACCACCGACTCGATGCCCTTTTCCTGCGCGGCCCTGACGCTGATGGCGTTGTCGAAGGCCAAAGGCCCGTCAAGCAGCGCGCCGGTGATCTGCCCGCGATCTGACATCTTGCACAGGGCGGCGGCGTCGATGGTCGCGGGCATTCGGGGATGCACCGTCTCGACCGCGGCAAGGATGGCGAGATGCGGCTTCTGCGGGCCGAACAGCGCATGCCAGAGGCCGATGGCATTCTGCGCGATATCGGCCTTTTCCAAAAGGTCCGGCTGCACGTTGACGGCGGCATCGGTGATGATGAAGGGCCTGGGATAGTCGTTGGTCAGCATCACGAAGGCGTGGCTGATGCGGCGTTCGGTCCTGAGCCCGGCGGCGGGCGAAATGATCGCGCCGAGCAGCTCATCGGAGTGAAGCGAGCCCTTCATGATGGCGCGCACCTGCCCGGTCGCGGCCAATTCGGCGGCCTTGTCGGCGGCGGCATGGCTGTGTTCGGTGTCGATGACCGGGTAGGCGTCGGGTGACTGGCCGGTCTCGGTAAGGGCCGCGGCAATGCGGGCGGCGGGACCGATCAGAACGGGCGCGATCAGCCCGGCGGCGGCGGCATCGTTGACGGCTTCGAACACGGTGGCCTGCACCGGATGCACCACGGCCGTCGGCAAGGCGGGCAGAGGGTCGCATCGCGCCATCAGCTCGTCGTAATGCTGGTCCATCTGGTTCATGAGCGCGGCTCCCTGGGCGGCGTCGTCTCGGGTCGCCACAAGGGCGCGACCGGGGGCGACGTTTCGCAAGGCAGGATGACATGCGCGTGACAAGCGCCGCAAGGGAGCAGATATCGGCAAGCGCCCGAGGCGGCTAGAGAATCTCGCCGAGTTTCCGGCGCTGAATCTTGCCCGATGGACCTTTGGGCAGTTCATCGAGGAAATGCACACGATCCGGGCATTTGAAAGCGCCGAGCTTGCGCGCGCAAAGGGCGATCAGGTCGTCTTCGCTCAAACCCGAGCCGGGGCGGATCGCCACCGCGGCCTCGACCCGTTCGCCGTAGCGCGTGCAGGGGCGGGCGAAGGCGGCGGCCTCGATGATGTCGGGGTGGGAATAAAGCGCCTCGTCGACTTCGCGGGGGGCGATGTTCTCGCCGCCCTTGATGATCAGCTCCTTGAGGCGCCCGGTCACGAAGAAATAGCCATCTTCGTCCTGACGGCCCAGATCGCCGGTGCGCAGCCAGCCATCGGGGCTGAAGGTCTCGCGCGTGGCGTCGGGGTTGCGAAGGTATTCGCGCATCAGGTTGGGGCCGCGCACCGCGATTTCGCCCTCTTGCCCGTGGGGGAGGGGGGCGAGGTTTCCATCAAGGATCGCCGCCTCGTTGCCGAAGGGAATGCCCGGTGAGCCGATCTTGCGCGTGCCCGGCGGAAGCGGATTCGAGAGGATCTGCGCGGCGGTTTCCGTGAGGCCCATGGTCTCGATGATCGGCACGCCGAAGCGGGTCTCAAACGCGGTCTGCACATCGGGCGCCAGCGGCGAGGAGGCCGAGCGACCGAAGCGCAGCCGCGCCTTCACTGCATCCGACGGATCGCTATCGCCGTGCAGCAGGTGCGAGATGATCGTGGGCACGACCGAGAACCATGTCGCCTCGCTGCTGGCGGCCTGATCCCAGAAGCGGCTGGCCGAAAAGCGCGGGCACAGCGCCAGCGAACCGCCCGACACCAGAGAGCCCATCACCGACACGCAAAGCCCGTTGATATGGTAGATCGGCAGCACGCAAAGCCCGCGGTCACCGGGCGAAAGGTCATGCGCGACCGAGGTGGTCCAGCCCCCCGCCAAAAGGCTGGAATGGCTGTGGACCACGCCCTTGGGCCGCCCGGTGGTGCCGGAGGTGTACATCAACAGCGCATGATCCTCGGGCGAGAGTGGCGCAAGGTCGCCCGCCGGGCCGTTCATGGCGTCGGGGTCGAGCCGTTTCACAGGGTTGTCGCGCGTGGCCTCGTTGAAGATATCAAGCACGCTGTCGTCCACGAAGGCGAAGCGCGCCTCGCTGTGGCCAAGCGCATAGGCGATGGCATCAAGCCCGGCGGCGAGGTTGATCATCGTCACCCGGAAGCCGCCGTAAAGCGTGCCGTAAAGCGCCTCGATGGCGGCGCGCCCGTTGGGCATCACGACGGCGACGCTTTCGCCCTTTTGCGCGCCTTGTCCGGACAGCGACCCGGCGATGCGGCGGGCACTGTCGCGCAGGGCGGGCCAATCCAGGGTCTCGCCGGTTTCGGGAAAGACGAAGGCGGTGCCCCCGTCATCTGCGCGGGATTCGATCCAGTCGCGCAGGGTGCCTTGGGGCGGTGCGTCGCGTTCCAGTTTCATTGCCCGGCCACATCCCAGTACTCCGAGAAGATCGCGTCGAGTTCCGGTTCATCGGAGGGGATTTCGCGCACGACCTTGGTGGTCTGGACGAAATGGCGCCAGTGCAGGTTTTCGTCGATGGAATTGCCGCCCCAACTGCCGCAGCCCATCGAAAGGGAAAAGGGCAGCCCGTTGGTGAAGGCGCCGCCGGTGGCGAAGCAATGGGCCTGATTGACGATCACGCGGCAGGTCGGGATGATCTCGCCCAGATGCATGGCGCGGCTGTCATCGCCGGTATGCAGCCCGATGGAATGCCCGGCCCCCTGATGTTCGAGGATGCGGCGCGCGGTGTCGGTGGCGGCCGAGAAATCGGCGGCGCGGTAGAGCGCCACCACGCGGCTGAGTTTTTCGCCCGACAGCGGCGAGTCGGGGCCGATGCCTTGTGTTTCGACAGCGACGAAGCGGGTGGAGTCGGGCACCTGCCCGGTCAGGCCAAGCGCCTCGATGGTGACATCGGCGTCCTTCGCGAGGATCGAGCGGTTGAGCGTACCATCGGGCCAGAGGCGCTGAACGATCCGGTCGGATTCGGCAGCATGCACCAGCGCGCCGCCCTGGCGCGCGAGGGCCGCGACGAAGGCGTCATAGACCGCATCGACCACCACGAGGGCGTTTTCCGAGGAACAGGAGGTGGCGTTGTCGAAGGTCTTGGAGGCGGCGATCTTTTCGGCGGCGGCGTCAAGATCGGCGGTTTCATCGACGATCACAGTGACATTGCCCGCACCTACCCCGATGGCGGGCGTGCCACAGGTATAGGCGCGGCGCACGTTGTCCTGACTGCCGGTGACGACCACCAGGTCGGAGGTTTCGAGCATGCGCTGGGTCTTGGCCTTGGAGCCGGGGGCGGGGACCATCTGAACGAGGTCATGATCGAGGCCGATCTTGTCGAATTCGGCGTGGATGTAGCGCAACAGCATATCGCAGGCCGGCACGCCCTTGGGCGAGGGCGAGAGCACGATGGCATTGCCGCATTTCAGGGCGTTGATGATGTTGTTGGCTGGCGTCGCGGCCGGGTTGGTCGAAGGCACCACGGCGCCGATCACCCCGATGGGGCGGGCGATCTCGGTGATGCCGGTGGCCGGGTCGTCGCGGATCACGCCGTGGGTTTTCGCCCCGGCGATGTCGCGCATCAGGCCCAATGTCTTGCGGTGGTTCTTGGTGATCTTGTCGGGCACGTTGCCAAGCCCGGTGGTTTCGACCGAAAGCTCGGCCAGGGCGCGGTTGCGCGCGGGTTCCATGATCGCCCATGCGGCGGCCTGTGCGGCGCGGTCGTAGCGCTCTTGCGTGGCGCCGTCCTCGAAGGCCTGCTGCGCGGCGCGGGCGCGGGCCATGATGCTGTCGATGGCGGAAAGATCGTCGGGGGCGTTCATCTGAAAGTCCTTCGCAGTAGGTGGACAGGGCGGGATTCCGCCCTGTCCGGGGTTGGTTGATGCAGGCGCGGATCAGAGACCGGCCAGCAGCTCTTCGAGCGTTTTCTGACGCTGGTTCCACATCTCGAGCACCTCGTCGCGGGTCATCACCTTCATGGGCGAGCCCCCGGCCTTCATCTGCTTCTTGACGCGGTCGTTCTGGAACATCGCGGGCACGGTTTCGGCCAGCTGGTCGATGATCTCCTGCGGGGTGCCCTTGGGGACCATGATGCCGCGATAATTCACGCTGGCGTTGTCGATGTCATAGCCCTGTTCCTGCATGGTCGGCACGTCGGGCAGGAAGTCGCTGCGATCGGTGTCGAACACGCCGAGGATCTTGACGTTGCCCGCATCGGCGGCGCGGAAGGCATCGGAGAGGTTGTTGACCCCGCCCATCACCTCGCCGGCGATGACCGCTTTCATGGCGCCGGCACCCCCCTGGTTGTTGGGGATATAGGCGAGCTTGACGCCTGCGGCGTTTTCAAGCTGAAGCGCGGCGATATGGTGGCCCACGAACAGCCCGGCGCCCGAGAAGGTCATCTTGCCGGGGTTTTCCTTGGCCCAGTTCACCACGTCCTCCATCGTGTCGAACTCGCTGTCGGCACCGACGACGAACACCGCCGGGTCAGCGCCCCAGTTGGCGATCGGCTCGAAGCTGTCGGCGCTGTATTCCACGCCGCCCTTGATCGACTGGGCAATGAAGTGGGGCACGTTATAGGCCCCCAGCGTGTAGCCGTCGGAATCGGCCTGCGTCGCCAGCCAGTTCCAGCCGACGCGCCCGCCCGCACCGGGTTTGTTGACGATGGCAACGGGCTGACCCAGGGCGTCCTCGTTGCCCGCGGTCATGGTGACGATCCGGGCCTGGAAGTCCGTCGCGCCGCCCGCGCCATAGCTGACCATCATCATCAGCGGACGGTCGGGGTAATCCTGAGCCGCAGCGGGGCCTGCGATCATGAGGGCTGTTGCCAGCCCGGCCAGAATTGATTTCATCATTGGGGTTCTCCTCCCTTGGTTTCTACGGTTGACCGGTTGGTTCCGGTTTATTGGAACAACACCTCTCTGGGTGTGAATACGTTGAGGATTCCGGCGAACAGGCCATACATGACGCCGAGGAATCCAAGTGTGATCAGGACACGCATGATCCAGCTGCGCGCCTGATTATGCGGCGCGGGATCATAGATCGAGAGCAGCGCGAAAAAGGCGATGGTGCTGGCCGTATAGAAGCCAAGCCCGCGCGCGGCCCAGAACACATAGATCAGCATCACGATCAGGCCCGGCGCGATGTTGATGACCATGCGCCGCCCGATCCCGTCGCCGACCCGCGACTTGCCAAGCACGGCCTTGCCGAAGGTCCACAGCGCCAGCACGACGAACACCGTCGAGATGAGGCGCGGGAACAGGAAGGCCTGTGCCGGTTCGCGCGTGTAGCTGACCCAGCAGATCCAGATGCCGACGGCGGCGATGACTCCCGATGGAAAGATATGTTGCCATGTTCTCATGCCGCGGCCTCGCTCTGTTCCTGCTTGTCGATCCGGCGCTGGCGCAGTTCCATCCATACCGAATAGGCGATGGAGGCCAGCACGATGGCGATCAGCGTCAGGTTCAGGATACCGCTGAAGAAATAGGACGTGCGCCCGACCGAAGCGTCGGCGATCATCGCGCCCTGGATGAAGTTGGCCTCGGCAATGGGGCCGAGGATGAGGCCCAGCACCAGCGGCGCAGCGGCAAAGCCGAAGCGTTCGAGGAAATACATGCCCACGCCGAGTCCTGCCATCACGTAGACATCGCCCATCGAGTTCTGCACCGAATAGGAGCCGAACACGGCAAGCCCCAGCACCAGCGCCGCCATCACCGATTGCGGCACCTGTGCCACCCGCGCGGCGAAGCCCGCGACGTAAAGGCCGAAGATGCACATCAGGATCTGGCCGATCAGCATCGAGTTGATGAAGGTCCAAGCCACGTCGGGGTGATTGTCAAAGAGGTCCGAGCCCGGGAAGATTCCGTGGATCAGCAGCCCGCCCAGAAGCACTGCGGCGGTGGGGCTGCCGGGCACCGAGAGCGTGAGCAGCGGCACGAGCGAGGGGCCGACCATGGCGTTGTTGGCGCTTTCGGCGGCGATCACGCCTTCGGAATGACCGGTGCCGAATTTCTTGCGCTCGGGGCTGAACTTGCGCGCCTGGTCATAGGCGACGAGCCCCGCAATCTGGCCGCCCACGCCGGGGATGAGGCCGATGGTCGAGCCGATGATGGTGCCGATGGAAAGCGAGCGCCAGCGGCGCAGGGTTTCACGGATGGCCGCGCCGATCGGATGTTTGCGCACGGCGATCACCTCGGCGCCGGAGGGCACGCGGCCACGGGCGAACATGGTCAGCACCTGCGGGATGGCGAAGAGGCCGATCAGCGCCGGGATGATGTTGATCCCGCCCGAAAGCTCGGGGTGGAAGATGAAACGCTGCGCGCCCATGATGTCGTCAAAGCCGATGGTTGCCAGCCACATGCCGATACAGCCCGACAAAAGCCCCTTAACGACCGAGTTGCTGTCAAGGGTGCCGATCACCGTGACACCGAGGATCGCCAGCCAGAACAGGTGCGACGGCCCGAAGGCCAGCGCCCATTGCGCCAGCAGCGGGGTGAGGAAGATCAGCAGCAGCACGCCGAAGACACCGCCGATGGCCGATGAGATGAACGAGAGTTGCAGCGCCTCGGCGCCGCGTCCCTGCGTCGCCATCGTGTGGCCGTCGAGCGTGGTGGCGATGTTGGCGGGTGCGCCGGGAATCTTGAGCAGGATCGCACTGACGGCGCCCCCTGCCACGGTCGAGGTATAGGCCGAACCGAGCAGGATCAGCCCTTGCGCCGCAGGCAGCTGAAAGGTGAACGGAATGAGCAGCGCCACCGCCATGGTGGGCGACAGCCCCGGCGTCGCCCCAAGGATCAACCCGCCGATGGTGCCGACCAGCAAAAGCATGAACGACACCGGCTGAAAGACCTCGCCGAAATAGCCTATGAATTCCAAGAAGCGCCCCTCCCTATGGCTCTTCCCGTCATTATGCATGACGATTGACAGTTCAGGCTAAGGCATGAAAATAGTATTGCAAATGTTTTCATTAACTCCCTGGAAAGATTATCTTAAGTGGCTGACAAAAATAAGAAAAACTCGGATATCGTGGCTGTTGCAAAGGCGGCGAAAGTTTCGCCTTCGACAGTGTCGCGCGCCTTCAATCATCCGGATCTGGTGAACCCGGCGACCCGCAAGAGAATCAACCGTGCCGTCGAGAAGCTGGGCTATATCCGCAACCGCGCAGCACAGGCGATTCACGGGCGGCGCAATGCCACGATCGGTTTGATCGTGCCGACGATCAACCACGCGATCTTCGCCGAGGTGATCCAGTCCTTTTCGGATGCGATCGACCGGGCGGGGTTCACCCTGCTCATCGCCTCGCACGGCTACGAGCTGGAGCGCGAATACGACACGATCCGCAAGCTGATGGAACATCGGGTGGATGGAATCGCGCTGGTCGGGCTGGAGCATTCGGAGGCAAGTTTCCGACTGCTCGCACGCCACGAGACGCCCTGCATCGCGATCTGGAACTACTCGGCCGACGCGCCCATGTCCTGCGTCGGCCCCGACAATCGCGAGGCCGGGCGCATGGCGGCGCGGCATCTGCTGGAGCTGGGGCATCGCGATATCGGGCTGGTCTTTCCGCGTGTCGAAGGGAATGACCGCGCAAGACAGCGGCTTGAGGGCGCGATGGAGGAGATGCAGGCGCGCGGCGTGCCGGTGCGCGACGAATGGCGCATGGAATCCCCCTACAGCATCACGCTGGCGAAACAGGCGGTGCATGGGTTGCTGGACGGAGGCGCGCGCCCGACGGCGCTTTTGTGTGGGAATGACGTGATCGCGCAGGGGGCGATTTACGGGGTGCAGAGCATCGGTCTGGATGTGCCGGGCGACATGTCGGTCATGGGGATCGGGGATTTCAACGGTTCGCATGACATGGAGCCGGGGCTGAGCACGGTGCGCATTCCGGCCGAGGATATCGGCAAGATCGCGGGCGAGCGCCTGACCGGGCTGATCGCGGCGGAGGAGCAGGAGATTTTCCGCTATTGCTGCGAGCTGGAATGCATCGCGCGGGGCACGACGCGCAACTTGCGTTAGGCGCGGTCAGGTTACGGCGCGTTCGGCCCCTTCGGCGATGGCGCGGCGCAGTTTGCGTTCGAGCGCCCGGCGCTTGGGTTCGGAGTGGAACTTGAGCCCGAACATGTCCTTCACATAGAAGGTGTCGACCACCTGTTCGCCGTACGTCGCAATCACCGCCGAGTTGATATAGACATTGCTGTCCGCCAGCGTCCGGGTCAGATCGTACAGCAGGCCGGGACGGTCGCGGGTGTCGACCTCGATGATGGTATAGATTTCCGACCCTTCGTTGTCGAAGGTGATATGGGTGGGCACCTTGAAGGCGCGTTCGCGTTTCTTGATCTTGTCGCGCGAGCGGATCGCCTGTGCCGCGACCACCTCGCCCTTGAGGGTCTTGCGGATCATGTCGCGCAGGCGCGGCAGGCGTTCGGCCTCGTAGGGGTGGCCGTCGGCATCCTGGATCCAGAAGGCGGCGGTGGCGAAACCGTCCTTTGACGTATAGGTGCGCGCGTCCACCACATTGGCCCCGACCAGCGCCAGCGCCCCCGCCAGCCGCGAGAAGATGCCCGGATGATCGGCCAGCGCGAAACAGGCGCGGGTGGCGTCGCGGTCCTCGTCGATCGAGAGGTCGATGGCGATCTCGTCTTCGGACAGGTCACGCAGCAGCCGCGCAAAGACCACATGCGCGGTGACATGCAGCCCCTGCCAATAGGGCGGGTAATGGCGGGCGGTCTCGTTCTTGAGATCGCGCGCGGGCCAGTCCTTGAGCGCCTCGCGCAGGTTGCGCTTTGCGTCCGAGCCGCGCTGTTCGCGGTTGAGATCCTCGAGCCCGCCTTCCATCGCGCGTCGGGTCTGACGATAGAGCGCGCGCAAAAGCGAGGCCTTCCAGTTGTTCCAGGTATTTGGCCCGACGCCGCGAATGTCACAGACGGTCAGCACGCAAAGCAGGTCGAGCCGCCCCTTGGTCTGCACCGCCTTGGCGAAATCGCGCACGGTGCGCGGGTCGGCGATATCGCGTTTCTGGGCCATGTCCGACATCAAGAGGTGATAGCGCACCAGCCATTCGACGGTATCGACCTCCTTTGGGCGCAGCCCCAGGCGGGGCGCGACCCTGCGGGCGATCCGGGCGCCGACGATGGAATGGTCCTCGTCGCGGCCCTTGCCGATGTCATGCAGCAGCAGTGCCACGTAAAGCACGCGCCGGTTCACGCCCTCCTCGAGGATCGAAGAGGAGAGCGGCAGGTTTTCAACCAGTTCGCCGCGCTCGATCTGCGCCAGGTTCGAGATGCATTGGATGGTGTGCTCGTCCACCGTGTAGCTGTGATACATGTTGAACTGCATCAGCGCGACGATGGGTTCGAATTCGGGGATGATCGCCGACAACACGCCAAGCTCGTTCATCCGCCTGAGCGCGCGTTCGGGGTTGCCGTGTTTCAATAGCAGGTCAAGGAACAGTTTGCGCGCCTTGGGATCGTTGCGAAAATCGTCGTCGATCAGCTCGAGATGGGCGGTGACAAGGCGCATGGCGTCCGGGTGAATCAACAGCCCGGTGCGCAAGCCTTCCTCGAACAGGCGCAGAATATTGAGCGGGTCCGAGAGAAAGGCGTCTTCGTCCACGATGGCAAGGCGGCCGTGGACCTCTTCGTAGCCGTCCTTGAGCTTACGCTTGCGCCGGAAGATCCGTTGCAGGAGCGGTTCGGATTTCACATGCGCCGCTTCAAGCTTGGTCAGGAAAATCCGCGTCAGATCGCCGACGGCTGTGGCGTGGCGGAAATATTCCTGCATGAAGACTTCGACCGCGCGCCGGCCGGCGGTATCGGCATAACCCATGCGTTCGGCCACCTCGACCTGAAGGTCGAAGGTCAGCTGATCGGTGGGCCGGTTGGTGAGCAGGTGGACATGACAGCGCACCGCCCAGAGGAAATTCTCGGCAGTGGCGAAGGTATCGAACTCTTCTTCGGTGAACATGCCCACGTCCACGAGATCGGCGGCGCTGTCGACGCGGTGCAGGTATTTGGCGATCCAGAACAGTGATTGCAGGTCGCGCAGCCCGCCCTTGCCCTCTTTGACATTGGGTTCGACCATATAGCGCTGGCCGCCCTGTTTTTCGTGGCGGCTGTCGCGCTCTTCCAGCTTGGCCTCGATGAATTCGCGCTCCGAGCCCTCGAACAGCTCGTGCCAGAGCCGTTTCTTGAAATGGTCGGCAAGATGGCGGTCGCCGGCCAGGAAACGGTGTTCGAGCAGCGAGGTGCGGATGGTGAAATCCTCGCCCCCGAGCCGCAGGCAGTCGCGGATGGTGCGGCTGGCATGGCCGACCTTCATCTTGAGATCCCAAAGCATGTAGAGCATCGATTCGATGACGCTCTCGGCCCAGGGGGTGATCTTGTAGGGGGTCAGGAACAGCAGATCGACATCCGATTGCGGAGCCATCTCGCCACGCCCGTAGCCGCCGACCGCGAACATCGCGATGCTTTCGGAACTGGTAGGCGTGGCCAGCGGGTGCAGGTGACGTTGGGCGACATCGAGCGCGTTGAGGAGGATGCAATCGGTCAGCCAGCTATAGGCGCGTACGGTGGCGCGGGCGGCAAAGGGATGTTCTGCGAAGCCCGCGGCGATGGTCGCGCGCCCCTGTGCCAGGGCATCGGACAGCACCGAGACCGCAGCGCGGCGCTGCGCCATGGTATCGCCATCTGCCTCCGCCATCGCCTCGGCGAGGCGCGCCTCGACAGCGGCGTTGTCGAAGATGTCCTCGGCCGGGCGGATCAGGTCGTCCGGGCTTGAGATCGCGTCTTTCATTCGATCCTTTCGCGCGGTCCTAGTAGCCCGCGCCGCCAAAGCCCCGCGGCGCCGGGTCGATCACCACGACCTGCTGGTCGCGGATCGTCGCCACCGCAAGACCGCGCTCGTTGGTGCCGTCGGGGCGGAAGCGGAAGACGCCGTTGACCCCCTGGAACCCGGCGGTCTGGGTCAGCGAGCCACGGGTGAGCGCGTTGCGGTCCCCCGACTTGGCCAGCGCGCCGACCGCGGCGATTCCGTCATAGGCAAGTCCCGCCAGCGCATGGGGCGGGCCACCATAGGCGGCCTGGAAGCGGTTTTCGAACTGGGCGCTGCGCTGCGGGTCGGGAAGGGCGAACCAGCCCCCCTGAACGCCTGGCAGTTCCAGAGTCTGGGGGGGTGTGTCCCAGCGGCTGAGACCCATGTACTGGATGGAGTCGGTGCTCAGCCCGGCCTCGGGCAGCATTTGCGAAAAGAGCGGCAGCGCGCCCGCGGTATTGGCGGTGAGGAAGAGCGCATCGGCGTTGTTCTGGCGGGCCGCCTCGCGGATCTGGGGCACCGCCGAGACGACGCCTTCCTGCGAGAAGGTGTAGCCGACGCTGCCCGCCAGCGTGGCGCCGTGGAATGTGGCCGCCTGTGCGATGGCCTCGCGGCCCAGCTGCCCGGCGAGGTTGTCCGAATAGACTGTCAGGATTCGGCTTTTGCCGCTGCGCGCGGCGTAGCTGACCAATCGGTTGGCGGTGTTGTCGAAGGTCTGGCCCAGCACGAACAGGTTGCCGCCCGCGATGGTCGCGTTGTTCGAGAAGGTCAGCACGTTGATGTCACGGTCGGCCACGGCGACGGCCACGGCGTTGGCCGATTCGGCATGCAGCGGGCCGATGATGATCCTGGCGCCATCCGCCACCGCATTGAGCGCGGCGGTGCGGGCCTGCGCGGCCTGACCGGCGGTGCCATAGACGCGCAGGTCGATTTGCACGCCATTCATGTCCGAGGCGGCCATGCGCGCGGCATTCTCGAGATCACGCGCCAGACGCTGTTCCTGCGGCACGCCGGAGCCATGCGGCAAAAGCAGCGCCACCGCCACCGGCTGGGAGGGATTGATCGGTTGACCGCCACCGCCGCCCGTGGTGGCGACCGGTTGACACGCGCTGAGCCAGAGCGCGGCCAGAAGAATGGCGATACGGCCCGGCGCCTTGCGGGCGGAAGACAAAACGGCGAACATGGATCACGTCACTCCTTGGTTTTGCGGCGGGGCCTGCCCCGTTGCGATATTCAGCTCCGATAATAAACGTCATGAGAGGCGGGTCCAGTGGTGAATCCGAAACAGCAGAGCCTGGCGCCGGGGCTATACCTTGTGGCGACGCCGATCGGCACGGCGCGCGACATCACGCTGCGCACGCTCGATATCCTGGGCGCAGCGGACGTGATCGCCGCCGAGGACACCCGCAGCCTGCGCAAGTTGATGGATATCCACGGGATTTCGCCGGGCGAAAGGCCCATCCTGGCCTATCACGACCACAATGGCGAAAAGATGCGCCCGCGCCTCATGGCGGCGCTGGCAGAGGGGAAATCGGTTGTCTACGCGTCCGAGGCGGGCACGCCGATGGTGGCCGACCCCGGCTATGATCTGGCGCGCGCGGCGGTGGCCGAGGGCCATGCGCTGATCTCGGCACCAGGCCCCTCGGCGGTGATCGCGGCGCTGACCGTGGCGGGGTTGCCGACCGATCATTTCTTCTTCGCGGGCTTCCTGCCCAATGCTTCGGGGCGGCGGAAAACCGCGCTCAAGGCGCTGGAAGCGGTGCCGGGGACGCTGATCTTCTACGAATCGCCAAAGCGGGCGGCGGCGATGCTGCGCGATGCGGCACAGGTTCTGGGGGGCGAGCGACAGGCGGCGCTCTGTCGCGAGCTGACGAAGAAATTCGAGGAAGTCATGCGCGGCACGCTGGATGAGCTGGCCGAGGCCTGCGCCGCGCGCAGCCTGAAAGGCGAGATCGTGGTGCTGGTGGATCGCGGGCGTTTACCGAATATTCGCGAATCGGATTTAGAATCACTGCTGGTTGAGGCATTGAAAGTGCATTCGGTGCGCGATGCCGCGGATGCGGTCTCGGCAGAGACGGGGCTGAAGCGGCGGCAGGTCTATCAGCGGGCGCTGCAGCTTTCGCAGGAAGCGACAGGGGACTTATGATCGTGATGGCAGGCATGGATGTTCAGCAGGCAGATGCGCGTGCGCCTTGGCGCACACAGCGCGCCGATCGCGGGCGCCGCGCCTGGCAATCCGGCATGGCGGCGGAACGCAGCGTGGCGGCATGCTATCAGCGTCGCGGCGCGGACCTCATGGAAACCCGCTGGCGCGGCAAGGGCGGCGAGATCGACCTGATCCTGCGCGAGGGCGCGGTGATCGTGTTCTGCGAGGTCAAGGCGGCGCGCAGTTTCGATGCGGCGATCGCGCGACTGCGCCCGGCGCAGGTGCGGCGTATACATGCGGCGGCGGCGGAATATCTGGGCCATGTTCCCGCAGGCCAGTTGGCAGAGGTGCGATTCGACCTTGCTGTGGTGGACCAGGGCGGCGCTGCACAGATCATCGAGAACGCCTTCGGTCATTTCTGATTTGCGATTGGCGGCGGCTTGGCGCATTTAGGGCTGGACTGAAACACGCCGGGGGAGCCCCATGAAGATCGCCTTTCAGATGGACCCGATCGCGCCGGTCGATATCGACGCGGACAGCACCTTTCGCATTGCCGAGGAGGCGCAGGCGCGCGGCCACGAGCTGTTCTATTACATGCCCGATGCGTTGGCCTATGTCGAAGGGCGGGTGACTGCGCGGGGATGCCCGCTGGAGGTGCGGCGCATCAAAGGCGACCATTTCAGCCTTGGCGAGCCGCGCGAGGCGGATCTGGGCGAATTCGACGTGGTCTGGTTGCGTCAGGATCCGCCCTTCGACATGCATTACATCACCACGACGCATCTTCTGCAGCGGATCATGCCCGGCACGCTGGTGGTGAATGATCCGTTCTGGGTGCGCAATTTCCCCGAAAAACTGATGGTGCTGGATTTTCCACAGTTGATGCCACCAACCGCCATCGCGCGCGATCTGGCGACGATCCGCGCCTTCAAGGACCGTCATGGCGATGTGATCCTGAAGCCGCTTTACGGCAATGGTGGCGCCGGAGTCTTTCACCTGTCTGAATCCGACCGCAACCTCAGCTCGCTCCACGAGCTCTTCACCGGGTTCAGCCGGGAGCCGCTGATCGTGCAGAAATACCTGCCCGAGATCAAGAATGGCGACAAGCGGGTGATCCTGGTCGATGGCGAAGCCGTGGGCGCGATCAACCGTATTCCGGCGAAGGGCGAGACCCGGTCCAACATGCATGTCGGCGGGCGCCCCGAAAAGATCGCGCTGAATGAGCGCGACCACGAGATATGCGCCGCGATCGGGCCGCTTCTGCGCGACAAGGGGCAGGTTTTTGTCGGTATCGACGTGATCGGCGATTACCTGACCGAGATCAACGTGACCTCGCCCACTGGTATCCAGGAACTGGAACGCTTCGACGGGATCAACGTGGCCGCGATGATCTGGGAGGCGATCGAGGCGAAACGGGCGTGAGCCTGCGCCGGCATATCTTGAACCTGAGCTTGCGCCTTCTGGAAAAGCGTCACCTGGCGCGGGCCGACGACCCCGCGAAGCTGCGCGCGATGTTCGAGCGTAAAGCGCGTTTCTGGTTTCGCCCTCCGCGCGGCAGCCATTTTTCGGGGGAAACAATCGACGGCGTGCAGGTGTGCTGGGCGCTGGGCAAGGAGGTGCCCGCGCGCGCAACCGCCCCAGTGATCCTTTACCTGCATGGCGGGGGCTATGTGTTCGGCTCGTCGCGCACCCACCGCGCGATGCTGGCGCGCCTGTCGGGACTGAGCGGGCTCGCCGCTTGCCTGCCGGATTACCGTCTCGCCCCCGAGCATGCCTTTCCTGCGGCGCTGGAGGATGCGCTTGCCGTCTATATCGAGCTGAGTGCCGAGCACGAGGTGATCATCGGCGGCGAGAGCGCCGGGGGCGGCCTGGCGCTGGCGCTGTTGGGTGAGATTCTTCGCCACGGGCTGCGCCGCCCGCGTGGTGTGTTCTGCTTTTCGCCGCTGACCGACATGACCTTTTCGGGCGAAAGCATGGTGTCTAACGCGGATGCCGAAGTGATGCTGCCGGTCGCCCGCGCGGGCGAGTTGGCGCGGATGTATCTGCGCGAGAGCGATCCGCGTGATCCGCGCGCATCGCCGCTTTTCGCCGCGTTTCGCGGCGCCCCGCCGGTTTGGATTACCGCGGGTGATACCGAGATCCTGCTGGATGACACGCGCCGAATGGCGGCGCGGCTGCGCGAGGACGGGGTGCGCGTGCAGGAGGTGATCGCGCGCGATCTGCCACATGCCTGGCCGATCTTCGGGCCGCTGCTGCCCGAGGCGTGCCGCACGCTCGAAGAGGTGGCGGACTGGATCAGCTCTCTTTCGCGGCCGCAAGGCGATAGCTGACGGCCTCGGCCACATGCGGGCGGCGGACGCTGTCGGAATGATCAAGATCGGCGATGGTGCGGGCCACGCGCAACACACGGTGATACCCGCGCGCCGACAGGCCGAAGCGCTCGGCCACCCGGTTGATCAGATCGCGCCCTTCGGTATCGGGCGTGGCGAGCTGTTCCAGCATCTCGCCCTCGGCATCGGCATTGAGCCATGTGCGCCCCGCATCGGCAAAGCGGCGGGCCTGAAGCGCGCGCGCCTCGGCGACGCGGCCGGCAACGGCCGGGGAGCTGTCGCCCGAAGCGGGCAGATCGAGGTCGGTGAAGGCCACGGGCGGCACCTCGACGCGCAGGTCGAAACGGTCCATCAGCGGCCCCGAAATGCGGCCCATGTAATCCTCGCCGCATTGGGGCGCACGGCTGCAGGCGCGCGCCGGGTCGGGCAGGTAGCCGCATTTGCATGGATTGGCGGCGGCGATCAGCATGAAACGGCAGGGGTATTTCACATGCGCATTGGCGCGCGCAACCATGACCTCGCCGGTCTCGATGGGCTGGCGCAGGGTTTCCAGGACGGTACGGGCGAATTCGGGAAATTCATCCAGGAAGAGAACGCCGTTATGGGCGAGGCTGATTTCCCCCGGTCCGGCACGTCGCCCGCCGCCGACGATGGCGGCCATCGAGGCGGTGTGATGCGGCTCACGAAAAGGCCGCGTGCGGTTGATGCCGCCTTCGTCCAGAAGTCCTGCCAGCGAATGGATCATCGAAGTTTCCAGCGCCTCTGGCGCGGTCAGGGGCGGCAGGATGCCGGGCAGGCGCGCAGCCAGCATGGATTTGCCCGACCCCGGCGTGCCGACCATCATCAGGTGGTGGCGTCCGGCGGCGGCGATTTCCAGCGCCCGCTTGGCGCGTTCCTGGCCCTTCACATCCAGCAGATCGCGCCCGCTGGCATCGGTCGTGACCTCGCCGGGTTCCGCCGGGGCAAGCGGTGACTGGCCGGTATAGTGGCGCACGACATCGGCAAGGCTGGCGGCGCCGATCACCTCGGCGGCACCGACCCAGGCGGCCTCGGCGCCCGAGGCCTTTGGGCAAAGCAGGGTGCGTTCGTCCTCGGCGGCGGCCATCGCGGCGGGCAGGGCGCCGATCACCGGGACCAGCGTGCCATCAAGTGAAAGTTCCCCGAGCGAGCAGGTGCCTTCGACCGCGTCGGCGGGAATGATTTCGAGCGCGGCCAGAAGCGCCAGCGCGATGGGCAGGTCGAAATGGCTGCCTTCCTTGGGCAGGTCGGCGGGGCTGAGATTGATGGTGATCCGTTTCGAGGGCAGGGCGATCGCCATCGAGCTGAGTGCCGCGCGCACACGGTCGCGCGCCTCGGAAACGGCCTTGTCGGGCAGGCCGACAAGCGAAAAGGCGGGCAGACCGGGGCTGATCGCGCATTGCACTTCGACTTGGCGTGCACGGATTCCCTCGAAGGCCACCGTGTAGGCGCGCGCGACCATCGGCATGTTCCCTGTCTGGTTAATCCCGGTTAACCAGACTTACGCCCGCGCGGTTTAGGAAGTGTTAACGCGGGCGGGCGTTTTCGCCGCCATGCGCTGGTCTCTCGGCGTCAGATCTGCTGGTCGTATTCGCCCACCGAAGGTTCGGTGCGGATCACCGCATCGAGATCGGCGAAGATCGCACGCATCTCGGCCTCGCTTTCGCTGCTTTCGCAGACCACCACCAGGTTGGGGGTGTTCGAGCTGGCACGCACCAGCCCCCAGGAGCCGTTATCGAGGATCACGCGGGCGCCGTTGACGGTGACCACCTCCTTGACCGGGCGGCCCGCGACCAATTCGTCGGCCTCGGCCTTGGCGACCAGTCGCGCGACGATGCGGTCCAGCACCTCGTATTTCTCGGTATCGGCGCACCAGGGCGACATGGTGGGGGTCGACCATGTCTGCGGCAGGGCGCGGCGCAGGTCGGACATCGAGGAATCGCGATTGCGGTCCATCAGCTTGCAGATCTCGACCGCCACGCGCATCCCGCAATCATAGCCGCGGCCAACCGGCTCGGCCAGAAAGTAGTGGCCCGATTTCTCGAACCCGGCCAGAGCGCCGATTTCCTTGACCCGGCGTTTCATGTGGGAGTGGCCGGTTTTCCAGTAATCGGCGGTCACGCCGTTCTTTTGCAATTCCGGGTCCGAGGCGAAAAGGCCGGTCGATTTCACGTCCGCGACGAAGGTCGAATTGGGATAGATCCCCGAGAGGTCGCGGGCCATGATGACGCCCATCTTGTCGGCGAAGATTTCCTCGCCCTCGTCATCGACCACGCCGCAGCGATCGCCGTCGCCATCGAAGCCAAGTGCGAAATCCGCCCCGGTGGCGCGCACGCTATCGGCCATGTCATGCAGCATTTCCATGGCTTCGGGGTTGGGGTTGTAGTTGGGAAAGGTGTAATCGAGCTCGTTATGCGAGGGGATCACCTCGACGCCGATGCGCTCGAACAGTTCAGGCGCGAAGGCCGCGGCGGTGCCGTTGCCGGTGGCGCAGACGACGCGCAGCTTGCGCGACATCTTGAAATCGCCGACGAGGTCGTCGAGATACGCCTCGCGCACGCCATCGACGAATTCATAGGAGCCACCCGCGCGCGGCTCTCCTTCGCCATTCAGTACGATATCGCGCAGCTCGGCCATTTCGTCGGGGCCGTGGGTAAGGGGGCGTTCAAAGCCCATCTTGACCCCGGTCCAGCCATTGGGATTATGGCTGGCGGTGACCATGGCCACGGCAGGCGCATCAAGGTGGAACTGCGCGAAATAGGCCATCGGTGACAGGGCCGGGCCGATATCACGCACCCGGATGCCTGCCTGCATCAACCCGATGATGAGCGCCTGTTTGATCGCCAGCGAATAGTCGCGGTAATCGTTGCCGACGGCGATTTCGGGGCGGATGCCACGGCGCTGCATCTGGGTGCCGAGGCCAAGGCCAAGAGCGGTCATGCCGGGCAGGTTGATCTCGTCAGGGTATTTCCAGCGCGCGTCATATTCGCGAAAGCCCGTGGGCGCGATCATGGCATCACGCAGGAATTCCCAGGTATTCGGCGTGCAGTTGGGCAATGGTTTGGTCATGTTGAAGACTCGTTATCGGGAATGGGAAAAGGTCAGAGAGCGACCGGGTTGGCCTTGGCGACATCGTCCAGCGCCTTGAGCACCCCGAGCAGCGCGTGCATCTCATTGAGCGGGATCATGTTGGGCCCGTCCGAAGGCGCGGTGTCGGGGTCTTCGTGGGTTTCGATGAATACGGCCGCCACGCCAAGCGACACTGCGGCGCGGGCCATGACCGGGGCGAATTCGCGCTGGCCGCCGGTGCTGCCGCCTTGGCCGCCGGGTTGTTGCACGCTGTGGGTGGCATCCATCACCACGGGATAGCCGGTGGCGGCCATCTGCGGCAGGGCGCGCATGTCGGCGACAAGGGCGTTGTAGCCAAAGGAGGTGCCGCGCTCGGTCAGAAGGATGCGGCGATTGCCGGTGCTTTCGATCTTGGAGATCACGTTGGGCATGTCCCAGGGGGCCAGGAACTGTCCCTTCTTGACGTTGATCGCCGCGCCGGATTCACCGGCGGCAATCAAAAGGTCGGTCTGACGGCACAGAAACGCGGGAATTTGCAGCACGTCGGCCACGTCGGCCACCGGGGCGCATTGATCGGGAAGGTGGATATCGGTCAACACCGGCAGCCCGAGGCTGTGTTTGACCGATTGCAGCACCTTGAGCCCTTCATCCATGCCAAGCCCGCGCTTGCCCGAAAGCGAGGTGCGATTGGCCTTGTCGAAGCTGCCCTTGAAGATCAGCCCGATCCCAAGTGCCGCGCAGCTTTCCTTGAGGCTGCCCGCGATCATCTGGGCATGATCCGCCGATTCAAGCGCGCAGGGACCGGCGATAAGGGTCAGGGGCTGGTCGTTGCCGACGCTGAGCCCCGAAAGATCGATATGGGTCATGGTCAAGACGAGACCTGTTCACGAAGAATGGAAGCGGTAAGCGATATCATCATGTAGATACCCGCGAAGATCAGGAACGCAAGAACAGTGTTTTCAAAGGACCGCGGATAGGACGGATCCTGCGAGGGCACTGGTTTCACGCTGACGGTCAGGTAGCGGACCTGCTTGTTGGCTTCGATTTCCGATTGCCGTTTGGCCTCCAGCGCGGATTGCAGCACCATGTCGGCAGTCGCCAGATCGGCCTGGGCGATCTGGATCGCGGCAGCCTGAGCGGCCAGCGAGGAGGTTCCCTCGCTCGCCTCGGTCAGGCGAGCGTTCTGCTTGCGCAGTTCGGATTCGAGCCCCTCTATTTCACCTTGAAGCGCCTCGACCCGCGCCTGGTTGGGGCGCGCGTTATTGAGCTGCGTGTTAAGTGCCAGTTGTTTTTCCTGCAACTGAAGTTCCGCCGAGCCGATCAGCGAGCGGATATTGGCAATCTCGCCCTCGGGGTCGAGGATAGACCCCTCTTGCAGTTCGACAAGCTGTCTCTGGGCATCGCGGCGCTGATCCTTGGCCTGTTCCAGGCTTTGCGCCGCCGTGCGGACCGCATCGCTGCGCTTTTCGGAACTGAGTTCATCGACGCGCTCTTCGGCATAGTCGATCAGTTTTTCCGAGAACTGCGCCGAAGCCGCCGGATCGGCAGTGGAGAGTTCCATCCGGATGACGCCCTCGGTGGGGTCGTAGCCCAGTTTCACGTATTTCTTGTAGAGCTTGTAGGCGTCCTCGTTCGAGGCATCGGGCGCGAGCCGCTGGATCGGGTCGATCCAGTCCTGGCTGAAATGTTCGCGAAACCCGACATCGCTGTCGAGGCGCAGCATCGCGTCCTTGGATTGCAGGTAGGATTGCGTGGCAATGGAATCCTGACCGGTGGCGAACTGGCTGGGCAGGAGCCCGCCAAGCCCGCCAGCCGAGCCGCCCGAGCCATCGGCGGTCAGGATCAGGAATTCGGACTTGGTGGAATACATCGGTGTCGCGATGGCGTAATAATAGTAACCCGCGATCAGCGTCGGCAGGAACACGAAGGCCGTCAGGCGCGAGAACAGCAGGAGCAGCTTGCGCCGGCGCCGCTTGGCGATATCGCGCTGGATCTGGCCGATTTCGTCGGCCCGCCGATCTGCCGGGCTGACGTCGGTCGATGGCAGGGTTTGCTGGCCTGCCGGCACCGTCTGGGGCAGTTGCAGGCGTTTGGGGTCGTCGGGCTGGGGCGTGGTGGTCAGGGCGGTTCCGCCCGACCCACCGGACCCGCCCCCGGCGCCTTCGCCCGCGACAAGCTCCAGCATGCTTCCGCGCTGGAAAGGATCAATGCCCTTCGCGCGCAAAAGGCGGACCGCGTCGAAATCCGAGGTCGGCGCCAGCCCGTGCTTTTGCGCCATGCGCCGCGCCATGCGCAGCTCACGCCCGGTCAGACCTTCCTTGCGGATGTCCTCGATATTCTGCGAGGCGCTGGTTTCGCGCGCCGAACTGACCTGGCCTTCGCGCAAGGGTTCGGGCGCGGCAACGTCGCTGCCGTGTTGATCGGGTGCGGAATCCTGCGGCGCATTCGGGTTGCGGCGGATACGGAACTTCCTAGCCTTGGGTTTCGTAGTCATAGAGTTGCTTTGCCTCTTCCAAGGTATCAAACATATACAGCTTTCCGCCCATCAGGACAGCCGCGGATTGCGCGAATTTTTCAAGTACTTCGGGTTTGTGGGACACGATCACGACGGTGGTGGTGCGCAGCCTTTCGCGCAGAATCTCGCCGGCCTTGCGGTTGAACTCGACATCGGTCGAACCGGGCATGCCCTCGTCGATCAGATAGATGTCGAAATCAAGCGCCAGCATCAGCGAAAAGGTGAACCGCGCGCGCATCCCCGAAGAGTAGGTGCCGAGCGGCTGGTCGAAATATTCTCCCAGGTTGCACATCCAGCGGCAATAGGCCTCGATATAGTCGGGGTCGAGCCCGTAGAGACGCGCGATGTAGCGGGCGTTTTCCATCGCCGAGATCTTCGAGATGACGCCGCCCATGAAACCCAGCGGAAAGCTGATACGGCAGCGGCGGCGGATTTCGCCCTCGTCGGGTTTCTCGAGCCCCGCCATCATGTTGATCAGTGTCGTCTTGCCGGTGCCATTGGGGGCGAGGATACCAAGCGACTGGCCCAGTTCGACACGAAACGACACGCGGTCAAGGATCACCTTGCGCTGCGTGCCTGTCCAGAAGGACTTGCTCACATTGTCGAATTCGAGCATCCAGGTCGCTCCGATGCTGCTCTGGCCTCATCCTCTTATATGGGGACCTTTGCGAGGCGTCACTCGATACGTTCATGGCATTATGCCGGATCGCGCTGTCTTGTTACAGCGAAACAGGGCTTTTTTATGCCGGATACGGAATATTTTCGAGCCAAATCGTGCGGGCAACATGGCTTCTCAGGCGGCGTCCCTTGCCGGACGGGTCCGGCAGGGGCGCACCGGAGGTTGCAAGCTTCGGGCCAGCAAGGGCCGCGCTGGGTCAGGTATCCGAGGCACGGGTCAGCGACAGGCGCGCGGTTTCCAGATGTTCCTTCATGATATTGGCGGCGCGTTCGGGTTCGCGGGTGCGGATCGCGTTGAGGATCTGGCGGTGCTGCGTGTTGTAGGTGGCGATGGTGCGGCGATCCAGCGTCAGGTGGCGCATCCGGGTCCAGTCGTCTTCGCTGCGCACGGTGGCGATCTGATCGATGATCCAGTTCAGCAAGCCGTTGCGGGTGCATTCCACCAGTGCACGGTGGAAATCGGTATCGGCATCGGAAAAACCGACCGGATCGTCGAGGCACTCTTCCATGCGGTTGCAGAGTTCCTCCATCCGGTCGAAATCGGACTGGCGGCCATGCAGCACCGAAAGGCGGCAGATATGCGGCTCGAGCGCGAATCGCGCATCCATCAATTCCAGCGGGGTGGCGTGTTCGATGGCGCTGGCCGAATTGTCGTCGGGTTGGTGAACCACATATGTGCCACTGCCGGGCCGGGTTTCGACAAACCCTTCTTTTTCAAGACGCATCAGGGCCTTGCGCACGGTTCCGCGGGCCGCACCATAGCTGTCGGACAGCACCCGCTCCGGCGGGAGGCGATCATGCAGTTGCAGACTCCCCTTGGAAATCTCGCGCCGGATCAAAGCCGCGATGTCAGCCGCACCGAGCTTCTGGTCTGCGGAAACGTTCATCATTTGCCTCTTTTCTGGACCAATTATATACCATTTGACGCCTTGGGCCACCAAATTCAGCGGCATTGGATCAAAAGTGGTTGACTTTTGGGCCGATCGCCGGAAACTCGGACCAACAGCGCTCCACCAACCGGCGTGACACATAGTGTGTTCCCGGCGGCAGGCAAAGACTGGGACAGATGCGACATGACGTTTCATGATGCGGAAACACAACAGTTCACGGCCCCGACGGCCCGGTTTGGTGGGCAGTGCCCGGCGCCCGCATCGCAAGCGCGCGAAAGATCCAAATTTGCACCGCTCCACCTCGCGCCGGATTGCCCGGCTGTGTGGAGCTAACGTCACTCGGCCGTAAAGACGGGCACAAGACCCGCAGGCGGCACAATCACCAGGGAGAGTTAAAAGTGGCTGAGACAGATCTCGAGAAATTCGTGGAAGCGCCGGGGCGTGACGAAAAGATCAAGGAAGTCCGCAAGAAGATCGATGAGCTGGGGATCGAATATCTCTATCTTCAGTTCGTGTCGGTGACCGGCAAGATCATGGGCAAGGGCATTCCCGCGGACCATTGGGAGCAAGTGGCCAAGAAGGGCTTTCAGCTGGTTTACGGCGCGACGATGAACCTGTTCCTGAACCGGGCGGGGGATTACATGGGCTATGGCCCCGAGGCCGCCGAACTGATCGGCATTCCCGAGCCCGAGACCTTCATGCAACTGCCCTGGGCCCCCGAGATCGGCCGTTTCTACTGCACGCTGTTCCGCAACCGGGAGGAAAAGGAAAACCCCGGCGGCTACCTGACCGCCGACAGTCGCGGCAACCTGCGCCGCCTGCACGAGGAATTCACCAAGAAGCACGGCACCAAGCTGCGCATCGGCACCGAACCCGAGATGATGTGGCTGAAATTCGACGAGAACGGCAAGCCGAAGGACGGTTTCTCGAAGCCCTATTGCTATCATATCGACCAGTTCGAAAGCCTGCGCCGGGTGTCGCTTCAGGTGATCCGTTATGCCCGCAAGATGGGTCTGGACATGATCCAGGGCGATCACGAGGACGCGCCGGGGCAACTTGAGCTGAACTGGATGTTCGACGACGTGCTGCGCAATGCCGACCGACTGACCACCTATCGCCAGATCTGTGCGCAGGTGGCGCGCGAGCAGGGCATTTTCGCCTGTTTCATGACCAAGCCGTTCATGGGGGTGTCGGCCTCGGGCTGTCACCACAACATGAGCCTGTGGCATGGTGGCGAGGACGCGTTCGTCAAATGCGGCAACGATCCCGACAACCTGCCCGGCATGGCCGACAACTACATGTATGTGAAGGGCGGCGAGAACACCTTCATGCCCGATACCGACGATCCGCAGATGCCCGGCACGGAGGGGCTCAAGGCGATCGGCGGCGTGGTCCATCACCTTCAGGCGCTGACGGCGATCGGCTGTTCGACGGTGAATTCCTATCGCCGGTTGTGGGATACGGGGTTCTGGGCACCGGTGTTCAGCGACTGGGGTTTCCAGAACCGGACCACGGGCCTGCGCGTCTCGGCGCCGGGGCGGTTCGAATACCGCTCGGTCGACTCGATGGTGAACCCTTACCTGATGGGCGCGACCCTGCTGGCGGCGATGGATGACGGGCTGGAAAACAGCCTTGATCCCGGCAAGCCCGAAGAGCGCAACATCTACGAGGCGATGGCCGAGGGGAAGGATGTGAAGAAACTGCCGATGTCGCTGGGCGAGGCGCTGGACAAGCTGGCCAACGACGAGGTGGTGCAGCGCGGCATGCCCGGCGAGATGTATCGCCTGTACGAGGAATACAAGCGCGACGAGTTCGCGCGGTTCATGTCCACCGTCACCGAATGGGACAACGAAATGTACATGGAGTGCCTGCCCTGAGGCATTCCTGTCCTGGCGGCAGGCGCATCATGCCTGCCGCCTCTCTTGACCGTTAAACTGAGGAGGCGCATTCAAGATGTGCGGAATTGCTGGATTGATCCACAAGGGCAAGAGCGCGAATGTCGGGTCCGAGATGACCGCGATGCTCCAGGCCCTGAAACACCGGGGCCCCGACAGCACCGGCTATGCCGTTTACGGCGAACCCACCGAGGGCGATTACGTGATGCGCCTGAAGGTGGCCGAGGCCGAGGACATGGACAAGGGCCGCGGCGTCCACAAGATCATCGAGGCCCGCATCGCGGATGTCGAAGAGATCATGGAAGAGGCCGGCGCCAAGGTCAAATCTCGTGAGGCGGCCACCGAATACGCGCTGCGCTATGTGCTGACCCATGAGGGCAACACCGGCGACATGGCCAAATCCATCGAGGAGGTCGAGGGCGTCGAGATCCTGTCGATGGGCAACGGCCTGGAACTGATCAAGGATCTCGGCGACGCGACGGTCGTCTCGGACATGTATGGGCTCAAGGATTTCAAGGGCACGCATGGCATCGGCCATACCCGGATGGCCACGGAATCCGATGTCGATATCAAGTCGGCACACCCTTACTGGGCATTCCCCTATAATGACGTCAGCGTTGTCCATAACGGCCAGATCACCAATTACTGGATCATGCGCCGCGAGATGGAGCGCAAGGGCCACCGTTTCATGTCGAATTGCGACAGCGAACTGCTGGCGGTCTACACCGCGCATAACCTGTCCAATGGCATCTCGCTCGAGGACAGCCTGCGGCAGTCCATCGACGAGATCGACGGCGTGTTCACCTATCTGGTCGCCACCAAGGACCAGCTGGGCATGGCCAAGGACACGATGGCCGCGAAACCGCTGGTTCTTTACGAATCCGACGACCTGATCGCGATGGCCTCGGAAGAGGTGGCTATCCGCGCCATCCTTCCCGAAGAGATCGACACCACTGACCCTTACGACGAGGAGGTTCGGGTATGGCAAGCATGACCGACGACGACCTGAAACAGATGAGTCAGGACGAGCGCGCCAAGGCGCTTGGAATGACCACCGAACAGCTCACGGGCAAGTCGCTCTATATCGAGTTCGATCCCGAGGCGAGCGAGCGCTATACCTATCCCTGGTCCTATGAAGTCGATTTCAACAAACGCACCGAGATCGACACCGACACGCTGAGCACGACCGAGGTGAACAGCGCGATCCGGGACAGGATGAAAGAGGGCTACGGCACCATCGTTCTGAAGAACCCGCGCGGCAAGCACAGCCTTGGCGTGGGAATCCTGAACAAGCTGAATCTGATCGTCGAAGGGTCCTGCGGGTATTTCGGCGTCGGGCTGATCGACGGGCCGAATGTGCGCATCACCGGGCGCGTCGGCTGGTCCTGCGGCGAGAACATGATGGCGGGCACCGTCGTCATCGAAAAGAACGCCGGTTCGACCTTTGGCGCGGCGATGCGTGGCGGTGACCTTGTCTGCCGCGGTTCGGTCGGGTCGCGCACGGGCATCGACCAGAAGGGCGGCACGATTATCGTCGGTGGCGATACCGGCGCGCTGAGCGGGTTCATGATGCAGCGCGGGCGCATGGTTGTCTGCGGCAATGCCGGCAAGAATCTCGGCGACTCGATGTATGACGGCACGATCTTCGTGGGCGGCGAAATCCGCTCGCTGGGGGTGGATGCCATCGAGGCCGAACTGACAGATCTGGACCGGCAATGGCTGACCCGCAAGCTGACCCAATACGGGCTGATGCCCGACAAGGGCGTGGATCATTTCACCAAGGTCGTCGCAGGCAAGCAGCTGTGGAACTACGACAACCTCGAACCGTCCGAAAAGAAACTCATTCTGTAACGGAACGGCGCCCCGCGCCTTCCCTTGCAAGGAAAAAGGAACAGACACATGGCTGATGGCGACCTGCCCAAGAAAAAGCCCCTTGAGCGCGATACCTACCGGCTGGGTGATTCATTCATCTTCCCGCCGCGTGTGATGGACGACATCCATATCAAGGCCGAGCTTGGCCGCTACCGGATGCGGGGGTTCTCGCTTTTCAAGAAGATCCCGCATTGGGACGACCTGACCTTCCTGCCCGGCACCCTGACGCGTTTCGTGATCGAGGGCTACCGCGAGAAATGCGAGACCAAGACCATCCTGGGTCCGCGTGCCAAGCGCCCGCTGGAGCTGGATATCCCGGTCTATATCACCGGCATGAGCTTTGGCGCGCTGAGCTACGAGGCCAAGACGGCGCTGGCGCGCGGCGCCACGATGGCGGGCACCGCGACCTGCTCGGGCGAGGGCGGCATGATCCCCGACGAGCGGCGCTACAGCTCCAAATGGTTCTACCAGTGCATCCAGTCGCGCTATGGATTCAACCCGCATCACCTGGTGCTGGCGGATGGCTGCGAGTTCTTCATCGGCCAGGGCTGCAAGGTCGGTC
>CAZMZS010000011.1:0-40643 GCA_964570675.1 uncultured Roseovarius sp. | reverse complement strand
CCCCCTCGGAAATTGCACTGGAACCAGCCCAGATTAGCGCGTTGCTGGTCTGTTCATGAGCTCGGCTGCCGGACATTTCACGGATTCTGTTGAACAATGCGTCTTGGGAAGACAAGCTGGATCGGTAGATTGTGCGATCCAGAGATACCCGATTCAGTCGATTTTTCCCGCCATTTCCCGGAGCAGTCATTTGGTTTATCAAAGCGAATTTCCGATATTTGTTATTTCTCTGCCAGGTGACGAAAAGCGCAGACAGCCGCTTGTTTCAGCCTTGGATGAACTTGGCCTTGCGCACGAGATTTCCTTCGGAGTCGACGGGCGCAACGGGTTGCCCAGCCAGTTCGAAGACCAGATCGACCGCAGGCTTGCGCATATCCGCAATGGACGCGCATTCACTGACGCGGAATTTGCATGCGCGCTGTCACACTAAGCCATCTATGCCGAAATCGGCAAGCGCGGCCTGCCGGGCGCCTTAGTTCTTGAGGATGATGCCGTAGTCGATGAGCGCTTTGGGGAATTCATCCGCGCAGGTGCCTATCGAAAGGCCGACATGATTCTTCTTGGCCACCAGCGAACCTTCACGCGTGGAACGTCATTCAAGGAGATCCTGCCCGGCGTGAAAGGCTATCAGATAGCTTCGCCCCCGGTTCGCGCCGATGCATACAGCCTGGGACGAAAGACGGCCGCGACGATCAGACGACGGTCACTGCCACTTTCCAAGAACGCCGACTGGCCTTGCGACATTTCAAGGTTCGATTGTCTGGCGCTTTCACCGAAGCTTGTGGATTGGGCAGATCGTCAGTCAAGCATCCAGAAAGAGCGCCTCGAGGCCATTCGCAATGCAAAGCCTGATCGCTCGGCGTTCTTCAGGCGGTTATTCATTCTCGATGACTGGTACCGTTTGATCGGTCGCCGCAGGGGTGTTCCGCTCGATGGGAAGGACTGGAAACAGACCGGAGGCCCGAAGCAAGAATGAATCGATCCGCCCGCATCTGAGTTTCGGTACCCGCAACGCGGATGGCCCACGCGGTATTTCGTTCCACGACGCCCAATCCGTTTGAAACTTGTGCCACAAAGGCGCAAAAGGAACTGGGAAGCATCTGGGCGGTTGATCCCACAGAAACAAATTCTCGCCACATTGATAGGGTTTTCATTTCCTTTGTATAACCCGTGAACCTGCAACCTTCGCGCTTGGAAAAAGCGAAAGGCCATTCGATGCCATTGATTGAAGACACAATTCCGGCACGGGCGCCCCTACCGCACGGCGAATCCCGCCGCATCCCTCCGCTGCTTTTTCAGACCTTCAAGACTCCGGATTTGCCCGAACTCATGTATCAGGCCGCGCAAAGCTGGATCACGCATAATCCCGGCTTCGAATATCGTTTCTTTGACGACGACGCCCAAGCCGCGTTCATCCGTGACAATTTCGATCCCGATGTCTTCACCGCCTATCAGAAGATCGAGGCAGGTGCCTTCCGCGCGGATCTGTGGCGGTATTGCGTTCTCTGGGTCCATGGTGGTGTCTATGCCGATATCGACACTGTCTGCCGCAGCGATCTTACCCTGAGCTTGCGCCCCGAAGATGAATTCGTCGTGTCCGACACGGGCGGCAACGTGCCATCCGCGGTTTTCAACGCCTTCATCGCCGCCAGACCGCAGCACCCCTTTCTCAAGCGCGCAATCGCGCGTGCGACAAATCAGGTTCTCTCAGGAAAGCGCTTTGTCGGTTATGAGATGGTCGGTCCCGCCAATCTTGGGGCGGCGATGAACCTGACCACGGGCTGCCCCGAAAGAACGCCCATGCGCGCCGGAACATACGACCATGCCGGAAGCCCTTGGCGGATCATCGAGAAACGCCGCGCCGGCAACGGCGAGCAGCGACGGGTCGTTGATGGTAACGTGACGCTGTTCAACACCGAGTATGATGAATACCGCGATGAACTGGCCTCGGTCGGTGTGCGCCACTGGCATCTTGACGAACCGCGCATAGGACCGCTGCGCAAACTCGTGCGCCGGCTAAAGCGTCTTTCGATGCAGCGAAACGCCTGATTGATCCCGCCAGCCCGCCCTCGGCGCCTCGAGGCCACTGGACAAGTGAACGGATCGGTTTACCCTGTGCCGTGACTGCATCAGCCACGGGACCGATTCATGAAACTGACCGTCAACGGCACCACGCATGAGCTCGATATCGAACCCGAGATGCCGCTTTTGTGGGCGCTGCGCGACCAGTTGGGCCTCACCGGCGTAAAATATGGCTGCGGCATCGCCGAATGCGGCGCCTGCTTGGTACATATCGACGGGCAGGCCGTGCATTCTTGCCAGACGCTTGTCGGCGATGTCTGGGGCGAGGTGACCACCATTCACGGCCTCGCCGCCCCCGGCACGCTTCATGCGGTGCAGGCCGCCTGGATCACGCATCAGGTGGCGCAATGCGGCTATTGCCAGTCCGGGCAGATCATGCAGGCCGCCGCGCTGCTGGCTGAGACGCCCGATCCCACGGATCAGGAGATCGACGACGCCATGAGCATGAACCTCTGCAGATGCGGCACCTATCCGCGCATCCGGGCGGCCGTCAGAACTGCTGCCCAGACCCTGCGCGAGGACACCCAATGAGCCGCGCCGGGAAAATCGCGCGCCGGACGTTTCTGACCGGCTCGATCGCCACCGCCGGGGGTGTCGCATTCGGGGTCTACATGTATCGCCGCCCTTCCGCGAACCCGCTGATCGACGGGCTGGCAGAGGGCGAGGCGGCGCTTACGCCCTATGTGCTGATCCGCCCGGACGGGGTCACGCTGATCACGCCGCGCGCCGATCTTGGCCAGGGGGCGGCGCATGTGCAGGCTCTGCTGATCGCCGAAGAACTTGATATCGGGCTTGATCAGGTGAGCCTCGATCCCGGCCCGCCAAGTGCTGCCTATTACAACACCGCCCTTTCGCGTGAGGCGCTTCCTTTTGCTTCCACCAACGAATCCCGCTTGGCCGAAACCGCCCGCGCTTTGATGGATGCGCCGATAAAGTTTCTGGGCATCCAGATCACCGGCGGCTCGACAACCGTGCCCGATGGCTGGCAGAAGCTGCGCCATGCCGGCGCCGTCGCGCGCGAGACACTGAAGGCCGCCGCCTCGCTTGAAACGGGCCTGCCCGTCAGCGATCTGACCACCGAAGGCGGCACCGTGCTGCTGCCCGATGGCACCCGCCTGCCCTATACCGATCTTGCCGCCCGCGCCGCCGAGATCGACCCGGTCACCGATGTCGCCCTCCGCGACCCGTCCAATTGGCGCCTGATCGGCAAGCCCACGCAGCGCAGCGATATCGTCGCAAAATCGACCGGCCAGCAGAGCTTTGGCATCGACGTGACCCTGCCCGACATGCTGTTCGCCGCGATCCGCACCAATCCACGGCAAGGCGGCGAGATGCTGAGCCATGACGCGTCCAAGGCCGAAACCATGCGCGGCGTCCACAAGATCGTGCCGATCACCGGCGGGGTCGGTGTTCTGGCGGACAACAGCTGGCGCGCCATGCGCGCGGTTGAAGCGATCCGCATCGACTGGGGTCCGGCCCCCTACCGCCCGCATCAGGGCGAACACTGGCGCGCGCTTGAAAACAGCTTCACCGACAAGCGCCGCGACAGCCGGTTGCGCAACGATCGCGATGTCGATGCCACCCTCGCGGCCACCACCCCGCTTGAGGCCGAATACCGCGCGCCCTACCTTGCCCATGCACCGCTGGAGCCGATGAACGCGACCCTGCAAATCAAGGACGGGCGTGTGGATGTCTGGACCGGCACGCAGATCCCGCGCTTCGTGCAAAAGAACGTCGCAAGCATCATCGGCGTGAAACCCGCGCAGGTGCATGTTCATGTGCAGATGAGCGGTGGCAGCTTCGGCCACCGGCTCGAAGACATGATGGTGCGCCGCGCCGCCGAACTGGCCATGCATGCGGATGGAAGACCGGTCAAGCTGACGCTCTCGCGCGAAGAGGACATGGCGCATGACTACCCCCGCCAGATCGCGATGGCGCGTGGCCGAGGCAGCGTTTCGGGCGGCCATGTGCAGGCCTTTGACCTTGGTATCGCGATGCCCTCGATCATGCGCTCTCAGATGCGCCGGCTCGGCATGCCGATGATGGGCGCCGACCTTCAGATCGTCGCGGGCGCCTGGGACCAGCCCTTCGCCATCCCCGATTACCGGGTGAGCGGCTACCGCGCGCCCGATCTTGCGCCGATCAGCTCCTGGCGCTCTGTCGGCGCCTCGACCAATGGGTTCTTTCACGAGAGCTTCCTTGATGAACTGATCCATGCGGCGGGGGCCGACCCGCTGGAGGAACGGCTGCGCCTTTGCAACCACGCCCCCTCGCGCAAGGTGCTGGAAACCTTGGGCGAAATGTCGGACTGGGGGGCGCCTTTGCCCGAGGGGCGCGGACGCGGCCTGGCCTTTTGCCTGTCTTTCGGCACACCCTGCGCCGAGGTCGTGGATGTCACCGTCACCGACTCAGGCATCCGGATCGACAAGGTCCATGTCGTCGCCGAGGTGGGCCGCGTCATCGACCCCGTGAATTTCGAGAACCAGGTGCAGGGTGGCGTCATCTGGGGGCTGGGCCACGCGATCTTTGCTGAAACCACCTATGATGACGGCATGGCCGAGCAGCGCAATTTCGACAGCTTCCGCTTCATGCGCATGTATCAATGCCCCGAAATCATCGTGCGCGGGCTGGAAAACGATTCCCGCGTGCGCGGCATCGGCGAACCCCCGGTCCCCCCCGCTGCGCCTGCGCTGGCAAATGCGATCTTTGCCGCGACCGGCATTCGCCTGCGCCAGATGCCTTTCATGCGGGACATGGATTTCGTCTGATCCGCGGAGGCCTTGCCTTGCCTCCCCGCTGGTGCTTCAAGAAGACATGCGCCACCTCCTGACAACGCTCCTGCTTCTGGCACTCTCCTCGCTCAGCGGGCTGGCGGCGCAATGGCTTGGGCTGCCGCTTCCCTTCATGATCGGGCCATTGATCCTGACCGGGATCATCGCCACCGCCCTGCCCCAGCAGCTGCCCGCAGGCTACACGTTTCCCCCCGGCCTGCGCATCGTGTTCATCTCGGTGATCGGGCTCATGATCGGCGCTCAGGTCACGTCGGAACTGCTTGCCGCCGCGCCGCGCCTGATGCTCAGCTTCGCGGCACTGACCCTGTTCATCATCTGTGCCCATGCCTTCAATTACACGGTGTTTCGCCGCATCGGCGGCTATGACCGCGCCACCGCCTTTTATGCGGCCACGCCGGGCGGGCTATATGAATCCATCGCCCTTGGCGAAGAAGCCGGGGCCGACATGTCCCGCCTCATGCTGCAGCAGTTCCTGCGGATCATCGTGGTCGTGACCGTCCTGCCCCTCGGGCTGCAAATCTGGCTGGGCGAACCGGTCGGCAGTTCGGGCGGCATGACGCTGGCGCGCAGTGCCGTGCCCTGGTCCGACCTTCCATGGATCATGCTGGCCGGTGGCGCTGGCTACCTGCTGGGGCGCGCCCTGCGCCTGCCTGCCGGGCAGTTGACCGGCCCCCTGGCACTGGCGGCGATCCTGTCAGTCAGCGGGCTTTATCCGCTCGATATTCCGCAATGGCTGGTGAATGTGGCGCAGATCGTGATCGGCTGCGCGCTTGGCATGCGCTTCACCGGGATCAGCCGCAAGCTCATCCTGCGCGGCGCGCGCCTTGCGCTCATCTAGGTGGGCGGGATGCTGATCCTGGCAGCCCTCTTCGCCGAGATCCTGTATGTCGCCGTGGGCGAACCTTTCGATGTCATGCTCATCAGCTTTGCCCCCGGCGGCGTGACCGAGATGGCCTTGATCGCGCTTTCGCTTCAGGCCAACCCGGCGCTTGTGACGCTGCACCATATCTGGCGCATCCTGATCACCGTGATCGGGCTTGGCCTGTCGGCACGCTGGCTGCGCCGCCGCCTTTGACAGGCTGGTCCGCCTGCGCTATCTGAACACACGTTCATTTAACGACCGGAGCCTCGCCATGCGCATCAACGACACCGCCGCTATCATCACCGGAGGCGCCTCGGGCCTGGGTGAGGCCACCGCCCGCCACTTCCGCCAGATGGGCGCCAAGGTCACGATCCTTGACCGTGACGCCACCCGCGGCAACGCCGTGGCCGAGGAAATCGGCGCAGGTTTCGCCGAAACCGATGTGACCGACGAGACCTCTGTCCGCGATGCCGTATCCGCGGCGCGCGATCACATGGGGCGGATCACCGCCGCGGTGAACTGCGCCGGGATCGCCACGGGCGAAAAAACCCTCGGCAAGGACGGCCCGCATGATCTGGATGCGTTCCGCCGCACCATCGACATAAACCTTGTGGGCACCTTCAACGTCGCCCGTCTTGCCGCTGCCGAAATCGCCCGCAACGACCCCGGCCCCGACGGCGCGCGCGGCGTGATCGTCAATACCGCCTCGATCGCCGCCTTTGACGGGCAGAAGGGCCAGACCGCCTATGCGGCCTCCAAGGGCGGGATCGCCGGGCTCAGCCTGCCAATGGCGCGCGATCTGGCACGCGAAGGCATCCGCGTCATGGCGATTGCGCCGGGGATTTTCCTGACACCGATGATGCAGGGCCTGCCCCAGGAGGTTCAGGACCAACTGGCGCAGGACGTGACCTTTCCCAAACGGCTGGGCGATCCGGCGGAATATGCCGCGCTGGCGCGTTTCATCGTGGAGTGCGATTACCTCAACGGCGAGGTCATCCGCCTGGATGGCGCTTTGCGGATGCAATAACCCCGCAGCCGCTAGATCGCGCCCTCGGTCTCGATCTTGAGGTCATGACCGCAATGCTTGCAGTGGATCGCGTCGGTGTCATGCTTCAACAGCCCGCATTCGGGGCATTTGTGCTTGATCTTGGCGGGCGAAAAGATCGAACGCACCAGTTGCAGGAACAGCCCAACGCCGACCACCATGATCCCCATCGTCAACACCCGCCCCCAGGACGTGGTCATGACGATATCGCCAAACCCCGTCGTGGTCAGGGTCGCCACAGTGAAATAAAGCGCGTCGATATAGTTGTTCAGGTCCGGCTCATTGCCCCCGCGAAGCGTATAGACCACCGCCGCCGTGGCGAAGATGAACACCAACAGATTGACCGCCGCCAGGATCGGGTCTTCGTGGCGGCGGAAAAAGGCCGCATCCCGGCGCAGGTCGCGCAACAGGTGATAGGAATGCACCAGCCGCAGCGACCGTAGCACCCGCAGCATCGCCAGTTCCTGCCCATAGAACGGCGTCGCGATCAGCGACGCCAGCACCACGAAATCGGCCAGCACATAGACCCGGCGCAAAAGACGCATGCGGTTTGAGCTGATCCAGAACCGCATCACCAGGTCCGCCACGATCACCGCGCCGATCAGGATATCGGCAACAAAGATCGCCCGCGTCAGCGGCAGTGGTGCGGTCGCCAGGAAAAAGAGGATCGAGCACGCATCGAATATCAGCAACCCATAGCGGAAGTTCGTGGCGCGCTTGCTGCGCCCCTCGTAAAGCAGCCTGATCCGGTCCTTGACTGTTCTGTTCTCCGACATTTGCGCACCGACCCTATACCGACGTGGTACCGACGTAATACCGACTGGGGGTTTCAGCCAGCATTTTCCGCTTTCTCCTCAAGCGTCAGCCACTCGTCCTCGGCGCTTTGCAAGGCCCCCTGCCTTGTACTGAGCGCCTCGGTGGCCTTTTGAAACTTGATCGGTTCGCGGGTGAACAGTTGGGGATCCGCCAGCAATTCCTCAAGCTTCCCGATCTCTGCCTCAAGCTTCGCCATCTCGGCGGGCAAAGCCTCCAGCCGGTGCTTCTCGGTAAAGGACAGCCCGCCCCGGCCGGTTTTCTCCGGCGCCTTGCCTTGCTTTGGCTTCTGGTTGTACTTGCTTGTTTTTGTTTTATTTTTATCAGCCCAGTCTTCTGATCCGGCGCGCTGCTGGCTCTGGTAATCGGTCCATCCGCCGGCATAGACCGTCGCCCGGCCATCACCCTCCATCGCGATAGTCGTCGTTGCCACCCGGTCCAGAAAATCGCGGTCGTGACTGACCAGCAGCACCGTGCCGTCGTAATCGTCCAGCAATTCCTGCAGCAGGTCCAGCGTCTCGATATCGAGGTCGTTGGTCGGCTCGTCCAGCACCAGAAGGTTACTTTCCCGCGCCATCAGCTTGGCCAGCAGCAACCGTGCTTTTTCCCCACCTGACAAGGACTTAACAGGCGCTCTTGCCTGTTGTTCATCGAACAGGAACTCCTTGAGATAACCGACCACATGGCGCGGATTGCCGCGCACCATGACCTGATCCGCCTGCCCTGAAACGCGCATATCCTTGTCGCCGGTCAGACTGTCCCAGAGCGTCATTTCGGGTTCCAACCGGGCACGGGCCTGATCGAACACCGCCGGCATAAGGTTGGTGCCGTGGTCGACCGTCCCGCTATCGGGTTCGATTTCCTTGAGAAGCATCTTGAGAAGCGAGGTCTTGCCCACGCCATTCGGCCCGACAAAGGCAATCCGCTCTCCACGCTGAATACGAATCGAGAAGTCGCTCAGGATGATGTTACCATCGTAAGCCTTTGATATATTGTGTGCTTCTATCACACGCTTGCCTGATTTCGGTCCTGATTCCAGCGCCATCGCGGCGGCGCCTTGGCGTTTGATCTGGGCGGCGCGGTCGGCGCGCATGGCTTGAAGATTGCGAAGGCGGCCCTGGTTGCGTTTGCGCCGGGCGCTGATTCCCTCGACGGCCCACCGGGCCTCGGCCTTGATCTTGCGGTTGAGCTTGTGGCGGGCCTGATCTTCTTCCTCCCAGACCTTGTCGCGCCAGCTTTCGAAGGACTCGAAACCCTTTTCCTGACGACGAATAATTCCCCTGTCAATCCAAAGTGTTGCGCGGGTAAGCTCACGCAAGAATGCGCGGTCGTGGCTGATCAGCACAAAGGCCGTGCGGGTCTGCTTGAGCTCGGCCTCGAGCCATGCGATGGCCTCGATGTCGAGATGGTTGGTCGGCTCGTCCAACAACATGAGATCGGGCGCTTCGGCCATCAGTTTGGCCAGCGCCGCGCGGCGTCTCTCGCCGCCCGAGGCGGTCGCGACCGGCGTAGAAGGGTCGAACTTGAGGCCCTCCGCCGCCATCTCGACGCGGTAGGATTCGGCGTCATCCAGCGCGCTGGCCGCGAAATCACCAAGCGTCGAAAACCCTGACATATCAGGATGTTGCTCCATGTATCCCACGCTGATTCCGGGCGTCACCACCCGTGCGCCGCTATCGGCTTCGACCAGTCCGGCCATCACTTTCATCAAGGTCGACTTGCCCGACCCATTCCGCCCCACGAGGGCCACGCGGTCGCCGGGTTGAACGACAAGGGACACCCCTTCGAACACGGGGTCCCCGCCAAAGGTGAGTGATATATCCGAGAGTTGAAGAAGCGGTGCACGAGCCATGAGAGCGGGCTATCCCGCCGCCTGTCAGGCGTCAAGCGGCGACGACACAGACGGCATCGGTATCACGTCGGTATCATGTCGGTATATAGTCGGTCTCGGAGTGCAAGCGCATTCAGCCAGCAACCGCCCTCAAAAGGCGCTTGCGCGCGGGCGGGATCGCCGCGATTTCGAGGCCGGTGAACACATGCAGCGTGTCGAGTTGACGATCGACCACTGCATGATCGCTGACCCATCCCCCCATAACGAGGTAACTGCGCAACAGCGGCGGCATCCGTAACATCGCCTGTTTGGCATCTGGGCTGCGGCGGCCAAGCTTCTGGGAGAACCGGAACACTGCGGGCGCCTTGACGCGGGGCAGCCAGCGCCGGGGCGCAATATGGCGATGCGCCAGCATGGTGAAGGCATCAAGATGGGCCTGCGCGTCGGCGCCCTGAAACGAGGAACAACCAAACAGCATCTCGATCCCGCGCGCATCGACGAAACGGGTCATCGCCCCCCAGGCGACCCGCAAGATATCGGGGTCCTTGAGGCCAGGGCGGATACAGAAGCGGCCGAGTTCGACCATCGGCCCGTCAAAGCTGGACAGGGCCGAAAGCTCATAGAATTGCGCCGAATAGCTACGACCGATCTCGGCGCCGCCGGGCAAGGGCAGCAGGCGAAAGCAACAGACCAGTTGCCCGCTGTTAACATCCTCTATCAGGAAATGGGTGCAGATATCGTCAAAGGTATCGCGGTCAAGCGTCCCGGGCGGCGCGGCCCGGAGAAACGCCGCGCCACGCAATTCCTGTGCGGCGCGAATATCCGCTGCGTTCTCTGCGATGCGCGCCTTGTAGCGCCCCCTGCTCAGTGCCGGCATGACAATGATCCCAAGCCACAGGAAATCTGTATCCGCCGCAGCCCTAGCATACAAGCTGTGACGCGCCGGTGACAGGATCAGTTGAAGATCTGACCAGGGTCGATATTGCCGATATTGCTGATCATCTGGCGGATGAAGTTGTTGTTCACGACCGAGTTGTCGGTGACCCGGCGCGACAGCGGCACGACCCGACCGTCCTCGAGGCCGAAGCGCTCGATATTGGCGATGGTGTCGGTTTCGTTGAAGCTAATCGCCAGCACCTGACGCTCGACCACCTGGGGGCGGAACATTCCGAATTCGCGAATCTGGCTGCGCACATAGTAGTAGTCGCCGCCCTCGAGCACCCCGCCCATCGTGGGCGGCCCGACCACATCATCCACAGACGCCCGCGTATCGACGCCGACGACAAGTTGCTGAAGATCCTCTTCCGGTGGGATATAACCGTGATTCTGATAGCTCGCCGAGCAGGCCGCGACGGCAAGAAGGCTCATGGCGGCCAGTGCACCGCTCAATCGTTTTGTGATACCAATCATCTTCGCCCTCTTGATCTTGGCCCGATATGCCTTTTATCCCGCTTACAACAAGGTGGCCCACTGGTTCAAGAAAGGAAGACTCCGGCTTGGCACAGGACGACACGACACCGAAGACGGTATTTCGCATAACCGAGCTGTCGCCGCACAGGCCACTTGGCTTCAATCTGCGCCCCGACAACGCCACGATGGAGCGGATTCGCGCGCATCTTGACCTGCTTGCGCTGCGCAAACTGTCATTCGCGGGCGAATTGCGGTCCGAGGGCAAGCGCGACTGGCGACTGGATGCGCGCCTTGGCGCGACGGTGGTGCAGCGCTGCGTCGTATCGCTGGCGCCGGTGACGACGCGGCTGGACGAGGATGTGAGCCGGCTTTTCGCGGCGGATATGGCCGAGACGCCCGAAAGCGACGAGATCGAGATGCCCGAGGACGACTCCGTCGAGCCCTTGCGCGATACGATCGACCTTGAAGCGGTGATGATCGAGGCGTTGACGCTGGCGCTGCCCGACTATCCGCGCCATGACGAAGCAGAGCTGGAGCAAGGCGAGTTCACCCCGCCCGGCGCAGCGCCGATCAAGGACGAAGAGACCAAGCCCTTTGCGGCGCTGGCCGGGTTGAAGCAGAAACTCGAACGTGACGAGTGACGTGGAAAAAATCACTTGCCCTGACCCGGATTCGCTGTATTTTCGCGCTCTCATCGGAATTTGGGGTTGAACCGAAGGCTCGCTAACGATTAAGAGCCGCGGACACTCGTGAAACCGGGCCACGATGGCCCACAGGAATTGAGGTTGCGACATGGCTGTCCAACAGAACAAGGTATCGAAATCGCGCCGCAACAACCGCCGGGCACATGACTCGCTGGTTGCGGCCAACCCGAATGAATGCCCCAATTGTGGCGAGCTGAAGCGCCCGCACCACGTTTGTGCGGCGTGTGGCCATTATGCCGACCGCGAAGTCGTCGCCATGGTTGACGAAGTCGATCTGGACGAAGACGCGGCCTGAACATTCAGAAGGCGAGCGTCCGCATGACCGCACGGATGGAACAATCTAAAGCGGGTGCCGGACGCACCATCATATCCGTAGACGCCATGGGCGGCGACGAGGGGCCGGCAACCGTTGTTGCCGGCATTTCGCATTCGGCCAAGAAGAATCCCGATATCGGGTTCATCCTGCATGGTCCCGAGGATGTGCTGAAGCCGCTGGTCTCTAAGCGGCGGCATCTGCAGGGGCGCTGCGAAATCCGCAATGCGCCCGATGTGGTGCAGATGGAGGACAAGCCCAGCCATGTGTTGCGCACCGGGCGCGAGACCTCGATGTGGTCGGCTCTGGAGTCAGTGCGCGAAGGCGAGGCGACGGTCTGTGTGTCCTGCGGCAATACCGGCGCGCTGATGCTGTTGTCGGTCATGCGGCTGCGCAAGCTGACCGGAATCTATCGCCCGGCGATCGCCGTGATGTGGCCGTCGCGCAACCCCCAGGGGTTCAACATAATGCTGGATGGCGGCGCCGATATCCGCGCCGATGCCAAGGACCTGATGCAATACGCTCTGATGGGCACGTCCTATGCGCGCAACGGATTCGGGCTGAGCAAGCCGCGCGTCGGGCTGCTGAATGTGGGCACCGAAGAGCACAAGGGCCGCGCCGAGCTCAAGGAAGCGTATGATCTGATTTCGGCCAATGCCCGAAATGCCGATTTCGAATTCGTCGGTTTCGTCGAAGGGCGCGACCTGCCGGGCACGCTGTGCGATGTGATCGTGACCGACGGATTCACCGGCAATGTCGCGCTGAAGACCGGAGAGGGCATCGCCTCGCTGATCTCTTCGCTGCTGCGCGAGGCGTTTCAGTATTCGCCCCTGTCGCGGCTGGCCTCGGTGCTGGCCTATACGTCACTGCAGCGCCTCAAGAAACGAATCGATCCGCGGCGCGCCAATGGCGGCGTGTTCCTCGGGCTGAACGGCACTGTGGTAAAATCGCACGGTGCGGCGGACGCGACCGGCGTTTCGGCCGCCGTCAAACTGGCTTTCGAGCTGGCCGAGAACGGCTTTACCGAAAAGCTGGCGGCACGGGTTGCATCCGCCAGCATGCTTGACCAAGATGATGCGACCAACAATTCAGACAACGGTGAAACCGAATGACGCTGCGCGCCGTCGTGGAAGGCGTCGGGCACTACTTGCCGGACCGTATCGTTCCCAACTCAGAATTCGAAAAGACACTCGACACATCCGATGAGTGGATCCGCACGCGCTCGGGCATCGAGCGACGGCATTTTGCAGCCGATGGCCAGACCACATCTGACCTGGCGGTACGTGCCGCGCGCGCGGCGCTGGCGAATGCGGGGCTGAGTGCCGCGGATGTCGACGGGATCATCGTCGCCACCTCGACGCCCGACCTGACCTTTCCCTCGGTCGCCACGATGGTGCAGCAAGAACTGGGCATGACGGGTGGTTTTGCATTTGACGTGCAGGCGGTCTGCGCCGGGTTCATCTATGCGCTGACCACTGCCAATGCGTTGATCATGTGCGGTCAGGCGCAGTCCCTGCTGGTGATCGGGGCCGAGACCTTCAGCCGGATCATGGACTGGAACGACCGCTCCACCTGCGTGCTGTTCGGCGATGGCGCCGGGGCGCTGGTGCTGCGCGCGGGCGAAGGTGAGGGCACGAACGAGGATCGCGGGATCCTCTCAGCCGATCTCAATTCCGACGGGCGCTATCGCGAGATGCTTTACGTTGATGGCGGCGTGTCGACCACCGGGGATGCCGGAAAGCTGCGTATGCAAGGCAATCCCTTGTTCCGTCAGGCGGTCGAGAAACTGGCCAGCACAGCGGAAACGGCGCTGGCCAAGATCGGGCTGAGCGGCGGGGATGTGGACTGGATCGTGCCGCATCAGGCCAATATCCGCATCATTCAGGGCACCGCGAAGAAAATGGGCGTGTCGATGGACCATGTGATCGTCACCGTTCAGGACCACGGCAACACGTCGGCGGCGTCGATCCCGCTGGCGCTGTCGGTGGGTGTGGCACGCGGACAGATCAAGCGCGGCGATCTGGTGCTGTCCGAAGCGATCGGCGGCGGGTTGGCCTGGGGCTCGGTCGTGCTGCGCTGGTAGATTCGCGCGCAACCTATTTTCGCTTAAAGAGCCCTTCGCAAGTCGTTGACATTGACTCGGAAATTCCTTCCGCCCTACAGTCTGCCAAGGACAGAGGGGATCAGATGAGCGAGAAAACAATTACCAGAATGGATCTGAGTGAGGCCGTATTCAGGGAAGTCGGCCTGTCACGCAACGATTCCGCGCAGCTCGTGGAGACAGTGTTGTCACATATGTCCGACGCGCTGGTTCGCGGTGAACAAGTCAAGATTTCGTCTTTCGGAACCTTTTCCGTGCGCGAGAAATCCGCACGGGTCGGGCGTAATCCAAAGACCGGCGAGGAGGTGCCGATCAACCCCCGCCGCGTTCTGACATTTCGTCCGTCGCATCTGATGAAGGACCGGGTCGCCGACGGCAACAAAAGCTAGGACACAAGCCGGAGATGGCCAAATCAGCCGACGCCTTCCGCACGATCAGCGAAGTAGCCGACTGGCTGGAAACGCCCGCGCATGTTTTGCGTTTCTGGGAGAGCAAGTTCAGCCAGGTCAAACCCGTCAAGCGCGCGGGTGGGCGCCGCTATTACCGGCCCGCCGACATGCAGCTTCTGAGCGGCATCAAGAAGCTGCTTCATGACGACGGCATGACCATCAAGGGCGTGCAGAAAATCCTTCGGGAACAAGGGATAAAGCACGTTGCGGCGCTGTCGCAACCGCTGGACGGTGAGGCTGACGATTTCGCGGAAGCCGGTCTTGAAGTCGCGCCAGAAGCGCCAGCCGAGACAGCGCAAGTCCTGAATTTCCAGACAGGAAGTGCGACACAAACCGCGGAAGATGAGACTCCGGACACCCCGCCGGCTGAAAATATGCCTTCTGATTCCCAAGGCGACGCAGCGCCCGATGCCCCCCCGGAGATGACCCCCTCCTCCTCAGCCGAAACACATGCTCAGGAGGTAGAGGAGGCCGATAACGGAGACGGAGGCGGCGCCGGAGATGATGTTGCGGATGAACGCCCTGCCCCGGACGAAGAGGAACACGCAGAACCGGTTCCCTCGGGCGTAAGCCAACCGCAGGGCTCAGAAGAGGATCGGGGCCACGTGGAGCCAGTCGGCGCCACGCCTGTCGAGGCCGGTACGGCACCCGAGACAGAGGCTGACACAAAGACGCCGCCTGAGGTTGAAAATCCCCCCGCCGCACCCCGGCCTGCCATCGTCTCGGTGCCCGACGATCCGCCCGACACCACCCCTGCCCCGACCGGGCTTCTTACAGAGCTTGCGCGATTCTCGGGCGCGCTCGACGCCGAGCAGCAGGCAAGGCTGGCCACATTATGCGACCGTCTGCGCGCGGTCACGGGCAAAGGCCGGTCGTAACGCGGCGGGTGATCGGAAATTTCCCATTTCCCCTCTTGTTCCCGGTGTCAAAACCGGTATGTAACGGCCTCATGTCGGGCTATAGCGCAGTCTGGTAGCGCGTCCGTCTGGGGGACGGGAGGTCGCAGGTTCGAATCCTGCTAGCCCGACCATTTCACCGCCCCCATAATCGCCCCGGCGGGGGCGCCCGGCAGAGACCCGGGGCGCCCGTGCCCAAGGAACTGGGGGATGAGATGACCGGTGTTCTTGCCAGCCAGCAGATTTCGGCCCTGATCGCCGATGGCCGCCTTTCGGCGCAAAAACCCATTCTTCCCGAACAGGTGCAGCCTGCCAGCCTCGATCTGAGGCTTGGAAACGTGGCTTACCGCGTGCGCGCCTCGTTCCTGGCCGGTCACTCTTGCAGTGTCGCTGAACGCCTTGACGAATTCGAGATGCACCGCATCGACCTGCGCGAAGGCGCGGTTCTGGAAAAGGGCTGTGTCTATGTCGTGCCCCTGATGGAGGTGCTGGACCTGCCCGCGCAGTTGCAGGCCGTTACCAATGCCAAGTCGTCGACCGGGCGGTTGGATCTTTTGACGCGCACGATTACCGATGGCGGTACCGAATTCGACCGCATCCAGCCGGGCTATCACGGCCCGCTTTACGCCGAGATCTGCCCACGCTCGTTCTCGGTGCTGGTGCGGCCGGGCATGCGGCTTAACCAGATCCGTTTTCGCGACGGTCAGGCGGTGCTGGACGATGATGCGCTGAGCGCGCTGCATGCCAGTATGCCGCTGGTGGATGGTGACGCGGTGATTGATGATGGGTTGGGGTTCTCGGTCGATCTGAAACCACAGCGCGGGACGCTGGTGGGCTATCGCGCCAAGCCTCATACCGGGGTGATCGACCTTGACAATATCGGCGGTTACGACCCGGCCGAGTATTGGGAGGAGGTGCATTCCGAAAATGCGCGCATCATCCTCGATCCGGGCGCGTTCTATATCCTGGTCAGCCGCGAGGCGGTGCATATTCCGCCCGCCTATGCCGCCGAAATGGCGCCCTACCTTGCGATGGTGGGGGAGTTCCGTGTGCATTACGCGGGCTTTTTCGACCCCGGTTTCGGCCATGACGCAGCCGGCGGCGCCGGGTCGCGCGGCGTGCTGGAAGTGCGCTGCCACGAGGCGCCCTTTGTGCTCGAGCACGGGCAGATCGTGGGGCGGCTGGTCTATGAGAAGATGGATCAGGAACCCGAGCAGCTATACGGCGCGGGAATCAGCTCGAATTACCAGGGACAGGGGCTGAAACTGTCCAAGCATTTCCGAGCGCGCTAAGCGCCGATCAGAACCTGCCGAAGCGACGACCGATGCGCATAGCCTGACGGGCGCGCTGCTGCGTCTTGCGCGTATCGGGGCCCTGCCCCTGCCCGGCCTGCTGTTGGCCGCCCTGCGCCTGCCCCTGCGTCTTGCCCTTGCGGTTGCCCATTGCTTTGAACCCGGCAGCCATACCGCGGCTCATCACTTGGCGCATGACCATGCGGACGATCATTGAAACGATCCGATTGGCGTTCATGGTAGCCTCGCTTTCTGCCTCTGGGGCGTGACATAGCATGAAACCATGCCGATTTCAGGGCGTTTCGGACCCAAAAAAGCGCGATTACTCTTCAAAAAGCTCGCTTTGGTCCTCTGCGTCCGCCTCGTCACCGTCTTCGTCTTCACCATCGCCGGCTTGCGGCATGGAGCCGGGCGGCGGGCGGTTTTCCAGAAGCCCGGCGGCGCGCAGTTCCTTGAGACCGGGCAAGTCGCGCGCGGATTCGAGGCCGAAATGATCGAGAAAGGTCTGAGTGACCACGAATGTCACGGGCCGCCCCGGTGTCATCTTGCGGCGGCCAAAGCGAATCCACTCCATCTCCAGCAGTTGATCCACCGTGCCCCGGCTGACCGAAACGCCGCGGATCTCCTCGATCTCGGCGCGCGTCACCGGCTGATGATAGGAGATGATCGCCAGCGTTTCGATTGCCGCGCGGCTGAGTTTGCGGGTCTCCACGGTTTCCTTCTGCATGAGAAAGCCAAGGTCCGGCGCGGTGCGCATCGCCCATGCATCACCAACCCTGACCACCCGCACGCCGCGCCCTTCGTAGCGTTTTCGCAAATGCGCCAGCGCCTCGGCGGCGTCGCAGCCATGCGGCATTCGGGCTTCCATTTCCTTGAGGGTGACGGGTTCCGCAGTCGCGAACAGGATCGCCTCGCACATGCGTTCCTGTTCGGCGATGGGGGGAGCCGCGAAAAGACTTTCTTCTGTTTTTTCAGCTTCTTCTGACATGTTCCTAATCTTTCCGGCGCAGCTCTATCGGGGCGAATGTATCGGATTGGCGCAGCTCGATCTTGCCTTCCTTGGCCAATTCCAGTGACGCGGCAAATGTCGATGCCGTCGCCGAGCGGATGCGGGCGGCATCGCTGGTGAAACCTTCGGGCAGATAGGTGGAAATGTCGGTCCATGTCCCGGCGAAACCGATAAGCGAGCGCATCCGTTCAAGCGCCTGTTCCATGGTGAAGACCGACTCGCGATCCATCGAATAGGGGCGGAATTCATCCTTGGTGCGGATGCGCGCATAGCCCTGCATGAGGTCCAGAAGCGTCGCGGTATAGGTCACGCGCTTGACGCGGGTGACATCCTCGGGGATGCCGCGCGCAAAGAAATCTCGGCCCAGCTGGTCGCGCGCCATCAGCATGGCTGCATGTTCGCGCATTGCCTGAAGGCGTTCGAGCTGAAAGGCCAGATGCGCGGCCATTTCCTCGCCCGAAGGTCCCTCTTCAGTGGGATCGGGTGGTAACAGAAGGCGTGATTTGAGAAAGGCGAGCCAGGCGGCCATCACCAGGTAATCGGCGGCCAGTTCGATGCGCAGTTGCTTGGCCTGATCCACAAAGGCCAGATATTGGCGCGCAAGCTCGAGGATCGAGACCTTGCGCAGATCGACCTTCTGCGTGCGCCCAAGCGTCAGCAGTACGTCGAGCGGGCCTTCGAACCCGTCAATATCGACGATCAGCGCCTCGGCGGCCACACGTTCGGACACGGGAACGACCCGTGCCTGACCTTCCTCGAATTCATCTTCAACCATCACCGCGCCCGTTTGTCAGCGCGTCAAGCTTTGCCTCAAGTGCGGGAATGTCAACCTCGTCGGGATCGCGCCGTGCGGCTAATGCGCGTTCAGCGCGGGCCTGACCCTCTGGTGAGAGGCGCCCTGAGGCGTCGGCAACGGCGGCGCGTTCGTCCAGCGTGCCATTGCAATGCAGCACCACATCGCATCCCGCATCAAGCGCGGCGCGGGCAGTTTCCGCCAGCGAGCCCTTGAGCGCCTTCATCGAGATATCATCGGTCATGATCAGCCCGTCGAAGCCAATCTGGTCGCGGATGAGGCGCATCATCACGGGCGAAAGCGTCGCCGCACGCGGGTCGATGGCGCTATAGACCAAATGCGCGGTCATCCCCATCGGCAGGTCGTTGAGCGCGCGGAAGGGCGCAAAATCGACCTTGCTCAGATCGGCTTGGACGGCATCGACCACGGGCAGGTCGAGATGGCTGTCAACCTGCGCGCGGCCATGCCCGGGGATATGCTTGAGCACCGGCAGGACGCCACCGGCGAGCAACCCATCCGCCACCGCGCGCCCCATGCGCGCCACCGTGTCAGGGTCGCAGCCATAGCAGCGGTTCCTGAGGAAATCATGGGTTTCGGGACCGGCCACATCGACGAGCGGCGCACAGTTGCTGTCGATCCCCAGATCATGCAGTTCGGCGGCGATCAGGCGATAGCGCAGATACATCGCCTCTTCGCCCGCGGCCCCGGCCGCCGCCACATGGTCAAGCGGCGCGGGCCAGTCGCGCCATAGCGGCGCGCGCAGGCGCTGCACGCGCCCGCCTTCCTGATCAATGGTGATGGGCGCATCACGGCCCACGGCATCGCGCATTTCGGCGCAAAGCGCCCGAACCTGATCGGGCGTGTCGATATTGCGCGCGAACAGGATGAAACCGAAGGGATCGGCATCCGCAAACAGCCGTTTCTCGTCGGCGCTCAGCCGCAGCCCTTCGGCATCAAGGATCGAGGCCCCGAAATGGCGGCTCAACGGGTCACCACCGGGATGCATTCGGCATTTTCCGCCACAAGCGCCGAACAGAAGCGGCGCGCATCGCTCAGATCGTCAAAGCCAATCGCGCGCAGGCGGTAGAAAGTTCGCCCGCCGCTTTGCGCCTTTTGAATCACGCGATCCTTGCCTTCGAGATATTCACCGAAACGCCCATCCAGGCGTTTCCATTCCTGTCGGGCGATGTCGGCGGATTCAAAGGCGCCAAGCTGCGCAAGGCGGGTGCCTGCCGGGATCGCCTCGGGGTCGATATCGCGCGGCCCGCTTTGAGCGGATGCGACGGCGGCGCTCTGTTGGCGGGGCTGCTGCCCAAGCGAGACGGGGCGCAATTGCGGGCGCAGCGAGCGCCCGATCCCGCCTTCGACGCGCAGCGCCTCGGCGATGGCGGCCTCGACGGCGGGTTCTTGTGTGGCCTCCGGCTCGGCCTCGGCTTGCGGGGTAGAGCCGTCGGCGGGCTCGACACTGGCCGCTTCGGCAAGCTCGCCCTGATCGGTGAGCTCGGTGGCAAGCGCATCGACCGCGGCCAGTTGCACCGGCTGATCCGCCGTCGGCGCAGGTTCGCCGACTTCGGCGCGCGGGGTCGCTTCGGCGGTTGGTTCGGGTTCCGGTTTCGACTTGGGGCGCGCTGCAGCCAATTCGCTGGCAGGTGCGTCCTCAAGCGTCAGATCCAGCGGTTTGGGCGCCAGCATGAGGCGATCGGCGGGTTCCTCGGTTGTTCCATCGGCGGCGACGGCGTTCACCGACAGGCCCTGATTGAGGGCCTGCCGCCCGCCGGGATCCTCGGGTTGAACCCGCAGCGGACCTTCGGCGGCGCGCACGACCGGCACGCCGCTGACATCGCGCACCAAGAGCTTGTAGCCCCAGACACCGACCCCGACGATCAGCATCAGCGACACCGCCGCCCCCGCAAGGTTGGTCAATCCTGCAATCCTGTTGCCCTGCTCCGGCGCAGCACCCGGCTGCGCGCCCTGCATCTCTGCCATGTCTCGCCTCGCTCTCGCACCGGCGATACTTGGCCGCCGGGGTTCTTTACTGCCGCCCCCGGCGCATTGCGCGGTTTTTACCGCATTTCCTCGGCCGGAGTTACGCCAAGAATACCAAGACCTGCGGAAATAACAACGGTCACGGCCCGGACAAGCGCGATTTTGGACTGGCTTGTGACCGGATCGTCCTCTTGCAGGAAGCGCAGGGCGGGTTCGTCATTGCCCCGGTTCCACAGCGCATGAAGTTCCGACGCCAGATCATAGAGATAGAAGGCGACGCGATGGGGTTCGTTGCTGCGCCCGGCGATCTCGACGAGGCGTGGCCATTCGGCCAGTTTGCGCGCAACGCTGAGTTCGGCGTCGTGGGTCAGGGTCTCGAGCGCGGCACCCGCCAGCGTGGCGTCATCCACATCGATCCCTGCCTCGCGCGCCTTGCGCAGAACCGAGTTCACCCGCGCATTCGCGTATTGGACGTAAAAGACCGGATTGTCCTTGGATTGTTCGAGGACTTTGTCGAAGTCGAAATCCAGCGGCGCGTCGTTCTTGCGGGTCAGCATGACGAAACGGGTCACATCCGGGCCGACCTGATCGACCACGTCGCGCAGCGTCACGAAGGTGCCCGCGCGCTTGGACATCTTGAATGGCTCGCCGTTCTTGTAAAGTTTGACCAGCTGGCACAGCTTGATGTCGAGCGGCACGCGCCCGTCGGTCAGCGCCGAAACGGCGGCCTTCATGCGTTTGACATAGCCACCGTGATCGGCGCCGAACACGTCGATCAGCACATCGAAACCGCGCTGCACCTTGTCGTAGTGATAGGCGATATCGGGGGCGAAATAGGTCCAGCTGCCGTCGGATTTCTTGACCGGGCGGTCCACGTCGTCGCCATGCTCGGTCGAGCGGAACAGGGTTTGCTGGCGCGGCTCCCAATCTTCGGGGGTCTTGCCCTTTGGCGGCTCGAGCACGCCTTCATAGAGCAGGCCCTTGTCCTCGAGCGCCTTCAGCGCCTCTTCGATCAGCCCGGTGCCATAGAGCGATTTTTCCGAAAAGAACACGTCCATCTCGACGCCAAGCGCCTTCAGGTCCTCACGGATCAGTTCCATCATGGCTTCGGTGGCGAAACTGCGCACCTCGGCCAGCCAGACCGCCTCGGGCTGATCGACATAGGCGTCGCCGACCTCGTTTTTCAGGGCCTCGCCCACGGCGATCAGGTAGTCGCCCGGATAGGTGCCATCCTCGAAGGCGACGGCCTGCCCGTGCGCTTCAAGGTAGCGCAGGTAGACCGAGCGCGCCAGCACATCGACCTGCGCGCCGCCGTCATTGATGTAATATTCCCGCGTGACCTTGTAGCCTGCGAAATCCAGCAGGCTGGCCAACGCATCGCCAAAGACCGCGCCGCGCGTATGGCCCACATGCAGCGGCCCGGTGGGGTTGGCGCTGACATATTCGACATTCACGGATTTACCCGCGCCTAGGGTCGAGCGCCCGAAATCGCCGCCCTGTTGCAGGGCCTCGCGCAGGACCGCGTGCCAGACGCCATCGGCCAGCCGCAGGTTGAGAAAACCCGGCCCGGCGACTTCGGCGCTTTGGATGCGCGCATCGCCCGACAGGTGCGTGGCGAGGGCCTCGGCGATGTCGCGCGGTTTGCGGCCAGCGGGCTTGGCCAGCACCATCGCGGCATTGGTTGCCATGTCGCCATGCGCCGGATCGCGGGGTGGTTCAACGGTGACATTCGCGAAATCGAGCCCGGCGGGCAGAGCGCCCTCGGCTTCGAGCGCGGACAGCGCCTCGAGAACCAGCGCGTGGATTTCGGTGAACAAATTCATCAGATCATTCCTTTTGCGTCGGGCGCCGGTTTACCACCGCAGCGGCGCGCGTCAATCGCAACGCGCCTGAAGCGGCAACAACGCCCCGCTGACCGCCCTGCCCCGCGCTCCGCACAGGAACATCGAGGTGGCAATCAGGTCCTCATCAGACACGCTTTCACTGCGCGTTGCGGGCAGGCGCAGGGCATTCACCCGGATGCCGCGCGCGCCCAGCTTGCCCTGCAGCGTTCCGGGCAGGGCCGACAGGGCCTGGTCGAACAATTGCCGGTCGACCCCAGCCAGCGCATTGGGTGCAGCGAACAGCGTCAGAACACTGCCCTGCCCGGCGCGCAACGCGCCTGCCAAATCGCGTGTCAGCGCCGGAATTGCGGCCACCGTGGCGCCGATGCGTTCGGGGTGGCGCACCGGTTGCAGATGGATCAGCGCCGCAAGGGGCTCATCGGCCCATATTTCGCCCAAGCGGCGGCAGAGGTCCGGGCGCAGCGGATCAAGCGCGAGCGGTTCGATCTGGTCGCGCGCCAAGGTCGCCATCTCGATGATGCGTGTCTCGTCACGATCCACCAGCACCACTCGCGCGCCCGCAGCGCAGAAAGCGTGACCCAGGGCCACGCCCTGTTCACAGCCTGCTGCAGCGATCAGAACGGTCTGACCAGAGAATTCACGTCCAGGCACCAAAGGCACTCATATCCCACCAACCGGCAAATCGTTAACACTGCAAGGCTCCGGGATCAACTTTCACCATTTGTCGCGCCCGTCGTTCCGTTCGCCGGGCCGCCATTTTTCACGTCGTCGCTTTTGGCGGGTCCAAAGGACAAAAGCTGAATGCCCGAGGTCTTGCGCGGGGCCTCATCGGCCTGGATCAGGCGAAGGCCGCTGCCCTCGTCATATTCGGCCAGAGGGATCGCATCGGGATTTCGCGCGCGCCAGGCCTCGAAATCGAAATCCTCGGAGAGACGGGTTTTGCGTACGTTCCAGCCTTCGTTCATCTTGCTGGCAATCTCGTAATAGGTGAGTTCACCTGCGATGGTGCGCCCGCCAAGCGTGGGGGGCAGCGCGTGACGGCGGCTTTCCTGCTTGGTGCGCTTGATCTGGAATACGCTTTCGCGCCCGAATTCCGGGGCGAGGTCGGTGGCGACCAGGGTGTTGTAGGCATCGTTGTCGCTGACCGCCAGAACCTGTCCGTAGCTCATGATCTCGACACCGTGTTCAGCCGCCTCGGACAGGATGTCTCCGAAGAATACAGGCAGCCCGGCCTCGCGCGCCGAACGCAGCCGGGCGCGGTTGGCATCGGCAATCAGGACCGGCACCTCAAGATCGCGCAGCGACTCGGCAAAGGCGGCCGCAAAGCGCGAACCACCCACAAAGATCACGCCGGGGATCGCCGCCCCCGCCAGCCCGAGCGCCCGCGCCATCGGCCTAAGAGAAAACCCGTGCAGCACCACCGTCGCCGCCACCAGCGCAAAGGCCAGCGGCGTCAGCAGTGCGGCATCCTCGATGCCCGAGGCCACCAACCGTTCGGCGAAAAGCCCCGCCACCGCCACCAGAACCACGCCGCGCGGCCCGGTAAAGCCCACCAGAAGCCGCTCGCGGATCGGCAGCGCTGTGCCCAGAAGCGAGATCAGCACTGTCAGCGGACGCACCAGCAGCACAACCGCAGCCACAAAAGCCGCGGCGCGCCAGTCCAGCATCGCCAGCGTCTCGAATTTCATGTTCGCGGCCAGCAGGATGAAGACCCCCGACACCAGCAGGATCGTGGCATGTTCCTTGAAGCGGCGCAGTTCGGTATAGCTGGGCAGATCGGCATTGGCGATCCAGATGCCCATGACCGTCACCGCCAGCAGCCCGCTTTCATGCAGCACCGAATCCGACAGCGCGAAAACCCCGAGAAGAAGCGCGAAGAGAACCGGCACTTTCATGAATTCGGGCACCCATGCCCGGCGGAAGGATTCCGCGATGATCCAGCCCCCGGCAACACCGAGCCCCGAGGCCAGCACGATGCCGCGCGTGATGTCCCATGCGGCGACGCCCATGGTTTCCGCTGTATTGAGCACCAGCACCACCTCGAAGGCCAGCACCGCCGCCAAAGCGCCGATGGGATCGTTGACGATCGCCTCCCACTGCAAGAGCTGCGCGGGGCGACGTTTGAGGCGCGCCTGTCGCAGCAGCGGCGCGATCACCGTGGGGCCGGTCACGATCATGATGCCGCCAAACACCGCCGAAGAGGCCCAGCCCAGCCCCGCCACGTAATGCAGCGCCAGCGACGATAAAAGCCAGCCAATCGGCGCGCCCAGAAAAACCAGCCGTTTCACACCCTCAGCCGCCCCACGCAAGCTGTGCACGCTCAGGGTCATGCCGCCCTCAAAGAGGATGATCGCCACCGCAAGCGAGATCATCGGCCCCATCAAAGGCCCGATATCGCGCGCCGGGTCAAAGATGCCAAGGACCGGACCGACCAGCAGGCCCGCAAGCAGCATCAGCACGATGGCGGGCATGCGCAGCCGCCACGCCACCCATTGCGCCCCGACGCCAAGCGCGCCGACCAGCGCAAAACTTATAACCGGGTTCAACGCCCCGTCAGCCAAGGTTCCCATTGCCATTATTCAAGTGTCTCCCCATGCCCCTGCCCCGCCGGGGCCACCCAAAAGCCGCGCGTGCTGTTGCAGCGCGAAGCGGTCAGTCATTCCGGCGATGTAGTCACCGACCAGCCGGGCCAGCGCGGTCCGGTCCTGAGCGGCCTCGACATCATTGCGCCAACGGTCCGGAAGGTGCTCGGGCTTTTCGAGGTAGAAGGGGAACAATTCCTCCACCACGCAAGTCACCTTGGCACGCATCGCCATCACCGAGGGCGCGCGATACATGCGGGTAAAAAGAAAATCGCGGATCTGCTGCAGATCAGTCCACATCGCATCGGAAAAACGGATCACCGGGCGCCCCAGATGGCGCACCTCGTTCGCAGTGTTGGGCGCGATATCGACCAGTTCGCGCCGCGAGGTCTCGATCACGTCGCCCACCATCACCCCGAAGACCCGGCGCAGCGCCTCGTGGCGGCGCCGATACGGATCAAGCCCGGGATATTTGCGATCCACTTCGCCATAGCAATCGGCGATGATCGGCAGGGCCTCGATCTCGGCCTCATCGAAAAGCCGCGCGCGCAGGCCGTCATGCAGGTCGTGATTGTTATAGGCCACGTCATCGGCCAATGCGGCGACCTGCGCCTCGGCGCTGGCATGGGTGTGCAGTTCCAGATCGTGGCGCGCATCGTAATCGGCCAGCGCATAGGGCAGCACGCCGGTAACCGGGCCGTTATGCTTGGCGATCCCCTCCAGCGTGTCCCAGGTCAGGTTGAGCCCGTCGAATTCGGCATAGTGGCGCTCCAGAGCGGTCACGATCCGCACGGCCTGGGCGTTGTGATCGAACCCGCCATAGGGCTGCATCATCGCATCGAGCGCATCCTCGCCGGTATGGCCAAAGGGCGTGTGCCCGAGATCATGCGCCAGCGCGACGGCCTCGGTCAGCTCCTGATTGAGGCCAAGCGCCCCGGCGATGGTGCGCGCCACCTGTGCGACCTCGATCGAATGGGTCAGACGGGTGCGGAAATAATCGCCCTCATGCTCGACGAACACTTGCGTCTTGTGCTTCAACCGACGGAACGCGCTGGAATGGATGATCCGGTCGCGGTCGCGCTGATAACAGGAGCGGAACGCGCTTTCATCCTCGGCCACAAGGCGACCGCGCGTGTGCGCCGGATCCGAGGCATAGGGCATTTGCATGTCGGCTATCCTTGTCGCCTGTTTCCGCAACCCATATATTGCAAAGCGCGAGACAACGGAACCGTCAGGAGATCGTCATGCAATTGCCCCCGAAAGTGACCGAGCGTGCCTTTGCCCGGCTGGCCGAGATCGGCGCGGGCGATCAGGGTCAGGCCCTGCGCGTCGCCGTCGAGGGTGGCGGCTGTTCGGGGTTTCAGTATGATATCCGGCTGGATCAGCCCGCCGATGATGACCTTATCCTTGAAGGCGGCGGGCAAAAGGTTGTCGTGGACAGTGTCTCGTTGCCGTTCCTTGAAGGGGCAGTGATCGACTTTTCCGAGGAACTGATCGGCGCGCGGTTCACGATCGAAAACCCCAATGCCAGCAGCTCCTGCGGGTGTGGAACGTCTTTTGCAATGTAACCGGTTGGTTAAACGGCGTTTCTGATCCTTTTGCAGGATGATTTCAAGGCGAATACCTGACCGCTCTCTTGCCATGCGCCCCATGCTGCGCGATAGAGTCCGCGCAGCCAAGGGGGACGCGCCGACATGAAGATCGCCAGTTTCAACATCAACGGGATCAAGGCCCGCGCGCAGGCTCTGCTGGACTGGCTGGACGAGGCGCAGCCCGATGTGGCGCTGTTGCAGGAGATCAAGTCGATCGACGAGAATTTCCCCCGCGAAATGATCGAAGACCGCGGCTATCGCGTGGAAACCCACGGCCAGAAGGGGTTCAACGGCGTGGCGATCCTGTCGAAACTGCCGCTTGAGGATGTCACCCGCGGGCTGCCCGGCGACGACAGCGACGAGCAGGCCCGCTGGATCGAGGCCACGGTGATTGGCGATCACATCGCGCTGCGGGTCTGTGGGCTTTACCTGCCCAATGGCAACCCCGCGCCGGGGCCGAAATACGACTACAAGCTTGCCTGGATGGCGCGGCTCAAGCACCGCGCCGAGGAACTGCTGCGCGGCGAAGAGCCGTTTCTGATGGCGGGCGATTACAACATCATTCCCCAGGACGAGGATGCCAAGCGCCCCGAAGCCTGGGCCAAGGATGCGCTGGCCCTGCCCGACAGCCGCGCGGCCTATCGCCGGATCCTGAATCTCGGTTTCACCGAAGCCTTCCGCGCCCGTCATCAGGGACCCGGTCACTATACGTTCTGGGATTACCAGGCCGGGGCGTGGAACCGCGACGACGGCATCCGAATCGACCATTTCCTGCTCAGCCCGCAGGCCGCCGACCTGCTGAGCGATTGCCAGATCGACAAGGAAGTCCGCGGGCGCGAAAAGCCCTCGGATCACGTTCCGATCTGGATCACGCTTGACGACGAGGCCTGAGTCGCCCGGATCAGGACCGCGCGGCGGTCGTCACGTCATGACCGTGAATCCACTCGAACTGGCGCAGCATGCGCTCGGGCGCCAGCGTGCCACCAAGGCGCATCGCCGAATGGGCGGCCCATCTGAGCGGCTTGAACGAGAGGTGGTATTTCCAGGCATTGCCATTGGCGGCATCGACGATGCGGCGGGTCCGGTTCTGGCGCCGCGCCTGATAGGCGGCCAGCCTGCCCTCGGTTTCGCCGCCCTGCCCTGCGAGCGTATCTGCCAGCACCCAGGCATCCTCAAGCGCCATACAGGCACCTTGTGCCATGAAGGGCAAGGTGGGATGCGCGGCATCCCCCATGATGGCGACGCCGCCACCATGCCAGGACCCGGCGACCGGATGGCGAAAAAGCCCCCAGAGGTTCACCCGTTCGACCCGTGCCAGCAACGCGCGCGCCTCGGGGCAGAAGTCACCGAAGGCGGCTTGCATTGCGAGCGGGTCGTCTTCCTGTGACCAGCTTTCGGCGGCCCAGGCGGCGCGCTCCTGCACGGCAACGATATTACGCATCCGCCCGTCGCGCAGCGGATAGCTGACCAGATGCCGGTGTGGCCCCATATAGACCTGCGCCTCGGGTGGGGGAGATCCGTCCTCGGGAATCACCGCCCGCCAGGCCACCTGGCGGGTGAAGAACGGCGCGACACGCCCGTTCAGGGCCTCGCGCGCCTTGGAATGCAGCCCGTCCGCACCGATCACGAGATCCGCCGAAAGCGAGGCGCCATTGGCAAGATCGACGCGCGGGCGCGTGCCCGGCGTCACCGATGCGACCTTCTGCAACAGGCGCAGCCGGACGCCCGCAGCGCGCGCGCCCTCGGCCAGGATGTCGATCAGGTCGGCGCGGTGGACAAAGAAATAATCCGACAATCCATGTCGCGACAGATCGAGGCGCACCACTTGGCGACCGCTATAATCATTCAGACATACCGCGCGCGCCTCGATCGCGCGCGCCTTGATCGCATCGCCAAGGCCAAGCGCCTTGAGCACCACGAACCCGTTGGGGCTGATCTGTAGCCCGGCGCCGACCTCGGTGATCTCGGGTGCCTGCTCCATCACGGTCACATCCGCCCCGCGCAGCGCCAGCGCCCGCGCCGCCGCCAGACCGCCGATCCCCGCACCGATCACAAGTATGTTCATCCCAGACAGACTCATGGCGTTGTCATGGAACGAAAAACGCCGGAGCGAAAGCCCCGGCGCCTGTAAATCAATGATTTCTTGTCGGGAACGATATCAATCGTCGCGATGAACCTTCTCGCGCCGCTCATGGCGTTCCTGCGCCTCGAGCGTCATGGTGGCGATCGGGCGCGCATCCAGACGCTTGAGGCTGATCGGCTCACCCGTCACTTCGCAATAGCCGTATTCGCCATTCTCGATTCGCCGCAGCGCCGCGTCGATCTTGGTGACCAGCTTGCGCTGGCGGTCGCGCGTGCGCAATTCCAGCGCGCGATCGGTCTCTTCGCTGGCACGGTCGGCGACGTCGGGAATAGCGCGCGTGCCATCCTGAAGCCCCTCGATCGTGTCGCGGCTGTCTTCAAGAAGATCGTTCTTCCAGTTGACCAATTTCCTGCGAAAATATTCCAATTGCCGCTCGTTCATGAACGGTTCATCTTCGGCCGGTCGGTAATCCTCGGGCAGAAAGACTTCGGCTTTCATCGTGCTTTCCTCATCCAGGCCAACGTCTGGCATCGTAATCTCCTCAGATCGTGGCGCACCCTCGGCGCAGGGATTACACCCCGAGAATAGGAATGTCACTAGGCAATCACGCTGCATTGATGTGTTTTGCCGATCAGCTTAATGTGCAAAGTTCAGCCGCAGACCAGATCGCAAAAAGGATTGAAAACGATATGAAATTCGAGGGGACGGACTCCTATGTCGCGACCGGCGACCTGACCGTGGCCGTGAACGCGGCAGTAACGCTGGAGCGACCGCTGCTGGTCAAGGGCGAGCCCGGCACGGGCAAGACCGAGCTTGCCCGTCAGGTGGCGCAGGGGCTGGGCCTGAGGATGATCGAGTGGAACATCAAATCCACCACCAAGGCGCAACAGGGGCTTTATGAATATGACGCGGTCTCGCGGTTGCGCGACAGCCAGCTGGGCGATGAGCGGGTCCATGACGTGAGCAATTACATCCGCAAGGGCAAGCTCTGGCAGGCCTTCGAGGCGGATGAAAAGATGGTTCTGCTGATCGACGAGATCGACAAGGCCGATATCGAATTCCCCAATGACCTCCTTCAGGAACTCGACCGGATGGAGTTTCACGTCTATGAAACCGGTCAGACGGTGCGTGCGCGCCACCGGCCGATCGTGATCATCACCTCGAACAATGAAAAGGAACTGCCCGATGCGTTCCTGCGGCGCTGTTTCTTCCACTACATCCGTTTCCCCGATCTCGAGACGATGAAACGGATCGTCGATGTCCATCATCCGGGCATCAAGGAGCAGCTTCTGACCACGGCGCTGACGCAGTTCTACGAGATCCGCGACCAGTCGGGGCTGAAGAAGAAACCCTCGACCTCGGAGGTTCTGGACTGGCTCAAACTGCTGCTGGCCGAGGATCTCGATGCGGATGATCTCAAGCGGGATGGCGCCGATGCGCTGCCCAGATTGCACGGCGCGCTTTTGAAAAACGAACAGGACGTGCATCTTTTCGAGCGACTCGCCTTCATGGCGCGGCGCTCCCGTTAACCCAGGCGAGACCCTGCATGGCTTTGTTTTCACGGCTCTTTTCGCAAAACCCCAGCCGGGGTGCCGTGGAGCGTGAAGCCGGCCACAGTTTTGCCTCCAAGCTTCCTTACCCACGACAGCAAGTCCGTGTCAGTTGTCCGCAATCCCCCGGCGGCTTCAGGTTGCACGGAGGCCATGTTGCACAGGCAGGTTCTGCCTGTGTGTTGTCGACTGTGAGTTCAATAGGTTTCGGGGGGCATATGCGCCGCATCGTTCTGTTTGCAAGTTTTCTGCTGGGGGCCTGTGCGCCCGGCCCGTCCAGTGAAATGCCGTCACGCGCGGCAACACATGAATCCAGCACAATGCCGGCGATGAAGTCATTCACCGCGCCACGGCCGACGCCGGTCCTGCGTTCAAATCGCGACATCCAGCGCGATTTCATGGACCTGACCTTCCAACTGGAATCGGGCCGCAACTTGCCCTATTTCACCCGTTTCGAACAGCCGATCACCGTGCGCGTGACCGGTGCGCCGCCGCCCACACTCATTCCCGATCTAAACCGTCTGCTGCATCGCCTGCGCAGCGAGGCCGGGATCGACATCAGCCGCGTGCAATCGGGTGACGCGAATATCACCATCGAGTCGGTGACGCGTTCCGACATTCGCCGTCACCTGCCAAAGGCGGCCTGTTTCGTGGTGCCAAACATATCGCGCTTGTCGCAATACCGGGCGGCCCGCCTCAGCCGTGCCACAAACTGGAGCATGCTGACCAAACGCGAAAAGCTGGCGGTCTTCATCCCCAACGATTCCTCGCCGCAGGAAGTGCGCGACTGCCTCCACGAAGAGGTCGCACAGGCGCTTGGCCCGTTGAACGATCTTTACCGCTTGCCCGATTCCGTCTTCAACGATGACAACGTGCATGCGGTGCTGACCGGTTTCGACATGCTGATCCTGCGCGCCTATTATTCGCCCGAGCTGCGTTCGGGCATGACGCGCACGCAGGTCGCGGCGCAGCTGCCGGGGATCCTGTCCCGTCTCAATCCGGCGGGTGAAAGCCGTGCTGCGCAATATCCCGGCTCGACGCCGCGCGCATGGGTTGACGCCGTTCAGGCCGCCCTCGGACCTGGCACACGTCCGGCGCAACGCCGCGAAGCCGCGCGCGAGGCTGTCCATATCGCCCAGGTCATGGGATGGCAGGACCATCGCCGGGGCTTCAGCCATTTTGCCCTTGGCAGGCTGTCGCAATCGATTGACCCGGATCTGGCGCAGCAGCAATTCCTGATCGCCGATCAGTATTATGAACGCAGCCCCGGCACCCGGTTGCACCGCGCTTACGCCGCGTCGCAGCTTGCCGCCTATTCGCTGAGCCAGGGACGGGGCGCCGAGGCGCTGTTGCTGGTCAATCCCTACCTCTCCACAGCCGAACAGCACGAGAATGCCGCGCTTCTGGCCTCGCTCATGATGTTGCGCGCCGAGGCGCTGGACATGACCGGCCGCGTCGCCGAGGCGCAGGCGGTTCGTCTGGACAGTCTGGGCTGGGCACGTTACGGGTTCGGAGCGGATTGGGCCGTGCGCGCGAAACTGCGCGAGGTCGCGATGCTCAGCCCGTTGAAGGGATCGAACAGGTAGCGCAGGCACATGATCGTCATTCTGGGAGCCATCTTGGGCGCCGTCACCGGCGCATTGATCGCCAAGCGCCGTAAGGGGCGCCTGGCCGACATCCTGCAATACGCCTTCGTCTATGCGCTTGTCTTTGCGCTGGCAGGTCTGTTCATCACACTGTTCATCCACCGCTCCTCTATCTGAGGCGGCGCGCATGTTCCTGCCCTTCTTCGAAAACCTGCGCAAGGCCGGTGTTCCCGTCAGCCTGCGTGAATACCTGACCTTTCTCGAAGCGATGAGCGCCGATCTGGTCACCTACGATCTTGAGGGGTTCTATTATCTCGCCCGCAGCGCGATGGTGAAGGACGAGCGCATGATCGACCGTTTCGACCGCGCCTTCGCCGCCTCTTTCGAAGGGCTCGAGGCGCTTTCGGCACAGGACGTGCTGGATGCGGTCGATCTGCCCGCCGACTGGCTAGAGAAAATGGCCGAAAAGCACCTGAGCGCGGAAGAAAAAGCCGAAATCGAGGCGCTTGGCGGCTTTGACAAGCTGATGGAGACCCTCAAGGAACGGCTGCGCGAACAGCAAAAGCGCCACCAGGGCGGCAACAAGTGGATCGGGACCGCCGGCACCTCGCCTTTCGGCGCCTATGGCTACAACCCTGAAGGCGTGCGCATCGGTCAGGACAAGTCGCGCCACCAGCGCGCCGTCAAGGTCTGGGACAAGCGGGAATTCCGCAATCTCGACGACAGCGTCGAGCTGGGCACGCGCAACATCAAGATCGCGCTTAAGCGGTTGCGCCAATGGGCGCGCGACGGCGCGCATGACGAGCTGGACCTTGATGGCACGATCCGCGCCACCGCCGAGCATGGCTATCTTGACGTGCAGACCCGTCCAGAGCGGCGCAACGCCATCAAGGTGCTGCTGTTCCTGGATGTCGGCGGGTCGATGGACCCGCATATCAAGGTAGTCGAGGAACTGTTCAGCGCGGCGCGCGCCGAGTTCAAGCACCTGGAATATTACTATTTCCACAACTGCCTCTACGAGGGCGTGTGGCGCGACAACAACCGCCGCTGGGATGCGCAGACACCGACATGGGATGTGCTGCACACCTATGGGTCGGATTACAAATGCATCTTCGTGGGCGACGCCAGCATGAGCCCCTACGAGGTCGCCTATCCGGGCGGCGCCAACGAGCACTGGAACCCCGAGGCCGGACAGGTCTGGCTGGAGCGCGCCCGCGCGCAATGGCCCGCCCATGTCTGGATCAACCCGATCCCCGAAAGGCAATGGGGTTACACGCATTCGATCCGCATGATCGCCGACATCTTCGAGGGGCGCATGATGCCCATGACCCTGGACGGGATCGACCGCGGCATGCGCGAATTGCTGCGCTAGCGCCACGCGCCCCGCAAGCAGGGCGCGCGCATCAGTTTCCGATCAGGGACGGCACGATGGTGACGATCTCAGGGAAGAACCAAAGAAGTGCCAGCCCCACCACCTGAATCAGCACGAAGGGCGCCACGCCACGATAGATATGGCCGGTCGTGACCTCCTTTGGCGCAACCCCTCGCAGATAGAACAGCGCAAAGCCGAATGGTGGCGTGAGGAAGCTGGTCTGCAGGTTCACCGCGATCATGATCGTCACCCATTTGGGATCGAAGGTACCACCATAGATCACCGGCCCGACGATCGGGACCACGATGTAGATGATCTCGAGGAAATCCAGCACGAACCCCAGGATGAACAGCACCAGCATCACGATCAGGAAGACCTTGTACTCGTTGTCGAAGCTGCGCAGGAATTGCTGGATGTAATGCTCGCCCCCGAAGGAGATCACCACGAGGTTCAGCAATTGCGAACCGATCAGGATGGTGAAAACCATCGACGTGACCTTCGCGGTTTCGCGCACGACAGGCGTCAGGATGCCGCCGGTGAACAGCACCCAACACGAAAACAGCAGCCCGAACACCGCATAGAGATAGGCGGCGTAAGCGCCGATGAAGGCGAACCAGCTTTCCAGCGGGACGTCATCGCGCGTGATCCGAAGGTCGAAATTGATGCCCAGCAGGATCGCCACCACGATGGCGAAGGTGGACCAGATGATCACCATGCCGGAACGGTCCAGATCCTTCAGCCGGCGATAGGCCGCCAGCATGATCGCCCCGCCCGCACCAAGCGCCGCGGCCGGTGTCGGGTTGGTGATGCCGCCGAGGATCGACCCCAGCACGGCAACGATCAGGACGAGCGGCGGAAAGACCACGCGGATCATATCGTTCTTGGCCAAACGCCCCGCGGCGTGAACACAGCCATAGAACGCCAAGGCATAGGGAATGGCCAGGATCACCAGCGACACCCCCGAACTGGTCGAGGGCGCGATCAGCAGGATATCGGCCAGAAGGGCCAGAACCACCCCAAGCGCCCCGATCAGCAGCGGTTTGGGTGGTGCCGACGGCATCACCCCACGCGCCACAGCCAGGACCAGCGCAGAGATCAGCAGGATCGTGGCGACACCGGTGCCGATGGGGGCGGCGTTTGCCTCTTTCTCGGCGATGCGTTCGGCGATTTCCTCGGGGGACAGGCGATGGCTTTCATCCACCCCGCCAGACTCGTCGATTGCCTGTTGCTGGGCGACGGATTCATCCCAGGCCTCTTGACCGTGCAACTCGATCATCGCGGCCTTGCATTCATCCCCGACATTGGTGCGCAGCGCGGCGCCCTCGCCACGGTCGGTGAAGGTGTCGACCTGAAGGCTTTGTGAACCAATGATCCCCACCTGCGCCAGCAAAAGCAACCCTGCGATCAGCGCGACAGGCACACCCAGGAACCAGGTGAAGGCCTCGTTGCGGGTGATGACTTCGGCATTGGTGCCGCCCAGCTCCACCGCCGGGGCGCGCTTGGGATTGAACAGCGCATAGCCGAATGCATAAAGCGCATAGAGCAGCGCCAGCAGGATCCCCGGCAAAAGTGCGGCCTGAAACAGCGTGCCCACGGATACCACCGCAGGTTCACCCAGATAGGTCAGCGCATCCCCGCAGCCCGCCGCCTGGGCGCGAGCCTCCTGAGAGGTGGCATAAAGATCGCCCGCCAGCGTCCCCAGCAGGACGATCACGATCGAGGGCGGAATGATCTGCCCCAGCGTGCCGCTTGCGGCAATGACGCCGGTCGCGATCTCGGGGCTGTAATTGTTGCGCAACATGGTGGGCAGCGACAACAGGCCCATGGTGACCACCGTGGCGCCCACGATCCCGGTCGAGGCCGCAAGGAAGGCACCCACCACGACCACAGACACGGCCAGACCGCCCGGCAGCGGCCCGAACACCCGCGCCATCGTGGTCAGAAGGTCATTGGCGATCTTCGAGCGCTCCAGCGTGATGCCCATCAGCACGAACATCAGCACCGCCAGCAGGGTCTCGATCGACTGGCCAGCCAGCACGCGCTCGTTGATGCGGTTCACAATGAAGCTGACATTGCGGTCCAGCGCCACTTCCCAGCCACGCGGGAAGACCGGCTCGCCCAGCCTTGGCAGGTCGGGGTATCGGAACACGGATATCGCATCGGGTTTCACCCCGCCCGCCACCAGCGCGCGATAGGCGTCGCTGGCGGTGTCGATGCTCTGGTGAATGAGCAGTCCCGCACTGTCGAGCGCGGCGATGATCGCGAAGGATATGACCCCCGCGCCGCCAATGGCAAAGGCCACCGGAAAGCCCGAAAGAATGCCGCCAAAGAGGCACAGGAAGACGATGATCAGCCCGATCTCGACGCCATCAAGTCCGAATAGCATGGTGTCCCGCCCTTTTAATGTGTGCCTTCATAGGCTTCTTCGCCTTCGCCAAGACTGTCCTTGTCGAGATATCTGCCTTCGCTCTCCTCGCCTTCCTTCCACTCGAGAAGGGAGCGGTAGAAAAACGCGATCGCATGAAGGAAAATCATCGCGGCGAACCCCACCAGAAGAACCTTGAACAGGAAATATCCGTTGAACCCGTTGGGCGAAAAGCCGATCGTTTCGACGTTCCAGCGCAGCGCACGGGATTTCATCAACAGCCGGTCCAGACTCTCGCTGGCCGACGGGTTGGGCACGATCAGGTGCCGCCAAAGGAAGAACCAGCCGTAAAGCCAGATCAGCACCGCCATCGGCATCATGAAGACCAGCGAGCCGAACATGTCGATCACCTTCTTGGTGCGAAAGCGGACTGCCGAATAGATCAGATCGACCCGCACATGCCCGCCCTGCACGAAGGTGTAGGTGGCGCAAAGCGAGACGACCATCGCGTTGTAAAGCTTGAGTTCCTCGGACCACCAGCTGATATCCAGCTGGATCGGCACCCCCAGCCCGATGACGATATCGGGGCGTGCGAATATGCGTTGCACGAAGACGATGACGATCTGCTGCACCACCATCAGCAACCCGGCCCAGGCAAAGAACCGCCCCACCGTGTTCGCGAACCCCTCGAGCACGCGCACATAGGCCCACATCACGCTGTTACGCCACAAGCCGATGCCCGTGGCCACGAGGAATGCGGTGAATACGACGTAGAAAAACTCGACCGACCCGCCGTAATAGACGAAGCGCATCACCGCTTCATTGTCGGACCAATTCAGCCACAGGGCCGGGTGCGAGATCGCATAGCCCAGATTGTAGAATGCCATGGCGATGTTCTGAAAGAACACCAATATCCCGCCGCCAATCGCGGACAGGACATCAAGGATCGTCATACTCGTATCTTGCTGCATGGTCCCCTCGCACGGAGTCTGCACTGAATTCGCGCCTGCGGCCCACTTGCTGTGGTTTCATCGGCGCCGTTTCAGCAGAGTCCAGACTTGCGCCCCCGGCCGCATGACCGGGGGCGCAGATTGCCGACAGGTGGATTACATCGCTTCCAGGACGCGGTTACGCTGCGCCGTATAGGCCCCTTGCGAACGGCTGATCCAGGCGGCCGACTTCTTCATCGACGCCATATAGCTGTCATAGACTTCCTTGTAGAGCGGATCGTCCAGATGCTGGCGGACCACCTCGACCGAATTGGTGCCGAAGGCATCCCAGACCTCATCGGGGAATTCCATGACCTTGACGCCACCCGACTGCAGACGCTCGAGCGCCGCCGAGTTGTTGGCCATGAACTGCGACATGTTCCAGATATTCGCGGCCGCGCAGACATTCTCGACTGCGGCCTGCTGCGCGGGCGTGAACGAATCGAACACCTCGCGGTTGAAGGCCAGCGACAGGTTCGGACCGGATTCATGGAAGCCGGCGGTGTAATAGGTCTTGGTGATTTCCTGGAAACCGGCCTTTTCGTCGGCCCAGGGGCCGATCCACTCGGTTCCGTCGATCGCGCCCGATGCCAGCGCCTGGTAGACTTCGGAGCCGGGAAGGTTCTGCACCGATGCGCCCAGACGGCCCAGCACTTCGCCACCCTGGCCGGGCATGCGGAATTTCAGGCCCTCGAAATCGGCGGGCGAGTTGATTTCCTTGTTGAACCAGCCACCCGATTGCGGGCCGGTATTGCCTGCGGCGAATGTCTTCAGGCCGAAGATCTCGGATACCTGGTCCTGAAGTTCGGCGCCGCCGTCATGATAATACCAGTTGCTGAATTCCTGGAAGGTCATGCCGAACGGGATGTTCGAGAAGAACGCCAGCGCGGGATGCTGACCCAGGAAATAATAGTCGACACCATGGTAGATGTCGGCCTGACCGGCCGAAACCGCGTCGAACACCTCGAACGCGCCGACGAGTTCGCCAGCGGCCTTCAGCTCGACGGTCAGTTGCCCATCTGTCGCGGCGGTGATGTGGTCTGCGCAGTATTGCGCGGCGTCATGCACGCCCGCCAAACCACGGCCCCAGGTGGTGACCAGCGTCAGCGTGCGTTTGCCCTGTGCATAAGCGGGCGCCGCCAGCGCCGTTGCGGCCGCTGCCGATCCGCCCAGAGCGGAATTCTTCAAGAATGAACGACGATCCATGTATTATCCTCCCATTACAAGATACATCCATTGCGGGCAGACTGCCCGGCATCTGGATCATTCCGAGTGACAGGACGCTACAGTGACGCAAAGCCGTTGGAAATACCTACTTTTGCGTAGAAACCGCCCCAAGGGGCGCGAAAAGGGCGGCGAAAGCGCGCAGCGCTGGCGGTTCAGGCGCACTACCAAGGCGCGACTGCGCGATATTCACCCCTTGCGCGGCAGCACGGGCGGCTGGCGCTTTGGCCAGAAGCTGAATTACGGGCAGAAACTGTTCCTGATCACTGCCCTGCCCTTTCTGGCCGCCGCGGTGCTGGTCTCGGTGCTGGTGACGCTGCAATCGCGCCAGCTGGCAGAGCGCGAAATTCATCTGCTTGAACGCCAGCTGATCGAGGCCAAGCGCGCCGAGTTGAAGAACTACATCTCGATCGCGCGCAATTCCGTCATCAATGTCTATGGCCGCGCGGCGCCCGATGACGAGGCCGCCAAGCTTCTGGTCACTCAGACGCTTTCGGCGATGCTTTATGGGCAGGACGGGTATTTCTTCGTCTATGACTATGCGGGTAACAACCTGGTCAGCCCGCGCCAAACCGATCTGATCGGCGCCAACTGGCGCGGGCTGACGGACCCCAACGGGATCGCCATCACCGACGAGCTGATCCGCCTCGCACGTTCGGGCGGGGGCTATCACAGTTATGACTGGCCCAAGCCCTCGACCGGGGAAATCGCGCGCATGATCACCTATGTGATCGGCTTTCAGGATTGGCGGTGGGCGGTGGGAACCGGGGTTTTCGTGGATGACGTGCTGGCCACGGTCGCCGCCGCGCGCGATCAGGTCGAGGCCCGCGTCGAGCGCACCTTCCTTTATATCGGGGCGATCACGCTGGCGGCGCTGCTTCTGGTCTTTGGCAGCGGACTGTTCATCACCATCCGCGAGCGCCGCCTGGCCGATGCCAAGCTCAAGAAACTGACGCAGCGCGTCTTTGACGCCCAGGAAGAGGAGCGCGGCCGCGTCGCACGCGAATTGCATGATGGGATCAGCCAGATTCTTGTGGGGGTGCGCTATGCGCTCGACATTGCCATGCGTCGTCTGGCCAATGGCGACGAGCGCGCGCAGGGCGATCTGGATCGCGGCATCGCGCACCTGTCCGGCGCGATCAACGAGGTCCGCCGCATCAGCCGCGATCTGCGCCCCGGCGCTCTGGACGATCTCGGGCTTGGCCCCGCACTCAAGGCCCTGATCGAGGATTTCGGCAAGCGCACCGGGGTCGCTACCGAATTCGATACCGTGGTGTTCCGCAACCGGCTCGATGATGATGCCAAGATCGCGCTTTACCGAGTCGCCCAGGAGGCGCTGACCAATATCGAGCGCCATTCGCGCGCCAGTACCGTGTCGATCTCCCTGCGCGGCCATAGCCGCGGCGCCACCCTGCGCATCACCGATGACGGCCAGGGGATCGAAGCCACCCGCAGCGCGCCATCGACGGGCGCGGGTCTGGGCCTGCGCAACATGCAGGAACGGGTCGAGCAACTGGACGGCAGCTTGCGGATTCTCTCGGCCACGACCGGCACGGTGATTGAAGCCACCGTCCCCTTGACGCATCTTCTGCCGCCAGAAGGCCGCTCTGATTCGAACACGAAAGCCAACGCATGAGCAAACGTCCCGCCCTGATCCGTATCGCCGTGGTCGACGATCACCCCATGGTCGCCGAAGGCATCCAGGCGATCCTTGAAAGCTATGATGATGTCGAGGTGATCGCGACGCTGGCGAACGGCAACGACATCATCGACCAGGTGGAAACGCTGGCACCCGACGTGATCCTTCTCGATCTCAACATGCCAGGGATCGGCGGGCTTTCGACGACCGAGATCATCCTGGAACGCCGCCCCGAAACGCGCATCCTGATCCTGTCCATGCATGACAGCCCGGAATATATCTCGTCCGCGCTCAGTCATGGCGCGGTGGGATATGTGCTCAAGGACGTGCCCACGGACGAGATCAAACGCGCCATCGACGCGGTCATGGCCGGGGAGCGTTATCTTTGCACCGGCGCGCGCGGCTCGCTTGAGCCCTACCAGGACCCCAAACGCGAACAATTGACCAATCGCGAACAGACGATCCTGTTGCAACTGGCACAGGGGCGCTCGAACCGCGAGGTCGCTGCGGCGCTGGATATCTCGGTGCGCACGGTGGAAACGCACCGCAAGAACCTCAAGCGCAAGCTGGGCATCAGTTCGACCGCCGGTCTGACCCGATACGCCCTGGAACATGGCGTCCTTCAGGGCGGCACGCGCGTCAGCCTCTGACAGCCACTCAGGGGCCCGATTGCGGCCCGACGGGCATCTTGCGCAACAAATGCAAAGATTCACCCCCGGGTGGCGACATTTTTCCGCCGAATTGTGGTTGACGCCCCCTGCCCCCCAACCTAATGTCCCGCGCACGCATCAAAGGAGTCGCCTCGAATGGCAACGCTTGTAGGCATTGTAGGAAAATGGCGCATGGGCCGGTAACGGACACCATAACGGTACCCCATGCGCCCCCGCCAAACCGGGGGCTTTTTTGTGCGTAAAACAATGAATGACGTCATGAACGGAGCAATGCGATGACACGTCAGATGACCGGAGCGAAAATGGTGGTTCAGGCCCTCAAGGATCAGGGCGTGGACGTCGTATTCGGATACCCCGGCGGCGCGGTTCTACCGATTTATGACGAGATCTTTCAGCAGAATGACATCCGTCACGTTCTGGTGCGCCACGAACAGGGTGCGGTTCACGCCGCCGAAGGCTATGCGCGCTCGACCGGGCGGCCCGGCGTGGCGCTTGTCACCTCGGGCCCCGGCGCCACCAACGCCGTGACCGGGTTGACCGATGCCCTGATGGACTCGATCCCGATTGTCGTGCTGTCGGGCCAGGTGCCGACCTTCATGATCGGCAACGACGCCTTTCAGGAGGCCGATACCGTCGGCATCACCCGCCCCTGCACCAAGCATAACTGGCTGGTCAGCGACACCAAGAACCTGGCGGACACGATCCATCAGGCATTTCACGTGGCGACCTCGGGCCGCCCCGGCCCGGTGCTGGTGGACCTGCCCAAGG
>CAZMZS010000010.1:0-41327 GCA_964570675.1 uncultured Roseovarius sp. | reverse complement strand
GGGCGATGAACTCTTCGTAGATGTCCTCCTGGATCAGCGCCCGGCTGGGGCAGGTGCAGACCTCGCCCTGATTGAAGGCAAACAGCACGAAGCCCTCGACCGCCTTGTCCAGAAACGCGTCATCCTGCGCCATCACGTCCGAAAAGAAGATGTTGGGGCTCTTGCCGCCCAGCTCCAGCGTGACGGGGATCAGGTTCTCGGTCGCGGCCTGCATGATCTTGCGCCCGGTCTCGGTCGAACCGGTAAAGGCGATCTTGGCGATGCGCGGGCTGCTTGCCAGCGGCGCGCCGACTTCGGCGCCATAGCCGTTGACGATGTTGAGAACGCCCGCAGGCAGCAGATCGGCGACCAGTTCGGCCAGCACCATGATCGCCGCCGGTGTCTGTTCAGCGGGTTTGAGCACGATGCAGTTGCCCGCCGCCAGCGCCGGCGCCAGTTTCCAAGCTGCCATCAGGATCGAGAAGTTCCACGGGATGATCTGACCCACGACGCCCAGCGGCTCGTGGAAATGATAAGCCACGGTATCGGCGTCGATCTCCGACATGGTACCTTCCTGGCCGCGCAGGACGCCTGCGAAATAGCGGAAATGATCGACAGAAAGCGGGATATCGGCGGCGGTGGTCTCGCGGATCGGCTTGCCGTTATCCCAGGTCTCGGCCTGCGCCAGCAGATCGAGGTTCTCCTCCATCCGGTCGGCGATTTTCAACAACACGTTGGCGCGCTCGGCCGGGGCGGTCTTGCCCCATGCGGTGCTGGCGGCATGCGCCGCATCCAGCGCGAGGTCCACGTCTTTCGCACCCGAGCGCGCGACCTCACAGACCTTGGCGCCGGTGATCGGCGTGATGTTGTCGAAATACTTTCCCTCCACGGGGGCCACGAATTTGCCGCCGATGAAATTGTCATAACGGGTCTTGAAGGGCGAGGCATGCTTGCCCGCCGTCTGTGTCATCTCGTTCATGTGATCTCCTCCATTTACACGGCGTCGTGCCGCTGCGAATGGATCATGCGCGCTTATGGTCCGCGCGATAGCCCCGCCTTGCAGGGCAGGGCGGGCGACTGTCTCAGTTCCGGGACAGTCTGCCCCCGTCAGGTGCGATCCCGAGCCGTCCCATGCGCCGGTAGAGCGTCGCGCGCCCGATCCCGAGCGCGCGCGCCGTCTTCGACACATTGCCCCCCGCGCGTGCCAGCGCACGGGTCACCGCGGCGCGCTCTGCGCGCTCGAAGCCGCCCGCGCCCGCCTCGCCGTTCAGCAGGTCATTGGCGGGCAGCGGGCTGAACCCGCCCGCGATCGCAAGCCCGAAACTGCGCCGTGCGGCGCGTGTGGCGCCCACGACGATATCGTCGCCATCCACCGCCAGCAGCGCGGCCGGCCCGTTTCCGCCACCGCCATCGGCCACCACGATGCGTCGCCCGGCAAAGGCCGCGCGAAACGCCGCTGCCTCGATCTGATGCGCGGTCTGCGCGACCATGGCGGCGATCAGGCTGTTGAAACTCTCGGTCTGATCGGCCCTGGCCGAGGAGACGTCCAGCGCTGCGATCAACGCCCCGTCCGGCCCGTAGATCGGCGCATCCATGCAGCTCATGCCGATATTGCGGGCAAGGAAATGCTGGTCGCGGTGAATGGTCACCTGCCGGTTTTCGGCCAGACAGGTGCCGATCCCGTTGGTGCCCTCCGCCGCCTCGCTCCAGTCGGTCCCGGCCCAAAGCCCCCAGTGCTTGAACACTTCCGCGTCGCCATCCGAACAGCGCTGCTCCAGCACGACACCTTCGGCATCCGTCAACAACACCCCGCAGCCCGAATGCCCGATCAGCCCGAACAGACTGTCAAGCTGCGGCGCGGCGACTCCGAGAAAGGCCCCGAGCGCCTCGCGGCGCTGCGTGAGTTCGCGCGCCTCCACGCGCTGCCCGCCCTCCGGGCGCGCCGGGTCCAGCCCATGGGCGCGCGCCGAGCGCTGCCACGACGCCGCCAGACGCGAACGCGCCGCCGCCGAACCCGATGACAGGGTGTCAAGCACCCGGTCTATATGCTGCGTGGCGAAAGTAATGGTCTCCTCCCGTCGACAAACGCCTTGCGCCCGGCCTCCTCCCGGCGCCCTTTCAGGGCGCGCCGCGGACACAATGCCCACAACCTAAGCGAGGGGCGCGCCTCAGGCAAGCCGCCTGCGCGCGCTCGTTCCTCAATAGGGCAGGCCGACATAGTTCTGCGCCAGCGCGCGCTGCGCCGCCTCATTCTCCTGCAAAAAGGCCAGTTCGGCCTGCTGCATACGCAGATCGAACGCGCTCTGCTCGGGAAAACGGTGCAAAAGATTGGTCATCCACCAGCCGAACCGCTCGTTCTTCCAGATCCGCGCCAGCGCCTGGCCCGAGTAATCCTCGAGCCCGCGATCGTCGCTCTCCCGGTAATGCCGGATCAGCGCCTGGCTCAGGTAATGCACGTCGCTCGCGGCGGTGTTGAGCCCCTTGGCGCCGGTCGGCGGCACGATATGGGCCGCATCGCCGCACAGATACATCTTGCCCCAGCACATCGGCTCGCAGACATAGGAGCGCAGCGGTGCGATGGATTTCCAGATCGACGGGCCGGTGACCAGTTGCGCGCGCATCTCCCCCGGCAAGCGCCGCCCCAGCTCCTCCCAGAACATCTCGTCGCTCCAATCCTCCGGGCTGTCCGCCAGCGAGCATTGAATGTAATAGCGGCTCAGACCCTCGTCGCGCATCGAACACAGGGCGAAACCACGCTCGGAATTGCAATAGACCAGCTCGTCATCGACCGGCGGAGTTTCTGACAGCACCCCCAGCCAGCCGAACGGATAGGTCTTCTCGTAGCCCCGCAGCGCTTCGTGCGGGATGGCGTCCCGGCAGGGGCCGTGAAACCCGTCGCAGCCGATGATGAAGTCGCAATCCAGCCGGTTCATCTTGCCGCCATGCAGGAAGGTGATGAAGGGCTGCGCGCCGTCGATGTCATGCGGGCGCACACCGGCGCATTCATGCAAGGTTTCCAGACCCGCCCCGTCGCGCGCATCGTAGAGGTCCCGCGTGACCTCGGACTGGCCGTAGATCATCACCTGCTCTCCGGTCAGCGCGGTGAAATCCAGCCGGAAACTCTCCTCGCCATAAGCGATGCGCGCGCCGTGATGGGCGATGCCCTCTGCCTCCATGCGCGTGGCCACGCCCGCCTCGCGCATCATCCCGACGAAGCCGGTCTCCAGCACCCCGGCGCGCACGCGTTCCAGCACATGCGCCCGGCTGCGCCGCTCCAGCACCACCGTATCGATCCCCTGTCCGTGCAAAAGCTGCGCCAGCAAAAGCCCGGCCGGACCGCCCCCCACGATAGCCACCTGTGTGCGCATGATCTGTCCCTCCTGGTCGCGTCCATGTTCCGCAACAGGAAAACCGAGCAGCGAAACCCTGTCCATGATCTGGCGCAAAGGGGCGCTGCCCCTCTTGGCCTGCGGCCAATTCACCCCGGGATATTTTCAAACAGAAGAAGGCAACGGGGGGAGTGGGGCGAATCCCGGCTTCTTCTGTTGAGAAATATCCCGGGGGGTTCGGGGGGCTGGCCCCCCGTCGCTCAGTCGGTGGCGGTTTGCAGGGCGCGGATGAACATCGCGGCGTCCACATTGCCCCCCGATATGGTACAGATCACCGCATCGCCCGTGATCTCGCCGGGATGGAACAGCGCTGCCGCCAGCGCCACCGCACCGCCCGGTTCGGCCACCAGCTTGAGGCGCTGGAAGGCCAGCGCCATCGCCGCAAGCACCTCGTCCTCGCTCACCACCAGCCCCGGCCCGGCCAGCCGCGACATGATCTCGAAGGTGATCTCGCCCGGCTGCGGTGTCACGATGGCATCGCAGATCCCGCCCGCGCCATGCGCATTCGCCAGGATCCGCCCCGCCGCAAGCGAGCGCGCGGTGTCGTCGAACCCCTCGGGCTCGCAGGGCCGCGCGCGCAGCCCCGGCGCCTCGGCCTCGAGCGCCAGCGCGATCCCCGATGTCAGCCCTCCGCCGCCGCAACAGACCAGCACGTCGCCCCGCTCCACGCCCGCGTCGCGCGCCTGCGCGGCGATCTCCAGCCCGCAGGTGCCTTGACCGGCGATCACCTCGGGTTCGTCATAGGGCTTGATCAGCGTAAGGCCCCGTTCCCTGGTCAGCGCCGCGCCGATTTCCTCGCGGCTTTCGCCCCCCGCGCGGTCATAGAGCACCACCTCGGCGCCCAATGCGCGCGTGTTGTCTAGCTTGAGGCGCGGCGCATCGGCAGGCATCACGATCACCGCCGGCACGCCGAATTCGCGCGCGGCCAGCGCCACGCCCTGCGCGTGGTTGCCGCTGGAAAAGGCGATCACGCCCTTGGCGCGCAACGCCGGTTCCAGTGCCGACACCGCCGCACGCCCGCCGCGATACTTGAAGCTGCCGGTATGTTGCAGGCATTCGGGCTTGACCAGCACCCGGCGCCCGGCGATTTCGTCAAGGAAGGGCGAGGACAGCAGCGGCGTGCGCCGCGCATGGCCCTCGAGCCGCCCGGCGGCGGCGCGGATCATGTCGATATCGCTCATTTCGCGCAGGTCTCCAGCAATTCACGCAGCGCGGCCAGCGCCTGCGGCTCGTCAAGAAAAGGCACATGCCCGCGATCGGGCACCGTCGCGGCGATCAGCGCGGGATGGTTGGCTTGCATGCGCGCCAGCGTTTCGGCGCTCAGAAGGTCCGAGTTCGCGCCTCTCACCACCGCCAGCGGCGTGGCGTCCAACGCATCGAAAAGCGCCCAGAGGTCCACCGCCTCGCCGGCGCCGGCCTGGCCGACCAGCGCATCGCGCAGCCTCGGATCATAGCGCAGCGCCAGTCCGCCATGCGGGCGCGGCGCGAACATGGCCTCGGCCTGCGCGCGCCAGCGCGCGCGCTCCACGCCCGGAAAATCGAGGCGATGCGCCGCCTCCAGCGCCGCCGCCGCCGCATCAAGATCCTCGAAGGGCGGCGGCTTGCCGACATAGTCCATGATCCGCTCAAGCCCCCCCGGCGCGACCTCGGGGCCGATATCATTGAGCAACACCGCCTCGAGCCGCGCTGCGTGACCCGCCGCCAGCGCCATGGCGATCAGCCCGCCGCGCGAGGTACCGATCAGCGTGACACGTTCAAGCCCGAGGTGATCCAGCAGTTCGATCACATCCTGCGCCTCGCGCAGGATGTTGTAATTCGTGAAATCCGGGTCGTGATCCGAATGCCCACGGCCGCGATAATCCAGCCGAAGCATCCGCAGATCGCGCAGATGCGGCGCCAGCGGATCGAAATCGCGCGCATTGCGCGTCAGGCCCGCAAGGCACAGCACCGCCCGCCCCGCGCCCTCATCCTCGTAATAAAGGCTCAGCCCGTCCGAACTGGTGAAATGCGACATGTTCAGCCCTCGGTCAGGGCAGGGATGGCGCTCAGGTCCTCAAGCACATGATGCGGCCGCCCCGGCAGCCTCTCCATCGGTGCGCCCGTCCGGTTGACCCAGGCGGCGATGAAGCCATAGGCCGCCGCCGCGCAGGCATCCCAGCCATTCGAGGACACGAACAGAACCTCCGAGATGTCACAGCAGAACCGCTCGCCCACCATGTCATAGACCTGCGGCGCGGGCTTGAAGACGCCGACGCTTTCAACCGAGAGCACATCGTCGAGATGCGCGCCGATCCCCGCCGATGACACCGCATCCGAGAGCATCCCCGGCGCGCCGTTCGACAGGATCGCCGTGGCCATGCCCTGCGCCTTGAGCGCCTCGAGCATCGGGGGAACTTCGGGATAGGGCGCGAGCTCGCGGTAAAGCATCAACAGCCGCTCGCGCAGATCGTCGTCGCCGTCCAGCCCCTCGGCCTCCAGCGCCCAGTCAAGCCCGTCCTGGGTGACATTCCAGAAATCGGTATGCGTGCCCATCGCGGCACGCAGCCATGTGTATTGCAATTGCTTGCGGCGCCAGTTCTCGGCGATGCTGGGCCAGTGCTTGGCGAATTTTTCGCGCCCCGGCTCCTCGGCTGCGGTCCGCGCGGCGGCGGAAACGTCGAACAGGGTGCCATAGGCGTCAAATATGCATGTTGTAATCGGCATGGGTCCTCCGGTCTGTTGCGCATGACACTGGCACGGATCGCACCGCACCGAAAGCCCCGCCCACCGGGGCGCGCATGGCGCGGCATTCGCCCGCGCACCCCGCGCGTCCGCTTTATCAGAGCTTTCAGCGCAGTCGGTTTGCAATCCCCGGCGTGAATCACTAAATTGTTCTGCGACACGTACAAGCACCCGCGCGGGACGCGGCCTTGCAAATTCACTCCACCACAGATTGGGAAACACGCATGACGCAAGTCAAAGAGGGCGATACCGTCCGCATTCACTATACCGGTACGCTGACAGACGGTGAGACCTTCGACAGCAGCGAAGGGCGCGACCCCCTGGAATTCCAGGTCGGTTCCGGTCAGATCATCCCCGGCCTCGATCAGGCGCTGCCCGGCATGACCGTGGGCGACAAGAAAACCGTCGAAGTGCCCGCCGATCAGGCCTATGGCCAGCCCGACCCCAACGCCCAGCAGGCGGTGCCGCGTGCCGATATCCCCGAGGATATCCCGCTCGATCTGGGCACCCAGTTGCAGGTGCAGACACCCCAGGGGCAGGTGATGCCCGTCACCGTGGTCGAAGTGACCGACGAACAGGTGACGCTTGACGCCAATCACCCGCTGGCGGGCAAGGATCTGACCTTCGCCATCGAACTGGTCGATATTTCCTGACCGGGCGGCAGTCGCTTCGGCGATCGCATTAGATGAAACAAGGGCGCGTGCAGGAAGACCTGCGCGCGCCTTTGCGTTCCAAAAGGGCAGGGCTGGCGCCCCGGCGCAATCGACTGGCGTCGCGGCACGTGCCCGCGCTAGGCTGGCGGCGCAACTGACGGAGCCCGCCGATGACCTCGCCCACCGAAAAGCTGCTCACCCGGATCCGCGATCTCCAGGGCGAACTGGACGCCGAATTCCACCGGCGCCGCGCCGAATTCAGCTATCAGCTGGAAAATGGCCGCGTGGTGTTCGAGAATGAGATTCGTCGCCGCCACCGCGCGCTGCGCGTGGGCCTCGGCACGTTCCTGCGCCAGACCCGGCCGATGGTGGTGATCACCGCTCCGATGATCTATTCGCTGATCCTGCCTTTCGCGCTGCTTGATCTTTTCGCGACGCTCTATCAGGCGATCTGCTTTCCGGTCTATCGAATCGAAAAGGTCCGCCGCGCCGATTTCATCCGCGTCGACCGCCACCACCTGGCCTATCTCAACGCGCTTCAGAAACTGAACTGCGTCTATTGCGGCTATTGCAACGGGCTGATCGGCTACGTGCAGGAGATCGCCGGGCGCACCGAGGCCTATTGGTGCCCGATCAAACACGCCGCCCGCGTCGGCGCGATGCATGCCTATTACGCGCAGTTCGTCGATTACGGCGACGCCGAAGGCTTCGCCCCCGGCCTCAGCGCCTCGCGCGCCCGCCTCACCCGCCCCGGCCCCTCCGGCGCCGACTCCGACACGTGACGTTTTGCTTTGGGCGGGGCAAGCACCCTTCAGCCGATGTCCAGCAGCACCGCGCCTGCGCGTCCCGGGCTCATCACGGCGTCCTGTGCGGCGGCGCAATCCGCAAGCGGGTAGCGGTCGCCAATGGCGGGCTTCAGCGCGCCTTCGCTCAGTGCGGCGTGCAGTTTTGCGATGGCTGCCTGGCGCGCGGCATCGGGCAGGATGTAGATCAGCGTGATGTCGATCTTGAGCGCCTTGAAAAGATAAGGGCCGAAGGGCAGGGTAGGCGTCATGTCCTTGCCCGAGCCATAGGCCGCGATAGTGCCCAGCGGGGCCATGACCTCGGCCAGCAGGGCGACGTTCTGGCCGAACTCGACCTCGACGGCGCGGTCCACGCCGCGCCCGCCGCTGGCCTCCATGATCTTTTCGCCAAGCGCAGCGTCGCGGTAATCGAAAACGTGATCGGCGCCCGCCGCGCGCACGCGGCCTGCGGCATCGGGCGATGCGGTGGCGATCACCCGCGCGCCGCCCCAGCGCGCAAGTTGCACGGCGTTATGCCCGACGGCGCCCGCGCCTCCCGAAACCAGCAATGTCTGCCCATTGACCGACCCGCCGCCGAATACGGTCTGGCAGGCGGTCAGCCCCGGAATGCCCAGCGTCGCGCCGGTGTCCAGGTCGACTCCCTCTGGCAGCGGCACGGCCTGATCCCCGGGCAGGGCGATGGCCTCGGCTGCGGTGCCAAAGGCGCGCTTCCACTGGCCGTTCCAGATCCAGACCCTTTGGCCTATGCGGGCGGTGTCGACTCCCTCGCCGACGGCCTCGATCACGCCCGCGCCGTCTGAATGGGGGATGATTCGGTCATGGTCGGGGCGGGTGACGCCGGGCCGGCTTCCGGCGCGCGCCTTGGCGTCCGAGGGGTTCACCCCCGACCAGCGCAGCCGTACCAGCACCTCTCCCGCGCCCGGTGCCGGGGTGTCGATCTCGCCGATATCAATAACTTCGGCGGCGGGGCCGAACCGCGCATAGCTTGCCGCACGCATCGCTTTTCTCCGTGGATCGTTCGCCGGGGCTCTTGCGCCCACGGCTGTTGTGCCGTGTCAGGTCCGGCGCAGGCGGATCACCACGTCCACGCTGGTGATCTCGGCGCCCTCGGGCGCATTGGGCAGGCGCGCGATTTCCAGCTCCTCGGACGGGGCGTCAGACAGCCGCGCCTCGTCCTCCCAGTAGAAATGCGGATGGTCATGGGTGTTGGTGTCGAAATAGCTTTTCGATCCGTCCACCGTCACTTCCTGGATCAGCCCCGCATCCGAAAAGGCGCGCAGCGTGTTGTAGACGGTCGCCAGCGACACGCTGTCGCCGCGCTTGCGGGCTTCTTCGAACAGGCTTTCGGCGGTGACATGGCGATGTTGCCCATCGCCCACCAGCATTGTCGCCAGTGCGACGCGCTGACGCGTGGGCCGCATGCCCGCCTGGGCCAGCCACTCTGTTCCGCGGGTCGTTGCTTGCAGGTCCATATTCGCCTCTGTTGCGTGGGTCACTGGAGAATATAGGGCCGCGACCCCCATGATTTCAAACAAATTCCGCAACCGCCCGCCGGGCGCGCATCATGCCGACAGGCTTGCAAGGCCCTTTCGGGCGGTGATACAGGGTTTCCCGAACGATACGCACCAGTCACGAAAGGGCCCGTCCGCATGGCCGACTACCCAAGCAGCTTCGACAAGGACGACCTGCTGAAATGCGCCCGGGGCGAGCTGTTCGGCCCCGGCAATGCGCAGCTTCCCGAACCGCCGATGCTGATGATGGACCGCATCACCGATATCAGCGGCGACCGCGGCCCGCATGGAAAAGGCCATGTGGTGGCCGAGTTCGACATCCATCCCGACCTCTGGTTCTTCGAGTGTCATTTCCCCGGCAATCCGATCATGCCCGGCTGCCTTGGCCTTGACGGCCTTTGGCAGCTCACCGGCTTCAACCTTGGCTGGCGCGGCTGGCAGGGGCGCGGCTATGCGCTGGGCGTGGGCGAGGTCAAGCTGACCGGCATGGTCCGCCCCGACCGCAAGATGCTGACCTATTACGTGGATTTCACGAAAGCCGTGCAGACAAGACGCCTGACCATGGGTGTCGCTGACGGGCGTGTCGAAGCCGACGGAGAGGTGATATATCAGGTGAAGGACATGAAAGTCGCGCTCAGCGAAAGCTGAACCCACCGCAAATCTAAGGAGAAGCCCAACATGCGTCGCGTCGTCGTCACGGGTCTCGGAATCGTCTCGTCCATCGGCAACAATGCCCAGGAAGTGCTTGCCGCGTTGAAATCCGGCACCTCCGGCATCGTCGCCAGCGAGGAAATGAAAGAGCATGGCTTTCGCTCGCAGATCGCGGGCACGCTCAAGCTCGATGTCAGCGAACATGTGGACAAGCGCACGCTGCGCTTCATGGGGCCGGGTGCGGCCTATGCGCATATCGCCATGGGCCAGGCGATCCAGGATGCCGGTCTTGAGGAGGGCGACATCGTCAACCCACGCACCGGCCTTGTGGCCGGGTCGGGCGGGCCGTCCACCTCGGCCATGCTGGCCGCGCATCAGACCGTTCTGGAAAAGGGCAGCCCCAAGCGGATCGGCCCCTTCGCCGTGCCCAAATGCATGAGCTCGACCATCTCGGCCAATCTCAGCACCGCCTACAAGATCAAGGGCATCAACTATTCGATCACCTCGGCCTGCTCGACCTCGCTGCATTGCATCGGCAATGCGGCCGAACAGATCATGATGGGCAAGCAGGACGTGATGTTCGCGGGCGGCGGCGAGGAACTCGACTGGACGCTCTCGTGCCTGTTCGATGCGATGGGCGCGATGAGCAGCAAGTTCAACGACTCGCCCGCCCGCGCCTCGCGCGCCTTTGACGCCGAGCGCGACGGCTTCGTGATCTCGGGGGGCGGCGGGATCGTCGTGCTCGAGGAACTCGATCACGCGCTGGCGCGCGGTGCGCGCATCTATGCCGAAGTCACCGGCTACGCCGCCACCTCTGACGGTCATGACATGGTCGCGCCCTCGGGCGAGGGCGGCGAGCGCGCCATGCGCCTCGCCCTTCAGACCCTGCCCGAAGACCGCAAGGTCGGCTATATCAACGCCCACGGCACATCGACGCCGGTGGGTGATGTCGGCGAGGTCGAGGCCGTGCGCCGCATCTTCGGCGAAGGCACCACCCCGCCGATCAGCTCGACCAAGTCGATGACCGGCCACAGCCAGGGCGCCACCGGCGCACAGGAGGCGATCTACTGCCTGCTCGCCCTGGAAAACGACTTCATCATTCCCTCCATCAATGTCGAAACGCTCGATCCCGCCATCCATGACGGCGAAATCGCAACCGCGCGCGTTGACGATGCCGGGCTCGATACGGTGATGACCAACAGCTTCGGCTTTGGCGGCACCAATGGATCAATGCTTCTCAGCAAATACCGTGGGTAAATCGACATGAGCAATTCGATGCAAGGCAAGCGCGGCCTGATCATGGGGGTGGCGAATGACCGCTCCATCGCTTGGGGGATCGCCAGGGCGATGCACGAGGCGGGCGCGGAGCTGGCCTTCTCCTACCAGGGCGACGCCTTTGGCAAGAGGGTGCAGCCGCTGGCCGAAAGCCTCGGGTCGGACGTTCTGATGGATGTGGATGTGACCGATGACGCCTCGCTTGATGCAGCCTTCGCGCGACTGGCCGTAACATGGCCCACGATTGATTTTGTGGTCCACGCCATCGCCTATTCGGACAAGTCCGAACTGACTGGCCGCTTCATCAATACCAGCCGCAAGAACTTCAAGCACTCGATGGAGATTTCCGCCTATTCCTTCATCGACGTGGCGCGCCGCGCCTATCCGATGATGCAGGAGAACGGCGGTACGCTGCTGACCATGACCTACCAGGGCTCCAACAAGGTCGTGCCCAATTACAACGTCATGGGCGTCGCCAAGGCCGCGCTTGAATCCGCGACCCGCTACCTTGCCAACGATCTCGGACCCGACGGTATCCGCGTCAACGCCATCTCGCCCGGCCCGATGAAGACGCTGGCGGGCGCGGCCATCGGCGGCGCGCGGCGCACCTACAAGCATACCGACCTCAACGCCCCGATGCGCGCCAATGCCACGCTCGAGGCGATCGGCGGCACCGCGGTCTACCTCGCCTCGGATGCCGGCGCCTGCACCAGCGGCGAAATCATCCATGTCGATGGCGGCTATCACGTGCTTGGCATGCCGCAGGCCGAAAACCTCTGAACGGCGATCTCCGGCAACCGGTTTCCCTTCGCTTCGCTCACATTCCTGCGCGCGGCGCGCGGGCTTATCGAAACGTGACACCGGGTGGCGCCCCCACGCGCGGCTTCAAGGCGCGGCGGCGCAATCCGAAAATGACGATGAATGACCTCGCTGGCATAAACCGCGCCCCAAGGCCCGCTTAGCGCCGGGTTTTCGCCACGGAAATGACACGCCCGGATGCCATCCCGAAGGGATGCTACGCCAAGCGCCCCACCTTCCCCATCCCCGCGAGGAACGCCGCCTTGCGCGCAGCGCGCGCGCCCGCTCGATGGCGCGGCTGGTGAATGTCGCGCTGTTCGCGGCGGTGCTGGGCGCGATCTGGCAGGAGCGCGCGCTCGCCCCGCCGGTGCATGACCAGATGCAATCCATGGCCGTTCGGGTCGCCGATCTCATGGGCGGCTCGGACGTGCTGCAAGCCTACTTCCCGCGTGGCACCGATGGCCTTTCTGCCGCAGCCGACACCGGCCTCGCCGACACCCTGACCCGGAAACTCAGTCAATAGGGCAGGGGCGGGCGCAATGCTGACCTGCGCCGCCACCCGCGCGGGCAGTATCAGCGCCTGAACCGGCTGCTTGCCTTCCCCACGATCACCTCAGAACCACTGCCCCGGCTCCATCAGGCCCAGATCCAGCAACTGGCGCGAATGCCACTCGAAGGGGGTCGAGTTGTGCCACTTGAACGTGTCGATATCGAAGGTCGATCCGGGATTGCGCTTCAGCGCCTTGGCGGTGCGGAACGACACGATCGCCGCCGTCAGGTTATGATGCCAGGGGCAGGCATAGGTATTGTATTCCTCGTCCGAAAACGTGTGACCCTCGTGCAGCACCAGCCCCTCGCGCGCCCGAAACAGCGCGATCCGGTCGATCTTGCGGCGCGGCGCGGGGATATGCTCTTCATAGCGCCAGCGCAGCCCGCCATAGAAATCGAGCTGGCGTTCCTTGGGATGGTTGTGAAAGCCCGCATCCTTGCGCGCCAGCGCGTAATAGCCCGACCTGTCCAGATGCGCATCCTCCAGCGACACCGCGCCGGGATGGCGCTCAAGGTCTCCGGCATAAAGATCGACCACATAGGTCAGCATCGCATCGCGCCGCTCTTCGGTGTGAAAGGCCAGCATCTCGCCCACGGTGCGTGTCTCGCAGAACGGGTAGAACAGGTATTCCGCATTGTAGCAGTAATACATCCAGATCCCCGGCGCCGCCCCGATCAGCCGGTTGATGGCGGCGATCCCGTCGCCCCGCACGGTCACGTCATGGTCGATCCGCCGTATCTTGGGCGCCACGTCGTCCGGCAACGCGAAGGCCTCCGGCATCAGCGCCAGCACCTCGCGAAACCCGCAATCCAGATGGTGACGCATGGTCGATCCCAGCTCGACCTCGTCCTCCACCAGCACCACGGCCACCGGCCCCTTGGCCAGCGCCTCACCACCGTATTTCAGAAAATCGTCCAGGCTCGAATACCGCATCGCACTCATCCGTTTTGGCGCAGACTCCGCCAATTCGTCACGCATTGCAAGACACCCCGGATTCGATGTAACCCAACCCCTGACACAAAAGGCAGGAGCCGCGCGCATGGCCGAGGCGAAGAAACTCTACATCAAGACCTATGGCTGCCAGATGAATGTCTATGACAGCGAGCGCATGGCCGAGGCCATGGGCGGCGCGGGCTATGTCGAAACCGACAGCCCCGATGACGCCGACATGATCCTGCTCAACACCTGCCATATCCGCGAGAAAGCCGCCGAAAAGGTCTATTCCGAACTGGGCCGCCTGCGCGTCCTCAAGGATGGCAATCCCGACCTGAAAATCGGCGTCGCCGGTTGCGTCGCACAGGCCGAGGGCGAAGAGATCATGCGCCGCCAGCCGCTGGTGGATCTGGTTGTCGGCCCGCAATCCTATCACCGCCTGCCGCAGATGGAGGCCCGCACCCGCAGCGGCGAAAAGGCGCTCGACACCGATTTCCCGCTCGATGACAAGTTCGCGGCCCTGAAATCCCGCGGCCCCAAGGCCAGCCGCGGCCCCACCGCCTTCCTGACCGTGCAGGAAGGCTGCGACAAGTTCTGCGCCTTCTGCGTTGTCCCCTATACGCGCGGCGCCGAGGCCAGCCGCCCCGCCGCCCGCATCCTTGATGAGGCGCGCGAACTCGTGGATCGCGGCGTGCGCGAAATCACCCTGCTGGGGCAGAACGTCAACGCCTATCACGGCACCGGGCCGGACGGCGCCGACTGGTCGCTCGCGCGCCTCATCCACGCGCTCGACGGCATCGACGGGCTGGCGCGCATCCGCTTCACCACCTCGCATCCCAACGACATGAGCGACGACCTGATCGAGGCGCATGGCGCTTGCGAAAAACTGATGCCCTACCTGCACTTGCCGGTACAATCGGGCTCCGACCGCATTCTCAAACGCATGAACCGCCAGCATACCGCCGAAAGCTACCTGCGCCTGATCGAACGCATCCGCGCCGCGCGCCCCGATATCCTGATGTCGGGCGATTTCATCGTCGGCTTCCCCGAGGAAACCGAAGCCGATTTCCAGGCCACGCTCGACCTGATCGAAGAGGTGAAATACGGCTATGCCTTCTCGTTCAAGTATTCCACCCGCCCCGGCACCCCGGCGGCCGAGCGCGAACAACTGTCCGAGGATGTGAAATCCGATCGCCTCCAGCGCCTTCAGGCCCGCATCACCCATCACCAGCGCGCCGCCCAGGACTCCATGGTCGGGCGCCGCGTCGGCGTGCTCTTCGAGAAACCGGGCCGCTTTGACGGTCAGATGGTCGGCAAGTCCGATTACCTGCACGCGGTCCATGTGGATGGGTGCGACCTCTCGCTCGGTGACCTTGCCGAGGTCGAGATCACCGCCAGCGGCCCCAATTCCCTGGCCGGACGGCTGACCGGTGCCGCCACGGTCTGACTCGGGTTGGCCCGGACTGGCCCAGACTGGCCCGAGCGCTCACAGCGTCGGACAGCACTTTGATACCGGTTTGGCCCCAATTGCGGCCACTTCGGGGCATTGTTGCCACAAGAATGACAATATCCCGATAATAAACCTTCACTTTGTCGCGACGGTTGATAAAACTGAAAAGAGCTGCCGCTGTGGGGTGTGTATGGCCCCGCCCAATGCGCAGCGACTGCAAAGGTAGAAGGGGCATTGGCCGTGGCGAGAGAGTATTTTGAAAGCGTACGAGCTGTTCTGGGGGGGCTGGCCGCCATTGCCCTGGGACTTGCGGTAACCGCCGATGCCGGTATCGCGCAGCAGCGCACCGTCAAGGGCGAGCAATATATCCCCACGATCTGGATCGATCCCGACGGTTGCGAGCATTGGGTCATGGATGACGGTGCCGAGGGCTACATGTCGCCCCATGTGACCCGCGATGGTCGCCCGGTCTGCCATGAGGTCAATCTCTGCGGCACCATCTACACCGATCAGTATTTCGCGACCGACAGCGCCCATATCGGCTCTTCGGGGCGCGCCCATCTGCAACAGTTCTTCCGCAGCGCCAACGCGGTCTCCTACTCGATCGTCGGCCATACCGACAGCCGCGCCTCGGATGAATACAACATGCGCCTTTCGCAGCGCCGCGCCAATGCGGTCGCCAGCGTGGCCCGCTCGATGGGCGCCCGGATCGCCTCGGTGCGCGGTTATGGCGAACGGATGCCGAAGGCATCGAACAATTCTGCCGAAGGCATGGCGCAGAACCGCCGTGTCGAAATCATGTGCTGGCGCTGAAGGGGTTGTAACCATGAAAAACTTTAAAGTCGCGTTGATCCTCCCCGTCATCGGCCTGCTCTCGGCCTGCGCCTACGGCCCCGACAAGGGTCGCGACAGGGGCTTCGTCGATTCCAAACATCTCAGCCAGCTTAAGGCCGGCATCTGGGTCGATCCCAACGGCTGCGATCACTGGATCATCGACGACGGCCTCGAAGGCTATCTTTCGGCAAGGACCGACAGATACGGCAAGCCGGTCTGTTCCGGTGCCGCGCCGCCGACAGTGGCGACCGGCCCGTTCAAGTCCGGATCACCCCTGCCTGATCCGCGCTGACATCCTTCCGGATGCGGAAAAAAATGACCGCAGGCACCCGCCTGCGGCTTTTTTCGTTACGAAACGATGACATTTCAACCAACACGCTTGCACCTTCGCGCGCCGCTTGGCACGATCCCTTTCAGACACGCTTTCGCAGGAGATTTGCTTGGTCACGACCGAACTGCCATCGCCTCCCGGCCCCGACGCGCTTCACGAAGCGCTGGTAGAGTTCCCTGACAACCGGTTACTGATCGACCTGTGCGGCGAATATGACCGTAACCTCGCGGATATAGAGCAGAATCTTGGCGTGCAGATCCTGCGCCGCGGCAATCAGCTTGCCGTGGTCGGCGAGGAAAGCGCCGCGCGCGACGCGATCGAAGTGCTCCAGGCGCTCTATCAGCGGCTCGAAACCGGCAAGTCGGTCGAATCGGGCGATGTGGACCGCGAATTGCGCATGGGCGCGGACACCGACCAGACCGGCACCCGCGATGGCGACCAGCTTGAAATGTTCCGCGGCGGCCGGGTCGAGATCAAGACCCGCAAGAAACTGGTCGAACCGCGCACCGACGCGCAGAAGGCCTATGTGAAATCGCTTTTTGCCAGCGAACTCGCCTTCGGCATCGGCCCGGCGGGAACCGGCAAGACCTATCTCGCCGTGGCGGTGGGCGTGTCGATGTTTATCGAAGGTCATGTGGACCGCATCATCCTCAGCCGCCCCGCCGTCGAGGCGGGCGAGAAACTGGGCTACCTGCCCGGCGACATGAAGGAAAAGGTCGACCCCTACATGCAGCCGCTTTACGACGCGCTCAACGATTTCCTGCCCGGCAAGCAGCTCGCCAAGCTGATCGAGGAAAAGCGCATCGAGATCGCGCCGCTCGCCTTCATGCGCGGGCGCACGCTGGCCAATGCCTTCGTCGTTCTCGACGAGGCCCAGAACGCCACCTCCATGCAGATGAAGATGTTCCTGACCCGCCTTGGCGAAGGCTCGCGCATGGTCATCACCGGGGACCGCTCCCAGATCGACCTGCCGCGCGGCGTGACCAGCGGCCTGCATGACGCCGAACGCCTGCTTGGCGACATTCCCGGCATCGGCTTCAATTACTTCACCTCCCGCGACGTGGTGCGCCACCCGCTCGTCGCGGCCATCATCGAGGCCTATGAAGCCGACACCCCCTCTTGACGGCCCCGCGCCTGCGCGCGATGGGTCTTCTTCTGTTTCGAAATATCCCGGGGGTCCGGGGGCAGCGCCCCCGGAAATCTGCCACATGCTGACCGATACCATTCTCGAGGACGACCGCTGGCAGGCGGTGGATCTCGCGGCACTCGCCGAAACCGCGTCGCGCGCCGCGCTCGACCATCTCGGGCTTGATCCCGACGCCTGGGACATCGTGCTCCTTGGCTGCGACGACGCCCGCATTGCCGCGCTCAATGCCGATTTCCGCGACCGCCCGGCGCCCACCAATGTCCTCTCCTGGCCTGCCCTCGACATCGCGCCGCCCACCCCCGGCGCGCGCCCCGATCTCCCCTTGCCCTGTACCGGCCCGGACGGCGACAACACCCTTGGCGACATCGCCATCGCCTTTGACACCTGCCAGCGCGAGGCCGCCGCCAGCGGCAAATCCCTGCCGGACCATGTGACGCATCTGGTCGTTCATGGCGTCCTGCATTTGATGGGTTATGATCACATCCGTGACCCGGATGCCACTTTGATGGAACGAACCGAGGTCGCCATACTTGGCAAACTGGGGGTCGGTGACCCATATTGAGCAACGCAAGGGGCGCGCCGCGCCCCGCCAACGGATAAAGAGACGATGGGCGACAGTACAGACGACTCCTCTAACGCGGCGCAAAGCGCGCAGCCCGAAGGGCAGGACAGTAACGAGGACAATGGCGGTTTCTTCCGCCGCATCATCGGGGCGCTCAGCCCCGGCGACGACAGCGAGGCGGAAACGGGTCCGGGCGGTGCTGCGCCGCTGGTCGGCATGCCGGGCCTGCGCAACCTGCGGGACATGGCGGTCGAGGACGTGGCCATCCCCAAGGCCGATATCGTCTCCGTCCCCTCCAGCATCACCCGCGACGAGCTGGTGGAAATGTTCCGCGACAGCGGCATGACCCGCCTGCCGGTCTATGACGGCACGCTCGACACCCCCATCGGCATGGTCCACCTCAAGGATTTCGCCCTGCGCCACGGCTTCAACGGCAAGGGCGGGCGCTTCTCGCTCAAACAGATGCTGCGCCCGCTGCTGTTCGTGCCCCCCTCCATGCCCATCGGCGTCCTTTTGCAGAAGATGCAGGCCGAACGGCGCCACATGGCGCTGGTGATCGACGAATATGGCGGCGTTGACGGGCTCGTGACCATCGAGGACCTGATCGAACAGGTCGTCGGCGAGATCGAGGACGAGCACGACGTCGATGACGATCAGTATTTCACCCGCGAAACCCCCGGCAGTTACCTTGCCGCCGCCAAGACTCCGCTCGAGGAATTCGAAACCGAAATCGGCCTCTCTCTGACCGAGGCCGAAGAGGTCGACGAGCAAGAGATCGACACCCTTGGCGGCCTTGTCTTCATGCTGCTCGGGCGCGTGCCGGTGCGTGGCGAGGTGGTCGAACACCCCTCCGGCGTCTCGATCGAGGTGATCGACGCCGACCCGCGCCGCATCAAGCGCCTGCGCGTCCGGCTGCCCGAACATACGGATGCCTGACAGCACAGCCAGCCGCCTTGCCGCCTGGATCGCGGGGCTGCGCCCGCGCAGCCGCCTGATCCTCTCGGGGCTTCTCGGGGCGCTGACGGCGCTGGGGCAGGCGCCCTGGGGGCTCTGGCCGCTGACGATCCTGGGCCTTGCGCTGCTTTACGCGATCCTGCGCATTTCCGCACCGGGCTGGAAATCCGCCTTCATGACCGGGCTTGCCGGGGGGGCGGGCTATTTCGCCCTGGCGCTCAACTGGATCGTTGAACCCTTTCTGGTGGATGTCGCGCGCCACGGCTGGATGGCGCCGTTCGCGTTGATCGGGCTGTCTGTGGGCTTGGCCCTCTTCTGGGGCGTCGCTTTCGCTCTTGCGCGGTTCGCGGGCGGGCGTGCCCCCGCCTTTGTCGCCGCGCTGGTGCTTGCCGAAGCCGCGCGCACCTATCTTCTGACTGGCTTTCCATGGGCACAGACGGGCCATGCGCTCATCTCCACGCCCTTTCTGCATTGGGCCTCGATTGGCGGCTCGCTCCTGCTCAGCGCGCTTGTGGCGGGCGCGGCCACCGCCCTTTGGCACATGCTCAGCGGCCCGCGCCTGCCGGCCGCCCTGACGCTCGCCATATTTGCGGCCCTGCATGGCGCGGGGCTGTTGCTGACGCCCGCGCCCGGCACCGACGCCAGCGCGCCCCTCGTGCGTATCATCCAGCCCAACGCCCCCCAGCATGAAAAATGGGATCCTGAAAAGATACCAGTCTTCTTCGCGCGCCAGATTGATTTCACCGCCGCGCCCCCCGAAACGCCCGGCGCGTCGCCCTCGCTCATCGTCTGGCCCGAAACGGCGGTGCCGGTGCTGCTCGATCGTGCCGGGCCGACGCTCGATGCCATCGCCGACGCCGCCGATGGCGTGCCCGTGGTGCTGGGGATGCAGCGCATCGACGGGTTGCGGTTCTACAACTCGCTGGTGGTGCTTGACGCCTCGGGGCAGGTCGGCGCGCTTTACGACAAGCACCACCTTGTCCCTTTCGGCGAATACATCCCCTTTGGCGACACGCTCCAGCGCTTCGGCATCACCGCCTTTGCCGCGCAGGCGGGCAATGGCTATTCGCCGGGGCCGGGCGCGCGGCTCGTCGACCTTGGCGATCTCGGGCAGGCGTTGCCCCTGATCTGCTATGAGGGCGTCTTTCCACAGGATGTGCGCGCCGCGCCCAAGCGTCCAGACATGCTGCTGCTCATCACCAACGATGCCTGGTTCGGGCAGGTGTCCGGGCCGTATCAGCACCTTGCACAGGCGCGACTGCGCAGCGCCGAACAGGGGCTGCCGATGATCCGCGTCGCCAATACCGGGGTCTCGGCAATGATCGACCCGGCGGGCCGGGTGCTGGACTCGATCCCGCTGGGGCAGGCGGGCTGGCGCGACGTCAGACTGCCGCCACCGCTCGCCCCCACAATCTATGCACGCTTGGGTGATGCGCCGGTTCTTGCGCTGGCGACTCTTCTCCTCGTGCTGTCTTTCCTGCAACACCGCCGCAGCGCGCGACCCATATAGCGATTGACGCGCCCGCAGGCGGGGCGTAACCACGTCTTCAATCCGTCACAACGGCTTCCTGGCGTGACGGCAAAACCCAATGGAGCAACTCACACATGTCTCGCCAAAATTACATCTTCACCTCCGAATCCGTTTCGGAGGGCCACCCGGATAAGGTCTGCGACCGGATTTCGGACGCGATCCTCGATGCCCTCATCGCCGAGGAACCCAACGCCCGCGTTGCCGCCGAAACCTTCGCCACCTCCGGCATGGTCGTGATCGGCGGCGAGGTCGGTCTCTCGGATCAGGAAATCCTGCGCAACTACATGGGCCGCATTCAGCAGATCGCCCGCGACTGTATCCGCGACATCGGTTACGAGCAGGAGAAGTTCCACTGGAACACCTGCCACGTGCTGAACTTCCTGCATGAACAATCCGCCCATATCGCCCAAGGGGTCGATCGCGACGGTGCAGGGGATCAGGGCATCATGTTCGGCTACGCCACCAACGAAACCGACGCGCTCATGCCCGCTCCGATCCAGTTCAGCCACGCGATCCTGCGCCGTCTGGCCGAGGCCCGCAAATCCGGCGCCGAACCGACCCTGCGCCCCGATGCCAAAAGCCAGCTCTCGCTGCGCTACGAAGACGGCAAGCCGGTCGAGGTCATGCAGATCGTGCTGTCGACCCAGCACGAGGACGAGAACCAGACCAGCGACGATATCCGCGCCATCGTCGAGCCCTATATCCGCGAAGTCCTGCCCGCCGAATGGATCACCGACAAGACCGAATGGTGGGTCAACCCGACCGGCACCTTCGTCATCGGCGGCCCCGATGGCGACGCTGGCCTGACCGGGCGCAAGATCATCGTCGATACTTATGGCGGCTCCGCACCGCATGGCGGCGGGGCCTTCTCGGGCAAGGATCCGACCAAGGTCGACCGCTCGGCCGCCTATGCCGCGCGCTACCTCGCCAAGAACGTGGTCGCCGCCGGCATGGCCGAACGCTGCACCCTGCAGCTCAGCTACGCCATCGGCGTCGCCAAGCCGCTGTCGATCTATGTCGATACCCACGGCACCGGCGAAGTCGGCGAAGAAGCGATCGAGAAAGCCATCCGCGCCTCGATGGACCTCACCCCGCGCGGCATCCGCGAGGCGCTCGAGCTCAACAAGCCGATCTACCAGCGCACCGCGGCCTATGGCCATTTCGGGCGCGAGCCCGAGGCCGATGGCGGCTTCAGCTGGGAGAAAACCGACCTTGTCGAGACGCTGAAAAAATCCGTCTGACCTTGTGGCACTTGCGGGATTTCGTGCATCTTGTACGAAATTCCGCCCACACCCCGGGGTTATGTACAGAGCCCTTGTACAAATCGGACGTTTCGTACGCAGACCATGACCCAGGACAAGCATCCATCCGGCGCCCCGTGGCGCAATTTTTACGGCCGCTTCAAGGGCAAGGGCCTGCGCCCCTCGCAGCAGGCTTATCTTGACGAGGACCTCGCCAAACTCTCGCCCGGCCCGGTCGGATGGGACGTGAACCCCGAGCGTGAAGCCATTGATCTTGAAGCACTTTTCGGGGCACGCGATGTCTGGCTCGAAATCGGTTTCGGGGGCGGGGAACACATGGTCCATCAGGCGGTCGCCAATCCCGATGTCGGGATCATCGGTTGTGAGCCCTATATCAACGGCGTTGCGATGCTCCTGGGAAAGATCCGCGACTCCGGCGCACAAAATATAGCGGTTCACCCCGGTGATGCCCGCGACATGTTCGATGTTTTGCCGGCTGGCAGCATCTCGCGTGCCTTCCTGCTCTATCCGGACCCCTGGCCCAAAAAGCGCCATCACCGCAGGCGTTTCGTCACGCCCGAGCACCTTGAGCCGCTGTCCAAGGTATTGAAAAAAGGCGCTATTTTCAGGGTGGCGACGGATATTCCCGATTATGTGCGCCAGACGCTCGAACAGGTGCCGCGCCATGGTTTTCAATGGCTGGCCGAGCGCCCCTCCGATTGGCGCGAGCCTTGGAAGGATTGGATTTCAACACGTTACGAGGAAAAGGCCCTGCGCGAAGGCCGCACGCCGCATTACCTCACCTTCATCAAGACGTGATCGCAAACCCCCCGCTTTCTAAGGGATTTCACGCCGACAGCTTGTCGCCCAACCGGCCCAGCATGTCGACGCATTGTTGCAACTGATCCAGTGAAACATACTCATCGGGCTTGTGCGCCTGATCGATCGAGCCAGGCCCACACACCACAGCCGACATCCCGTATTGCTGGAAAAGCCCCGCCTCGGTCCCGAACGGCACCAGCTCGCAACTGCGCAAACCCGTTAATTCCATAAGGATTTCCTTGGCTTCGTTGGCGTCTGCCGGTTCCAGCCCCTCGACCTCGCCGATCACCTCGGTTGTGATATCCGCATCCGGGCACACCGCCCGCATCGCCGGTAACAGCACATCCTCGCAATAGTTCCGCAAATCGTCCTTCACGAATTGCGCATCCGACGCCTGCACCGGGCGCATCTCCCATTCCAGCGTGGCGATCGAGGCGATCACGTTATGCGCCACCCCGCCCGACAGGCTGCCGGTGTTGATCGTGGTCCATGGCGGATCGAACCGGCTGCTCGACGGGGCGCGGGCGCGCAGGCGGTCCTTCAGCTCCAGCAGGCGGTTGACATAGCGCACGGCGTATTCCACCGCGTTAACACCCCGGTCAGGGGATGAGCCATGACCCGCAAGCCCATGAAAATGCGTGGTATATTCGTAACAGCCTTTATGCCCTTCGATGATGCGCATCATCGTCGGCTCACCGATGATCGCGACGCCGGGCCGGATGCCATGTTCCTTCAGGCTCTCCACCAGCGCCTGTCCGCCAAGACAGCCGACCTCCTCGTCATAGGTAAAGGCGAAATGCACCGGCCGGTCGCGCACCTTCTCGCGGAAATAGGGCGCCATGGCCACGGCGGCGGCGATGAATCCCTTCATGTCGCAGGCCCCGCGCCCGTATAACAGCCCCTGATGTTCCGTCATCTCGAACGGGTAGCTGGCCCAGTCCTGCTCATCCACGGGCACCACGTCCGAATGGCCCGACAACACGATCCCACCATCGGTATCCGGCCCGATCGTGGCAAAAAGATTGGCCTTGTGACCGATCTCGTCATGGAAGATCTCGACGCGCGCCCCTTCGTTTTCAAGCCGGTGGGCAAGATAGGCGATCATGTCCAGATTGCTGACCTCGGATACGGTCGGAAACGCGATCAGATCACCAAGAAGCGCAACTGTATCGGAAAGTTGTGTCTTCACTGCGTCCTCTTCAAGCTGTCGGAAAACCTGAGCGACTGTGTTGCCCCTCCCGCGTTGCGTCAACCCATAAACGGCCCCGTGCCAAGTCCGCACACCGTTCGTGCCAGTGGATCACGCGGCCATGGCCAAAACTGTTGCGCGGATGACTCACATCCGAGCGAAATCCGCGAAAAAGCCCACGATATCTGGCGGGTGATGCCGCATTTAGCGGTTTTCATTAAAAAATAACTAGAAGTTGAATCGCACTCAGGATATGCAGATCACATAACAAGGGTGTCGCCCAGTGATGCGCCACCCACGAGGTAAAAGTGGTGGGAAGATGGGTATCGAGTATGTGGCTCGCACCGATGCGGGCGGTGCCGTTCGCGGTGCGATTTCAGACGAAAACGCAAGGACAGGGATTCCCGCCGGTGGTGGTCAGGAAATCTCGATCAATCTCAGACAGTTCGAAATCGACAGGTATAACCGGAGCGGGAATGATCTTCAGATCACCCTCGCCGACGGGCGGGTCGTCGTGCTGCAGGATTATTTCGGTGCCGATGGCACCCCGCAGTCGCGCCTGTTCATCAGCGCCGACGGCTATCTGAACGAGGTCACACTTATCGAGGGCGAAGAGGGCGCCGTCTATGCTCAATATGGCCCGACCGAGATGTGGGGCAAGTGGAGCCCTTCGGACGACCTGATCTTTCTTGACAGCGCAGAGCTCATTGAACCCGCGGCCACTGGCGCGGTCGAGGGCGAGGAAACCGTGTCGATGCTGGGTGCCGGCCTTTTGGGCGGCTCGGGTCTGTTCGGTGCGGCGGGCGCCGGCGCGGCCGGCCTCGTGGCCTCCTCGGCCCTGATGCAGGCCGTTGGCAGCGGCGGCGGTGGCAATTCCGCTGCCGGTTTCGTGCCGCCCATAACGCCCGATGGCGGCGATGACGCCGACGGGCAGGGTGGCCAGGATGACGGTATCGCACCCAGCGTCAACGAAACTGGGCAGGTCGCCATCGGCGGCGACAACAATCAGCAGGACTCCATCAGCATCACCGGCACGGCCGAACCGGGCTCTGACGTCACGGTCAGCATCGGCGACGAGGAAGTCGAGACCACCGCCGACGAAAACGGCGAGTGGGAGGTGGTGTTCGAGGGCGATGATTTCCCCGAGGATGGCGACTATACCGTCGAGGTGACAGTCACCGAACCCGACGGAACAGAGACGGCGCTTGATGGCCCACAGATCGTGATCGACACGACACCGCCTGAGATCGATGTGACCGGTGGCACCGTGTCCGCGGGTGATATCGTCAATCACGACGCATATAACGACGAGGGTGTCGTGATCTCGGGGACGGGCGAACCGGATGCCTCGGTCAGCGTCACCATTCGGGATGTCACCCATGAAACCGGGGTGCTTGAGGATGGCAGCTGGTCCGTCAGCTTCCTTCCCGGTGAACTTCCCGATGGCGATTACGATGCCGACGTGACCATCGTGACGGGTGATGCCATGGGCAATACCAGCACGATCACCGAAACGGTCTCGATCGACACGATCCACCCGGAACTGGCCATCAATGCCCGTGGCTTGGGCACGAACGGGCTGATCAACGGGGATGACGTGCAGCCTGACGGGCTGGTCGTCGCCGGCAGGGCCGAACCGGGCGTGCGCGTCTTCGTGGAAATGGCCGGACAGCAGCGCGAGATGCTTGTGGGCAATGACGGAACCTGGCAGGTCGCATTCGACCCCGCCCAGTTCCCCGAAACCGAGTTCGACACCACCATCAGCGCGCATACGCAGGATGCGGCGGGCAATGTCAGCACCGCCTCCGAGAATGTCCGCATTGACCTCGAGGTGAACGACTTCACCCAGAACGGGCAGCCGGGCGGTGATGATGGCTTCATCAACGGTGACGAGATCGGCGACGGTTTCACGCTCTCGGGCACGGTCGAGCCGGGGTCAACCGTGGCGATGGAGTTCCGCAACCAATCCATACCGGTGCAGTATCTTCCCGACGGGACCTGGACCGCCACGGTCTCGGGAAGCCAGCTTCCCCCCGGTACCTATAATGAGTTGGTGACCATCACCGCCACGGATTCCGCGCAGAACACCAAGACCCTCACGCGCATGATCAACGTCGATACCGAGGCCGGGGATCTGACCCTCGATGCCGGGTCCATCGGCACGCAGGGCGTGATCAACCACGACGCCTACGAAGACGGCGTCATGGTGCGGGGCACCGCCGATCCCTATGCCTGGGTCGATGTCAGTCTCGATGATGTGGAATACACCGTGCGCGCCGACGGCAATGGCAACTGGCAGCAGTTCTATTCCACACAGGATCTGACGCCGGGTCTGCATGACCCGGTCGTCTCGGCCACGATCGCCGACCCTTATGGCAACAGCGAAACCGTCAGCAGCACGCTCCATGTCGATACGCAGGTGGACGACCTGTCGCTTGCGCCGTTGCAGCTTCCGACCACGACCGAGGGGCGCACGGTAATCAACCGCGACTCGGTCGAGAACGGCTTCCAGATCAGCGGCACGGTTGAACCGCATTCCGTGGTCTGGGTGTCCATCGACGATGTGACCCGCCAGTTCACGGCGGGCGACGACGGGCAATGGCAGGTCACCTTCGAGCCGGGTGCGATCCAGGGCGGACAGCATGATGCCGATCTCCATATCGAAGTCATGGACCCGGTGGGCAACCTCTCGACGCTCGAACAGACGATCTTCATCGACACGGTGGTTCAGGATGTCTCGCAGGGCGAGGCGACAGGATCCTTCAACGGTGTCGCCAACCTGGCCGCCGCGCAGGGCGGGCTGGAAATGAACGGCACCGCCGAGCCCGGTTCGACCGTTGAGCTTTTGATGTTCAACCGGCGCTATCTCACCACCAGTGACGAAGATGGCAACTGGTCCGTCAATGTTCCTCAGGAAGACCTGCCCGCACAGGAGGGCGAGGTCGACGTGACCATCAACGTTACCGACACGGCAGGGAACTTCGAAAGCATCCCCGGTTCGCTCAGCTTCGATTTCGTGGCGCCCGATCAACCCGATATTGTGGGCTATTTCCGCGAGGGTGGCGGGTATCGCCATGTCACGACCGATATGACGACCGACGATATCACCGTTCACGAGGTCGCCTCGGACGGCTCGGTGAATGCGCTGTCAATCCATTCGGATGACAATGTATTCTTTGGCGAGACCGACCACATCTTCCTCGACGAACAGGGGAACGCGGCTTCGGTTCCCGATGGCTCGCATCTCGTCGTGACCAGCACCGATGCCGCCGGGAACAGTTCCGCCACCTATCTCGTCCCCGACGAGGTGAACACCTCCTCGGTAAACCTCGACAACCCCGATCTTGCCGGTCTCGGTATCGAAACCATCGACCTGACTTTCGCAGACCGGGCTGAACTGACCGTCACCGAAGACCAGATTCGCGCCCTGTCAGACACCACCGATAGCGTGGTTGTCGAAGGTGGCACGGATGACACGCTGATCGCCGACGGCGCGCAAAAGGTGGATGGCGGGGCCGATGAACCCGAAGGCTACGACATCTATACGCTGGGCGATGATGCGACCATCATCGTCGACGAGGATATCGACGTGGTCACCTGACGCTGGGTGGCTGAGGAATGACAATCGCCGCGCGCGGGGGACCACCCGCGCGCGGCGGATAAAACAACAAGCCTCCCAAGAGGCGACGACGAGGCAGAAGGGCGGATCAATGCAACGCGGCGTATGGATTCTGGCGGCACTGGCATTGAGCGGCTGCATGTCGCTGGATCGCGACCCCGGCCAGGTGTCGCGCTTCAATATCGGCCCTGCCGACAATCAGACGCAATCAATCATTATCGCCGACCTTCAGGCGCGGCGCAGCATCCTGCCGCCCGAAAGCCCCTATGCGCGGATCAGCGCCCCCGTTCTGGCCGCCGCCAGCCGCCCCGCCGAGGCCGAGTTGCGCGCCGCGCGCCTGCGGGCCGAGGCCGCCTCCAAGAACTGGCTGCCCAAGATCGGTCCGAATATCAGCCTCAACAGCCTCAGCGAGATCGTCTCGCAGCTGGTGGTCGAACAGGTGCTCTTTGACAATGGCCACCGCAAGGCCGAACGCGCCTTTACGCGCGCCGATGTGGAAATCGCGGCCGTGACCATGGTCGAGGACAGCAACGAGCGCATCCTGACCGCGCTCGGGCTTTACCTTGATGCGATGAAGGCGCGCGACCGCGCGACGGTCGAATCCCGCACGCTGGCGGATATGGAGCAATTCGAATGGATCATGGCCGAGCGTGTGCGCGGCGGTGTCTCGGACAGCTCCGACCTCCACGTCCTGCGCCAGAAACTCGCCGAGATCCGCTCCACCCTCGCCGCTCAGCACGAGGCCGAAACCACCGCCTTTGCCGAACTCAACGCCATGTCCGACAGCCCGCTTGACGATGTCACGGGGCTGGCGGACCTGTCGCTTGGCGATCCCGCCGCGCGTCCGCTCGACGTGCTGCGCGCCGAGGCCGAGAAAGAGCGCGACATCGCCAGCGCGCGGATGGAACGCGCGGGCCTTCTGCCGGGGCTGACCGCGGGCGGTTCGCTGGGCGACAACGGCTCGGGCATCGGGTTGAACCTCTCTTCGGATCGCCTCTTGGGCCTTGGCACCGGCGACAGCCTCAATGCCACCGAAGCCGCGCGCGACGCCGCCGCGCGCCGCGTGTCACAAGCCGAAGAGGATTCCGCCCGCCGCCTGCGCCGCCTGCAAAGCCAGCTTGCCGCGCTCAGCCGTCAGGAACAGGAGGCGCAAGACCTCGCCGGGCGCGCCAAAACCAATCTCGACCTCTTCCAGCGTCAGTACAAGGCCGGGCAACGTCAGGTCATGGACGTGGTCGGCGTCTATGAAACCTTCGCCACCCGTCAGGCCGCAACGATCGACCTCAAATACGAACGCGCGCTCACCCAGCTTGAAATCGCGCGTCACCTTGGGCTGCTGGCCGAAGGAAGCCGGATATGAGGCGGCCCGGTGGCGCCACCGGGATGCCCGCCGCGCCGGGCGGCCGTCTTCGCGCGGTGTCGAACCGCGACGCCCCGCCTCCGTCGGTGCGCAATGCCCCCCCCACCCATAACCGCAACGAGCGTCTTGCGGCGCTGGCGGCGGTCTATGCCCGGGTGCTGGGTCAAAGCGTCCCGTCCCGCGACATCGCCGAAACCCTTGCTCGCCTCTCCGACGCCCCCACGCCGGTCGCCCTTGCCCAAGCCCTGCAGGAAGCCGGGCTTCTGAGCGAGGTGCAGCACGACATGGCCTGTCAGCCCGACGCCTGGCCCGCACTGGCGCGCATGACCAACGGACAGACCATCCTCGTGCTTGAACAGGGCGATGCGGGGCTGGTGATCTATGACCGCACATGCCCCGATAACCGCGCCACCGTGCCGCTGGCCGATTTCGCCCCCTTCTTCAGCGGCGAGACCATCCGCGCCGAAATCCCCCTTGGCCAGCTTTCGGGCGTTCACGGTGCGCAGGGCGCCGAGGCGCATTGGTTCTGGGGCGAGTTCGCCGGCTTCCGCCGGGCCTTTGGCGAAGTGGTGCTCGGCTCGTTCGTGGCCAACCTTCTGGCGGTGGCGGTGGCGCTTTTCGCGCTTCAGGTCTACGACCGCGTCATCCCGCACCAGTCGCAGGCGACGCTTTGGGTGCTTGCGGGCGGCGCGGGGCTGGCGCTCTTGATGGAGGCCGCTCTGAAACTCGCGCGCGCGGCTTATGGATGGCGCGGGCCAGCAAATCGAACTCAACGTGCAGACCCTGCTGATGAACCGTGTGCTTGGCATGCGCTCGGAACTGGCCGGGCGCGCGCCAAGCCAGCTTTTCAGTGCGATGCGCGAATTCGGCTCGGTGCGCGAATTCTTCACCTCGGCCACCATCGGCAGCCTTGCCGATGTGCCATTCATCTTCGTCTTTCTGCTGCTCGTGGCGCTGATCGCGGGCAATGTCGTGTGGCTGCTTATCCTGGGCGCGGTGCTGATGGTGCTGCCCGGTATCTTCCTGCAACGCCGCATGGTTGCCCTGACGCAAAGCGCGCAGGGCGCATCCGCCAAGGCGTCGCGCCTGCTTCATGAATCGATCTTCGAACTCGACACCCTCAAGACGCAGCGCGCCGAAGACCGTTTCCGCCGCCTCTGGATCGAACTGACGACCCTTCAGTCGCTCACCACAAGCGCACAGCGCCGCCTGGCATCCGCCCTGACATTCTGGAGCCAGGGCATCCAGCAGGCGACCTATATCGGCGCGATCATCATGGGCACCTACCTTGTCTTCGCGGGCGAATTCACCGTCGGCTCGATTATCGCGGTCAGCATCCTGACCAGCCGGACATTGGCGCCGCTGACGCAACTGGCGGGCACGATGGCACGCTGGAGCAATGTGAAATCCGCGCTCGACGGGCTCGATTCCATCGCCACCGCACAGCAGGACACCGCGCCCGAGCGCAGCTATCTGCGCCGTGACGCGCTGCAAGGCGGGTTCGACCTGCGCGAGGTCCGTTTCACCTATGATCCCGATCTGCCGCCCGTGCTGGACATTCCCGCCCTCACCATTCAGCCGGGGCAGAAACTGGCGGTCCTTGGCGCCAACGGCTCGGGCAAATCCACCTTCCTCAAGCTACTCTCGGGTCTTTATGCATCCACGCAGGGGCGGGTGATGGTGGACGGCACCGACATGACCCATATCGCCCCGCGCGACCTGCGCCGCTTCATCGGCTATCTCGGGCAGGATGTGCGCCTGTTCAGCGGCACCCTGCGCGACAATCTCAACCTGACGCTGCTTGAGGGCGATGACGACCGGCTTCTGGAGGGGCTCGATTTCGCCGGTCTCGGCCCCTTCGTCAAATCCCACCCCAAGGGGCTGGATCTTGAAATCCGCGATGGTGGGCAAGGACTGAGCCAGGGGCAGCGCCAGTCGATCGGCTGGGCGCGGCTCTGGCTTCAGGATCCGGCCATCTGCCTTCTGGACGAACCCACCGCGGCGCTCGACCAGACGCTGGAACGCACCTTGGTCAGCAGGCTTGAAACCTGGCTCGAAGGGCGCACTGCCGTGATCGCGACCCACCGGGTGCCGATCCTGCAACTGACCGACCGCACCATGATCCTGCAAAGCGGCCGCCTCGCCGTGGACGGGCCGCGCGATCAGGTGCTGGCGCATCTGGCGCAGGCCGGCGGATCAAGCGTGGCAAAGGGATAGGTCATGGCCGCGGCAGCATCCTCCACCAACCTCTCGGCCCAGTTCAACGCCCGGCTTCGCGGCTCCAGCCTGATGATCCGGCTTTGTGCGGCGGTGGTGGGCCTGTTCCTGCTCTGGTCGGCTTTCGCATGGCTGGACGAGATCGTGCGCGCCGATGGCGAAATCATCTCTTCCTCGCGTCCCCAGATCATCCAGAACCTCGAAGGCGGCATCCTTTCCGAACTCCTGGTGCAGGAAGGTGACGTGGTGGCGCGCGGTGATGTTCTGGCGCGGCTGCATGGCACGCAGTTCAAATCCTCGGTCGAAGACCTGCGCGATCAGATTACCGCCCATGACATCCGCCGCCTGCGCCTCGAGGCCGAACTGGCAGGGCAGTTCGACTTCGACATCCCCGCGCCGCTCGCCGCCCGAAGCCCCGAAATGGCGGCCTCTGAAAAGGTGCTTCTGAAGGCCCGTCAGGAAGACTTCGTCAAGCGCAGCGAAGGCGCGCGCAAGGTGCTTGCACAGGCCACCGAGGAGCGCCGCCTGCTCGAGGACCTGCTTGCAAAGAATGTCGTCGCGCTGATCGAAGTGACCCGCGCGCGCAAGGATCACGCCGATGCGCAGAAACGCTATGACGAGATCGTCACGCAAACCGAACTCGATCGCGCGCAGGAATATTCCGACACGCTCAAGGAACTGGCCACCCTGCGCCAGAACCTATCTGCCAGCCGCGACCAGTTGGATCGCACGGTGCTGACCAGCCCGATGCGCGGGATCGTGAACAACCTCAACGTCACCACGATCGGCGGCGTGGTACGCCCCGGCGAACAGATCATGGAGATCATCCCTCTTGACGAGGAACTTCTGGTCGAGGCGCGCGTGGCGCCACAGAACATCGCCAATATCCGCCCCGGTCAGGCCGCGACGATCAAGCTCAGCGCCTATGATTATACCATTCACGGCACCCTCAAGGGCCAGGTCGATCTGATCTCGGCGGATACCTTCAAGGATGAAAACGCCCGCGACCCGGATGGCGATCCGCATTACAAGGTGACGGTCAAGCTGGATATGTCCGCACTCACGCCGCGCCAATCCGCGATCGAACTGCGCCCGGGCATGCAGGCGCAGGTCGAATTGCACACCGGCGAAAAGACCGTGTTGCAATACCTGCTCAAGCCACTCTTCAAGTCGCGCGAGGCGATGCACGAGCCCTGAGCGCGCCGCATTTCCGACCTTTCCGGCGGTTGCGGAATCTGCAAGACATTCGGAACGGAACCGGAAAGGGTGCAACCGATGGCCGAATTCGACTGGCATGCCGAACGCAGCGATCTTGCGGGCCTCGCTCAGCTTGACCGCGCGCCCGAGGGCGAGGGCATCGACCTTGCCGCCGTGCGCCTTTACCGGCAGGGCCGGGTGCGCCTTGAAATGGCCGCGCGCGGCGTCGATGCGGTGATCCTCTCGGACCCGGTCAACATCCGCTACGCCACCGGCACCCGCAACATGCAGGTGTTTTCCATGCGCAACGCGCCTTCGCGCTACCTGCTGCTGACGCAATCGCGCGCGATCCTGTTCGAATTCACCGGCTGCCTTCATCTGGCCGAGGGCTTTGAGACCGTTGACGAGGTGCGCCCCGCCCGCACCGCCAGCTTCGTCGCCGCAGGCCCCCATATCGCAGCGCGCGAACAGGCCTGGGCTGCGGAAATGGCGGATCTCATTCATGAACTTGTCGGCAAGGGCGCGACCGTGGGGCTTGAACGCCTCAACGCGGGCAGCGCCATTGCGCTTCAGGGGCAGGGGCTGCGCATCGTCGACGCGCAGGAACCCGTCGAAATGGCCCGTGCGATCAAGTCCGACGAGGAAATGAAATGCGTCATCGCCTCGCTGCGCGCCACCGAGATCGGCGTCGCCCGCCTGCGCGACGCGATCCGCCCCGGCCTCACCGAGGCGCAGCTCTGGTCGGTGCTGCACCAGTCGGTGATCGCCCAGAACGGCGATTACGTCGAAACCCGGCTGCTCAACGCGGGCGCGCGCACCAACCCCTGGTTTCAGGAAGCCTCGGACAATGTGATCGGCCCCAATGAACTGATCGCGCTCGATACCGATGTGGTGGGCTGTCACGGCTATTACGCCGATTTCTCACGCAGCTTCCACTCCGGCCCCGACGCGCCCACGCCCCTTCAGCGCGAGCTTTACAAGATCGCGCATGAGCAGGTGCATCACAACATGGATATCCTGCGCCCCCACATGTCATTTCGCGACTATGCCGACGCCGCCTGGGACATCCCCGCGCGCTATCATGCCAACCGCTACTACCTCAGCGCACATGGCTGCGGCATGACCGGGGAATACCCCTATCTCTACCATCGCGGCGATTTTCCCGATGCCGGCTATGACGGCGAAATCCTGCCCGGCATGACCCTCTGCGTCGAAAGCTATATCGGCGCGGAAGGCGGGCGCGAGGGTGTGAAGCTCGAACAGCAGGTGCTGATCACCGAACAGGGGGTCGAACTTCTGTCGCATTTCCCCTTCGAGGAGGATCTTCTGCGCTGATCCTCGCGCTCAGCTCTCGATCGAGATCGTCACCGGCCCGTCATTGGTCAGGTCCACCTGCATATCCGCCCCGAAGAGGCCGGTCTCAACCGCCACACCCTCAGCCGCCAGCGCGGCGGCGAAATGCTCGTAAAGGCGCTTGCCCTCCTCGGGCGGTGCGGCGCTGGAAAAACCGGGGCGGTTGCCGCGGCTGGTGTCGGCGGCCAGCGTGAATTGGCTCACCACCAGCGCCCCGCCGCCCGTGTCGCGCAACGATCGGTTCATCTTGCCCGCATCGTCCTTGAAGATTCGCAGCTTGGCGATCCGCGCCGCCAGCCGGTCGGCCTCGGCCTCATCGTCGCCCTGCATCGCGCAGACCAGCACCATGAGGCCCGGACCCGTCCGCCCGATCACCTCGCCATCAACGCTGACCTGGGCCTTGCTCACCCGTTGCAGGATTGCGCGCATCGCTTATATCCCTTCTTGCCTTGCCCGCCCCCGCAATGGGCAAAACCGCACCATGATGCAAGCCCCGCGCCTTGACGCGCATCAAGGCAGACGCCTGCGGAATCGGCGAACATCCGCACAGTCATTTTATCAAAGGAGTTACCGACATGGTTGAAAAATCCCAGTCCTCCGGCCTGTGGCCATCCTTTTCCGAACCCTTCCGCCATCTTGGCCAGCGCGTCGCCGATTGGCTTTCGCCCGCCTCGGATGCCTCGGCCGACGACGCCAATTATCGCATCACCATGGAACTGCCCGGCGTCGCCGAGGACGATATCGACATCTCGGTGCATGACGGGGTGGTGACGGTGCGCGGCGAAAAAACCCATGAGCGCGAGGAGAAGGGCGACACCTGGTTCTTCTCCGAACGCCAATACGGCGCGTTCAGCCGCACATTCCGCCTTCCCGCCGATGCCGATGGCGACTCGGTCTCGGCCAGCCTCAAGGATGGCGTGCTGTCTCTTTCGGTGCCCAAACGCGGCCCCGACGAAAGCGCGGCGCGCAAGATCGCCATCAACAAGGGCTGACCCAGCCCTCAGTCGCGCGGGTCGAGGATATCCGAAAGATCGGCCCGCGCGGTGCGAAACTTGTTGACCGGGTGATTCGCATCGCCGATCCCGAAGGAAATCGCACACAGGATCATCCGGCTTTCGGGCAGGTCGAAATGCGCGCGGATCATAGGCGCATGGCCCGCAACCGAAGCCTGCGCGATCGTGTCCACCCCAAGGGCCTTGGCCGCCAGCATGAAATTGTTCACGAACCCGCCGGTATCCATCGCCCCGTAAGCGCCAAGTGCGGACGCGGAATGCACGATGGCCACATGCGGTGCGCCGAACAGGTGGAAATTCTGCATGGATTGCTCGGCCCGTGCCGCGCGGTCGTCGCGTGCTATGCCGACCGCTTCGTAAAGCTGATAGCCGCAGGCGCGCCGCCGCTCGCCATAGACACCCGGAAAGCCCTCGGGCCAGGGCAGGTCGGGGCGGGGGGTGTCGGAGGCCGCCGCCTCTGTCAGGGCCGCGCGAAATCTCTCTGTCGCTGCGCCGCGTGTCACCGTCACCTGCCAGGGCTGCGCATTGCACCAAGACGGCGTCTGCGCGGCCGCCGATACGATGCGTGCGATGGTGTCCTCGGGCAAGGGTTCAGACTTGAAGGCGCGGCAGGAATGGCGCGCCCGCAAGAGCCCGTTCAGTGCATCATAGGCTTCGCTCATCACAGCGCCCCCTGTTCCATGGCGATCACATAGCCGACCGCGCCCGCCACCAACAGCCCCGCAATCACCGCCAGCGCGATTTTCCATGCCGACCAGGGCCGCTCGCCCTGCACCCGCCCGGTGCGCCCGTTGACGACGAAACGATAGGTCTCGCCCCGGTACTTATAGGCCGCCAGCCAGACCGGCAGCAGCACATGCTTGAAGGTGACGTCGCTGATCTGCGTCTGAATGTCATGGATACGCTGACGATCACCGCCGATATCGAAACGCACATCGCGCGCAATCGCCCGGTCCATGATCTCGCGCGCCTCGGTGAACCCCTCGTCCAGTTCCACCGCATAGCCCTCGGCGCGAAACCCGGCCAGGTATTGCGGCGCATAGGGTTCCAGCGCCGACAGGTCCCAAGGCTCCAGCCCGTCTGTGAACCGCTTGGGCAGGCTGCGCGAGGCCAGCACCAGCACATCGTCAAAGAAGCGCGCCACCCGCCCCGAGACCGACCGCCAGCGCACCTTGGCAACGCGCACGGTCTTGCGCTCGCCATTGCGCATGACCGTCCTGGTTTCGTAATAAACCGTGCCGCGCTCGCCGCGATAAGCGGATTTCGTGTCCGCATCGAAGGTCCAGTAGGGCACGTAGATACCCTGCATCCTGCGCCCCTTGCGGGCATAATCCTGCAAGCCGCCCGGCGCGAACCACAGCCGGCCCAGCCAGTCCTTCATCGCCCCGCGCGCCGCCTCTTCGTTCAGCGCAAAGGGCAGCAACCCGCGCGGCTTGATATGGCGATGCGTGCCGGTATCCGTCACCACGGGTGTCGCGCAAAACGGGCATTCGGCGGCGTGGATCGTCTCGTCGAACTCCACCTGCGCGCCGCAATTGGTGCAGCTGGTGACGCGGGTCTCCTCGATCTCCTCCTCGGGCAGCTCGCTGCTGAGCGCCTGGCGGAAATCCAGCTCGCGGATCGTGCTGTCCCAGGGGCCGGGCTGCGCCACCTCCTCGCTGTGGCCGCAATGATCGCAGACCAGCCGCCCCGAACCCGGATCATAGCGGTAATCCGCCCCGCATTGATCGCAAGGGAAGCGATGCTCTTCGATCAAGGGTGCTGCATCGGAAAGGGGCATGAAGCGGCCGTCAGAAATGCATGAAAATCAGTCGTCTCAGGGTCAGGCAGGGCAGGGCGCGTGCGTGTCGCCGCGCGCCTCTCTCCCTCGCCTCAATCCTCGGGCGGGGGCGGGGGCAGGACGGTGAACAGCTGCGCCAGTTCGGCCACATCCTCGGCCCGTTTCCACCCGTCCTGCCCGGCGGTCCAGACATGCATGGTGCGGCTCAGCGTTCCATCGGCGGCCATGCGCCCCATCGCGGCCCTGGAGTAGGGACCGTGGGTCTCGCCCTTCTCGGCGATGTGCCAGACATGCTCGACGGGCGGCGGTGGCGGGGGTGCTGCGGCCTCGCCTGTTGCGGGTGCTGAGCCCCAGGGGCCTTGCGGGTGCAACTGCTGCGCCATCGCCATGCCCATTCCCATGCCAAGCCCGGCGCCGATCCCCGCACCCCCCGAGGGGTTCTTCGATGCGGCAGTCATCGCCTCGGCGGCGGAATACTGGGTGAACTTGCCCAGATCGCCCGCCAGCCCCATCGATGTGCGCTTGTCCAGCGCCTCCTCGACGGCAGGGGGCAGCGAGATGTTCTCGATATAGAATTCCGGGATGGTCAGACCGTATTCGGCGACCACGATGGAAATCTCGGCCGCGACCAGCTTGCCAAGATCGGCCGTGTTGGCGGCCATGTCCAGCACCGGAATGCCTGCGCCCGCGATGATCCGCGAAAAGGCCTGCACGATGATGTTGCGGATCTGGTAGCTGATCTCGTCCATGGTGAACTCGCCGTCGGTGCCGACGATTTCCGACAGGAACCGCGCCGGATCGGTCACGCGCACGGTATAGGTGCCGAAAGCGCGGATGCGGGTCGGGCCGAATTCCGGGTCGCGCAGCATGATCGGGTTCTTGGTGCCCCATTTCAGATTGCTGAAGCGGGTGGTGTTGATGAAATAGATCTCGGATTTGAACGGCGAGCGGAACCCGTGATCCCAGTGGTTGAGCGTGGTCAGTACCGGCATGTTGTTGGTTTCAAGCATGTAAAGGCCGGGGGTGAACACATCGGCCAACTGGCCCTCGTGGATGAACACCGCCGCCTGGCCCTCGCGCACGGTCAGCTTGGCGCCGTATTTGATCTCGTGGCCCTCGCGCTCGAAGCGCCAGACCATCGTGTCCCTGGTGTCGTCGGTCCAGTGGATGACATCGATGAACTCGCCGGTCAGAAAGTCGAAAATGCCCATGTTCAGGTCTCCTATGCCGTCAGACAGGCCCGTCGCGCCGCGCCAGGATGCGCGCGACGATGGGGCGGGCCTGATCGGGGGTCATGCCGGGGGTCAGGTCGGGGTGATAGAGAAGCCGCAGCAGGATCTCGTCATGCGTGGTCAGCAGTGCGAATTCGTCGTCATCGTTGAAGATCGAAGGGCGCGCATAGGGGCTGTCATTGGCCAGCCCCAGCCCCTGCGCCAGTTCCTCATGCACGCAGGAACGGCGCATCAGCTCGGGATGTTCGGCGCGGATAAATGCAATGGCGCGCCCATAGCTGTTTTCGTTCTGCGATTCCGAGAATGCGATCACCAGGCAATGGATCGTGCGCGGCAGGGTCTGGAACAAGCGCAGCGTCGAGGGGCTGACATTGGGCACCACCTCCTTGATGCGCGCCACCGCCTGATCGCGGTCGTCCTCGCCCATGTAAAGCACGTGGAAATTCGGATTGCCGCGCACCACCGACACCGGATGCCCGGTGATCCGTCCCAGCCGCGTGGCGTAATCGCGCACCATGTCCTCGTCGACCGCGCGCTGATCCTCTGGCACGGAGTCGCCGAACTCGACCGACATGCGCACCGGGCGCGTCCATTTGCGCAGCCCCACCGCCTCGCCGCTTGAACGCTGCAGCCCGGCGTCACGCTCGTATTCGTCATAGAACGCGATCCGCTCGAAATTGCGCATCAGGGTGTTGTCCGTATAGGGCGTATCCGGCCCCCCGCCATCGCTGCGCAACAGCCCCTGCGACAGCAAATCCGCCTGCACCGCCGCGTAATATCGCTGCAAGGCACGACTGGCATCCGAGGGGCCGGGCGCGGGCGCTGCCTTTGGCGGGGCAAGACCGGGCGGACGCTCGGCGGGCCGTTGATCGGGCGCGCCGCCGGGCATATCGCATGCAACGAGAGCCAGCGCCGCCAGCCCCCCTGCCACACCCCTTGTCAGTCCGGTCCAGCGCACCTTTACCCTCAGCTTTTCGGCACGGCGGTGCCGGCATTGTCGCCCACGCCGTCGCGCCGGGCCTTGGCCGAGGCCAGCGTGTCGCGCAAATCGGACTCCATCTTCTTGAGGTCCTCTTCTGCGGCGGCGCGGCGCGCCTTGCCCTCGTCGGCGATCTGCAGGCTTTCCTGAATTGTGCCGATCAGGTCGGCATTGGCCTTCTTGACGGCCTCGATATCGAACACCCCGCGCTCCATTTCCTCGCGGATCATCTTGTTGCTCTCGCGCAGATTGGCCGCATTGGCGGTCAGCAGATCATTGGTCAGGTCATTGGCGTCGCGCACCGCCGCCGCCGCCTCGGAAGAGCGCTGGATCGTCACCGCCTGCGCCAGCTGGGTTTCCCAAAGCGGCACGGTATTGACCAGCGTCGAGTTGATCTTGGTCACGAGGCTCTTGTCGTTCTCCTGCACCAGCCGGATCGAGGGCAGCGATTGCATCGTCACCTGGCGCGTCAGCCTGAGGTCATGCACCCGGCGTTCCAGATCGTCGCGCGCGGCGCGGATATCGCGCAATTCCTGCGCGCGGATCACCTGGTCGGCCTCGGGCGCGGCCTGCACCTCGGCCTCCTTGGCGGGGATGGTGGTGTCGTCGAGTTCGCGCAGCTTTTCCTCGCCCGCGGCGATATACAGCGCCAGCTCGTCATAGAATTGCAGCGTCTTTTCATAAAGCAGATCAAGCGACTTGATATCCTTGAGAAGGCTGTGCTCGTGATGCAGCAAATCATCCGTCACCTTGTCGATCTGCGCCTGCACGGTCTCGAAACGGGCGGTGAACTTGGCAAAGGGCGCGGCGCGCCCGATCAGTTTCTCCCACCAGCTGCGCTGGCGGCGCACATCCAGCTCGCTGACCGAAAAGCCGCGGATCGTGGTGACGATCCCGCGCAGGCTGTCGCCCGCCGGGCCGACATCCTTGTTGCGCACACCGGTCAGCATGGCCTGGCTGATTTCCTGCAACTCGGCCTGCGCGCCCGAGCCGAAGGCCACGATCGAATTGGTGTCGCCCATGTCGATCTCGTCCATGCGGCGGCGGATTTCGCCGCCGATCGCCGCATCGGCCTTTTCGAGGGTGACGACCTCTTCGGGTTTGGCGGGTTCGGGCAGGATGGTGCGGCTGACTTGCTCGACCTCGGCCAGCGTGGCCTCGGCTTTCTGACGGGTGGTATCTGACATGGTGGTCCCCTTACTCACTTGTTGTGGGCGGGCGGATGCCCTCGCGTTGCAGGCGGGCGCGCAGAACCTCGATCTCGATATCGAGATCGACCTTGTCGTCGCGCAGAAGTGCTTCGGTGCGGGCGGCGAAATTGCCCTCCAGATCGTCCAGCAGCGCCGTGTAATCGGCCTTCGCCCCGCTGTCGCGGTTGCGCGCGTTGATCTCGGCGAATTTCACCGTCGCGTCGCGTGCGCCCATCAGGTAGACCGACAGGTACTTGCGCGCCGCCGTCAAATCGCGCGGGTCTTCCTCGACAGTGCGAAACAGCTTGCGGGCAGTGGCGGCGAACTGCTCCACCCGCGCTTCCAGCTGCCGGTCTCCGGCGTGCTTGATCGCCTCGGTCATCACGGCAAGATGCTTCTCGGCCTCATCCACGGCGCGCGCCACGCGATCGGTCTGGAACAGATCCACCCCCTCCATGCCCTTGTCCTTGAGCGGATCAAGCCCGAAGGCAAAGGAATGCAACACCGCGCCCAACACCGCATAGATGAGCGGCGCGACAATCCCGCCGCCACTTGCGAACCCGGCAAGGCCAAGCCCCAGCCCGGTCAGCACCGATGCGGCGATCTTGCGCGGAAATCCGGGGCGGCGGGCGATCTTGCGCCCCTCATAGGCCTCCTGCGCAAGGATTCCCTCGCGCGTGAGCCACGCCGCCAGCAGCATGATCCCGAGCGCGCCAAGATTGAGCGCCAACCCCACCGGCCCGGCGGTGAACGCCGCCCAGATCAACGGAAGCGGCGCGAGGAACAATAGGTTCACGCGCCCGCCCGCGCGGGTGCGCCGCGCGCCGCGGAAACTGCCCTCCTCGGGGCCGGGCGATTGCGGTTCGGGGCTGAACTTCCCGCCATAGCGCTGCGCCATCATATGCCCCCCGTCAGCGAGACATAGAGGATCAGCAGGACCAGCAGGAAAAAGGCCAGTTTTTGCAGACCGGTATCGGACATCGAAATGCACACCCCAAAAGACAGTTTGAACTTAGGCCATGCGGGCCAAGCATTCTAGGGGGAAGATCGCTCTTGTGCCCGCCAGATCGCCGGCCCCGGCCGGGCCCGGCTCATGAGGGCGCGCGCATTCTTACCGCCGGGACAGCTTGCTGCTATGAATGGCGCATGACGACGCAAGTTTTCGTACCACGCGGGGCCGCCAGCTTTCGGGTGGCCTATGACGGGCCGCCACGGGACGTGCATTTCCTGTTGTTGCCCAAGCTGACGCTTCTGGCCTTCACCTCGGCGCTCGAACCGCTGCGTGTCGCCAACCAGGTGGCGGGGCGCGCGCTTTATCGCTGGTACGTGATGACCGAGGACGGCGCGCCCGTGATCTGTTCTTGCGGTGTGAACATCACGCCCGATGGCAGGCTTGGCGACATCCCGCGCGATGCGCTGGCCTTTGTCTGCGCGGGGATCGAGCCCGCCGATACGCTCTCGCCCCGCGTCACCCAATGGACACGGCGCCAGCGCGCTTTCGGGGCGCGGGTCGGCGGGATTTGCACCGGCGCTTTCGCGCTGGCCGAGGCGGGCCTTCTGGAAGGGCGCCGCTTCACGCTGCACTGGGAGAATCAGCCCGCCTTTGTCGAACGCTATTTCGGGCTGGAACCGACCGGCGCGCTTTATGAAAACGACCGCGGGCTGATCACCTGCGGCGGCGGCAGCGCGGCCACCGACATGATGCTCGACCTCATCGAGCGCGACCACGGCGCGGACCTCGCCACGATGGTGGCCGACATGTGCCTGCATTTTCGCTCGAACCTTCAGCACTCTCGGCAGAGATCGGCCTATTCCTTTGCGCTTGGCAGCCGCAATCCCCACCTGATCGCGGCGATGCGGCTGATGAACGAAACGATCGAGGCGCCTCTCGAGATGTCGGATCTGGCCGCCCGCGTCGGCATCTCGCGCCGCCAGCTCGAGCGGCTGTTCCGCGCGCATGTCCGCATCACCCCGGCGCAGTTCTACATGGACCTGCGGATATCGCGCGCGCACGCGCTATTGAACGAGACCGAGCTTGGCGTCGCCGAGATCGCCGCCGCGAC
>CAZMZS010000009.1:35481-42944 GCA_964570675.1 uncultured Roseovarius sp. | reverse complement strand
ATCTCGACCCCGTTATGCATCACCGGGTCGATCCGGGTCATGCCGACATTCTGCAAGACCTTGGCATGAGTGATATAGGCATCTCCGAAGGTCATCCAGAACCGCGCGCGCTTGATCTCGGGGAAATGCGTGCTCAGGCTTTCGAGTTCCTCGTGATACATGAGATACATGTTCTTGGGGCCGATGCCGGGGAAGTCGAATTCGACCTTGTGGGTCATGGCCGGGGTCACCTGCCAATCGCCGTCTTCCCAATGCTTGGCGTCCTGCAACACTTCGCGCAGGTTGATCTCGGGGTTGAAGTTGGTGGCGAATGCCTGATCGTTACTGCCGCCATTGGCATCGAGAACGTCGATCTGGCGGATGCTGTCGAGCTTGTGCTTTTTCAGCCAGGTCGCGAAAACGCTGGTCACGCCGGGATCGAACCCCGACCCGAGAATGGCGGTCAGCCCGGCCTCGCGGAACTTGTCCTGATAGGCCCATTGCCACCTGTATTCGAACTTGGCCTCGTCTTCGGGTTCGTAATTCGCCGTGTCTAGGTAATGGCAGCCCGCCTCAAGGCAGGCATCCATCAGTTTGAGATCCTGGTAAGGCAGCGCCAGATTGACGAGGATCTCGGCCCCGGTCTTGCGGATCAGCGCGACTGTCGCAGCGACGTCCATCGCGTCAAGCGCGGCGGTGTCGATATCGACGCCGACCCGTTCTTTTACCGACTTGGCAATGGCGTCACACTTGGACTTGGTGCGGCTTGCCAGGGTGATATGCGTGAAGATATCGGCATTCATCGCCATCTTGTGGACGGCGGCATGGCTGACGCCGCCGGCGCCGATTACGAGTGTATTTCCCATGACCTCTGTCTCCCGGGTTTGTTCTCTTATTCGTAGTAGGTGTAGCCGTTGATGCTGTCGCGGTAGGCTGCCATCAGCGGCCGGCGTTCCTCGACGCTGATGGTGCCTTTGGAAATCGCGCCGTCCACCAGTTTGCGGAAGGCGTCCACACAATCGCTGGGATCATATTCGACATAAGAGAGAACTTCGGCGATGGTGTCTCCTTCCTGTTCGTGAAGCAGATCAAATCCCTCATCCTCGCGCAAGTCTATCGTGACCACATTGGTATCACCGAACAGGTTGTGCAGATCGCCCAGCGTTTCCTGATAGGCGCCCACGAAAAACACGCCCATGTGATAGGGCCGGTCCTGGGGCAGATCATGCACGGGCAAGGACGGCGAGGTGCCGTCGGCGACGATGAAATGATCAATCTTGCCATCGCTGTCGCAGGTGATGTCCGACAACACCGCGCGGCGTGTCGGGGCCTGATCCAGCATTTGCAGGGGCATCAACGGATGCAGCTGGTCGATGGCCCAGACATCGGGCAGCGACTGGAACAGCGAGAAATTGCAGTGATAGATATCTGCCAGCTTGTGCAGCTCGTCCTCGATATCCCCGCCGCGCTCGTCACTGGCGGCCACTGCCTTGATGCGGGCCATCAGGTGGCGGTAGATCGTCTCTGTGCGGCCCATCTGGCGCAGCCCGACATGACCGCGCCGAAAGAGCGCGCGCATCTCGTTTCGATAAAAGCTGGCGTCGTTCAGGCATTCGCGCAGCCGGTCCCCCGACAGGTAATCGCCGACTGCCGTCAGGTCACTGACGTAGTGGTGATCGTCGGGTTCGGCGGCGGGCGCGTCAGGCGCGTCGAACAAGGTCGCCTCGAGCACGTTGAAGATCAGCATTGATGAGGTCGCGACCGAGGCGCGCCCGCTTTCGGTGACGAGCGTGGGATGCGCCACCCCGGCCTCGTTCATCGCATATGCGACCGTTTCGACGATATTGGAGCAGTATTCCTCGACGCTGTAATTCACGGAATTGGCCGTGGCTTTCTGCTCGCCGGTATAGTCAAAGCCAAGCCCGCCCCCGAGGTCGAGATGCGTCAGCGGAGCGCCTTCGGCCGTCATCTCGCAGAAGTAGCGACAGGCGTCGCCGACGGCGCGGCGGACATCGTTCACGTCGGGCACCTGGCTGCCCAGATGCGAATGCTGAAGCGTGAGGCAATGCAGCAGGCCCGCATCGCGCAGCTTGTCGATCACCTCGACGAGTTGGGCGGTGTTCATCCCGAAGGTCGAGCGATCCCCCGAACTGGCTGCCCAGTTGCCGCTGATCTGGTTGGTCAGTTTGACACGCACCCCTAGCATCGGTTCGATCCCGAGCGCACGGCTGGTTTCAATGACAGTATCCACCTCCATCGTGCTTTCGAGCACGATGACGGTGTTGAATCCCAGTTTGCGGGACTGGATCGCAAGGCCGACGAATTCCGTATCCTTGACGCCGTTGCAGACAATCAGCGCGTCGTCGGGGAGCTTGTGGGCGAGGGCGATGACCAGCTCGGGTTTCGATCCCGCCTCGAGGCCGAAATCGTATTTGCGCCCGAATTCCACGATCCGGTCCACGACCTGCGCCTGCTGATTGACCTTGATCGGAAATACCCCGCGATAGGTGCCATGATATCCGGTACGTTCAATCGCGCTACTGAAGCTTTCGTTGATCTGGCGGATGGCATCTTCGAGATAGGAGCTGACGCGCAGGATCATTGGCGTGTGAATGCCGCGCTTTTCTAGATCGCGGATGATCTCGGGAAGGCTGACCGGGGGCGCGTCGGGCGACAGCGGGTTCTTGAGCGCCACATCGCCATTTTCGAGGACCTCGAAGAAGCCCCGTCCCCAGCGTTTCAGCCCGTAGATGTCTTCGTGGGTGTCGCTTGTCGTCATGGCGTTCGCTCCCATGGGAAGGGTGATGAGTTCCTCGCCCCGAAGTGTAAGTCGGGGGTGCGCGTTTCAAACTGAACAAAGAGCTCATCGCGCCGTAGTCGCCGGCACAAGATTCGTCCAGTGCTATTGCGAGGCGCAGGTGCTTGCGTTCAGGTATGCGCCGATATGTAGGTTCAGGCCGCAGTGTTTGCAGACTCACGTTGTCGGCGAATCTGGAGGAAGGCAACAGGCGACCACAGCGCCAGGCCGATCGCCATCGTCGTGAGGCCCGGTGCGATGAACAACAACGATGTCAACGCCACCGCCCAGCGTTCCAGCCGCGTCAGCGGGGCGATCAGAAAGCCCGAGAAGGCAACGCCCAGACCGCCTATGCCCAGCATGGCGCCTGCCAGCGTGATCGTGAACGACGCCCAGGTGAACCCGTCGGTTACCAGCAGAAGGGCGGGCGAATACACAAAGACGAAGGGAACGAGCGCCTTGGCGATCCCCAGCCGGAAAGCGGTGTTGCCGGTCTTGAAGGGGTTCGATCCGGCGATGCCAGCCGCGGCATAGGCCGCGAGCGCCACAGGCGGCGTGATATCCGCCAGCACGCCGTAATAGAACACGAAGAAATGCGCGACGAGCGGTTCGACCTGCAATACCGCCAGTGCCGGGGCCGCGACAGCCACGAGAATGATATAGGTGGCAGTGGTGGGAATGCCCGCGCCCATGATGATGCAGGCGATGGCGATCAGGATCAGCGAGACGAACAGCGCCCATTGCTCGATCGTGAAATAGCTGAGCGGCCAGAGCGCACTCAGAAAGCCGCCCATGTCGGTTGCGGTCTGAACCACGACATAGCCGAGGCGAAAGCCGACGCCTGTCAGGGTGACAACGCCCACGACCACGCCCACGGTCGCCGCGGCGGCCCCGACCGCCAGCGTGTTGCGCGCGCCGTCGGCCAAGGCCTGCCAGAGATCCTTGAGCGTCAGCCGGTTGACCGGGTTGAGAAAGCCCACGACGACACAGGCAATAATCCCGTAGACTGCCGCATAATCCGGCGTCTTGCCGCTCAGGATCAGGTAGACGAGGATGAAAAGCGGGATCACGGACAGCCAGTGCTCGCGCAAAACCAGCCCGGCCTTGGGAAGCTCGGAGGCCGCCAGCCCGCGCAGACCCAGCTTTCGGGCCTCCAGATGGACCATGATGAAAATCCCGAAGTAATGCAGCAGCGCCGGGAACAGGGCCGCCGCGAGGATGTCGCGCAGGGGAATTTCCAGATACTCGACCATGATGAAGGCAGCAGCCCCCAGGATCGGCGGCGTGATCTGCCCGCCGGTCGACGAGGTGGCCTCGACCGCGCCCGAGAAATGCGCCGGATAGCCGACGCGTTTCATCGCCGGGATGGTCAGCGCGCCGGTCGTCACAGTGTTGGCGATCGACGAGCCCGAGATCGTCCCCATGAACGCCGATGAGAATATAGCGACCTTCGCAGGGCCGCCCGCATAGCGTCCCGCAATCACCATGGCGAGGTCGATGAACAACTGCCCCAGTCCGATCCGCGTTGCCAGAACGCCAAAGAGGATGAAGAGGAACACATATTGCGCCATCACGCCGATTGCGATGCCGTAAATCCCCTGATTGGTCATGTAGAGATGATTGATCAGCCCCTGCCAACTGGCGCCGCCATGTTTGAGAGCACCCGGCGCCCATGGGCCGAAGACCGCAAAGGCCACAAAGATCAACGCGATGATCGGCAGCGTCGGACCGACCGCGCGCCGTGTCGCCTCGAGGGTCAACAGCAAAAGCGCCGTACCCATGAGCACGTCCATATCAGACGGGTTGCCGACGCGGATCGAGACCACCTCTGGCGGCAGAAGCGGAAGGTAAAGTGCCGCGCCCACAGCCAACAAGGCAAAGACGATATCGAGCAGCGGAACGCCGTCGGGGCGATACCAGGCCGGGGCGGGTTGCACGTCCGTCGCGCGGCGCCGCCAGGAGAACAGTAGAAAGACCAGCCCCAGGACGAAAGAGAGGTGGATCCCTCGATGCAGCAGCTCACGAATAAGTCCAAAGCCCGAGGCATAGAAATGATAGGCCGACATCGCGACCAGAGTGATCGAAACAATGAAAGCGATCCGGCGACCGGTGGTCCGAAAGGCCAGCTCAGGATCGTATTTGCGTTCGATCTCGTGCAGTTCTTCGGCTGTGAGTTCGCGGTCGTTCGTCGGTTCTTCGGCCATCGTCTGCACCCGGCATGTTCAATCAGGACAAAAGAAGCCCGGCCGCCTGAGTGGCAGCCGGGCCGGATAGGGCAAGGCAGGCGATCACTTGATCAGCCCGGCCTCTTCGTAAAAGCGCTTGGCACCTTCATGCAGCGGAACACCAATACCGTTGAGCGCGGTTTCCGCCGTGATCGTCTTGCCCTTGGCATGGCCGACATCAAGCAGCTTGCGCGACTTGTCGTTCCAGAGCGCCTTGGTGATCTCGTAAATCAACTCGGGATCCTCTTCTGCCGAAGTGAACCATTGTGCCCCGACGGCGACCGTTTGGGTGGCGCCGACGCCTTCATAGGTGCCTTCGGGGATCTCGCTTTGCGCGAAAAACCCGAATTCGCTGGTCAGCTTGTCGGCGCCTTCGCCCGAGATCGGCACCAGCTTGATGTCCTCGGCCGATGCCAGTTCTACCAGTGAGCCGGTGGGATAGCCCGCGACCACGAAGAAGGCGTCGATCTTGCCGTTACGCAGCGCCTCGGAGGCGGCGTTGCCCTTGAGCGCCTCGGCGCTCACATCATCGACCGACAAGCCATTGGCCTCGAGAATGAGACCGGCATCTACATAGGTGCCTGAGCCCGGCTCATCGAGCGAGACGCGCTTGCCCGCCAGATCCGTGACGGAGTCGATGCCGCTGTCTGCGAGCGCGACAAGGTGAATGTGCTCTTCGAACAGGGCGGCGATGGTGCGCAGGTTCTCGGCGGGCGGTTGGCCGTCCATCGTGCCGGTGCCCGTGTAGGCCCAATAGGCGACATCCGACTGTGCAAAGCCGGAATTGCGCAGGCCCGAGACGATCGCGTTGACGTTGTCCACAGAGCCGCGCGAAGAGACAGCCGAAGCGATCAGCCCGTCGACGCCGCAGCTTCCGCCTTCTTCGCAGGGGCGCGATCCGGGCGGTTTGGAGATCGCGTTCGCGATCACGCCGCCAACCGGGTAATAGGTATAGGCCGTGCCACCCGTGCCGATCGTGAAGAACTTCAGGTCCTGCGCGGTGGCGGATGCCGCCAGCCCGGTGACGAGCACAGCCCCAACGACGAGGTTGCGGGCGCTTCGAATGAATTGCATGAGTGTCTCCCTGTGCATGTGTTTGCTCGCGTTGCTCAGCTTGCGATCATGACTGCTTGGCAAAGTGCGAGCATGAGCGACGTTAGGCCAAGCGCAGGGGCGCCGCAACCGCAAGTAAACGCCGACGCGCGCCATCGGCGTGGTTGGTCCCGGCTATGGCTTTGCCCGTGGGCGCGCGATGCGGTGCGGTCATGTGTGTTCCAGGATGAAATCGGGGTAGATACCGGAAACGGCACATGCGTTTGCGCAATCCATCCCCTTGAGCATTCCGTGCCCCATAACCAGAGCAGTTTTGAACCCAAGCGCCTGCGCCCCCAGCACATCTGTCTGTAGCGTGTCGCCGACCATCAGCACCCGCGCCGGATCCGGCCGCGAGGCTAGGCGCGATAGCGCGATGTCGAATATCTCGGGGAAGGGTTTGCCGAAGAAGCGCGGCACGCAGCCGGTACTATCGGCCAGGTGGTGCGCATAATGACCCGGTTCCAGCGACAGCCCGTCCTCGCGCGGTGCCACAAGGTCGGGATTGCCGACCAGCACCGGGCGAGGATCCTGCAGGAGCGCAGCCTCGAGCAGAGCCTGACGCCTGGCATTCCAACCCGCCGAGCCGATCATCAGAAAACCGTCCACGGCAGCATAGTCGGCGGGATCGTCACCAAGGAAACGCAGGCTCAGTCCGCCGATATCCTCGACGCCATGCTCTGGCGAAAGCATCGCGCCCCATTGACGGGTGTCGCCTGACAGATGGGCAAGCAGGGCTTCACGGCTGGAAGCGACCTCGTCCGGCGCGAAGTCGAAGCCAAGTCGCGCGTGACGCTCCATCATCAGTCGCTTGGGGTAGCCTGCGGAATTGGTGATGACGCAAAGCCGTTTCCCAGCCGCGCGCAGGGCTGCCATGCGTGCCACCGCCCCCCGTACCGGGCGTTCCCCGACATTGAGAACGCCGTAAGCGTCAAGCAGGATCAGATCAAATGGTTCGGCCACAGCCCCAAGGTCGGGAGCACGTATCGCGGCACCGGGCGGGCCCGGCTTCGGAAGGCGCGCACGGATCTCCTGATAGGCAGCGAAGGCCGAAGGCCCGTCATGAGAAGTGATCAGCATTCGAGTACCTGTATGCGGTGGTATCTAGGCACGGTCTTAGCATTTTCCTGATACGGTCGCTAATGGCTCCGCTGACAAGGATCGCGCCGAGAATGACGATGGTGATGGCCAGTGCGACGTCGTAATCATAACGGCCAAAGGCATCGGCCAGCGTCAGGCCAGCCCCGCCCTTACCGACGATGCCGATCATCGCCAAGGCACGCAGGTTGCTGCCCAGCAGGAAGATCGCTTTCAAAGCGACGTTGCTGGCGGCAATGAAAGTTGTGTGGATCGACAGGAAGACCCCGACG
>CAZMZS010000009.1:0-35381 GCA_964570675.1 uncultured Roseovarius sp. | reverse complement strand
AGCGACGTTGCTGGCGGCAATGAAAGTTGTGTGGATCGACAGGAAGACCCCGACGAAGGTCGTGAGGGTCGCGATTTTCAGGCTTTCGAGAAGCTCGTCGATCTGCAGACCGCTGCGCGCGAAATTCGGGGGGAGAGCGCCGCCAAAGATGTGCGCGGCGCTGGCTCGTCCGTGAAAAGGATTTCAGGGCGCTGCATGAGCGCGCGCGCGACGCCGACGCGCTGGCGTTCGCCGCCCGAAAGCTCGTCGGCGCGTCTGTTAGCGGAATGCCGGCACGCTCCATCAGCTCATAGGTGAGACGGATCAATGTTGTGGGTGTCAGAACTTCTCCCTCCTAGTGCCCAGGACCTGCCGCGTCTTCAGTTTGAAAATGTGGGGTTTCCAACATTTCAAGCATTAAAATCTGCACCACGCAATGGAATTGTTATAAAAACATGCCAGACTGTTCTCCGGAGAGTGCGATGACCAACCCGGATCTCAAGCTTAACAAGACCGCCCGCCGAGAGCGGATTCTGTTGGAGTTGCGGCTCAAGCCGCATCTTCGGACCAGCGATCTGGCCGAACGCTTCGGTGTGACCAGCGAAACGATTCGCCGTGACGTGACCGCACTGGAAGGGGCAGGGCAGGTGAGCCGGGATTTCGGCGGCGTGACGGCCACGACGCCGGGCATGCGCCCGGATCTGGAAACCCGGAACCGCTCGCATTTGAGCGAACGCGAACGGATCGGACACCTTGCGGCTTCCATGGTGCGACCCGACGATCTGGTGATGATCGACGCGGGATCGACCACGATCCAGTTCGCGCGCGCATTGGCGTTTTCAGAGACCCCGGTGAACGTGATTACAAACAGCGTTAATGCAGCCATCATCCTTGGCCAGAGCCGTGCCGCCCATGTCCGCCTGTGCCCCGGCGATTTCATGGCCGCCGAAGCTGCGGTTGTGGGGCCGGAGACCATCGATTTCCTGCGCCGGTTTCACGCCAGGCATGCATTTGTAGGCATGTCGGGGGTCAGCGCGCGCGGCTTCAGCGAGGCGGTGCCGGGTTTCGCCGGGATCAAGCGGGCGATGCTGGCGCAAAGCGAACATCTGGTCGTCATGGCCGATAGTCACAAGTTCGGACGCACCGATTCCGACCTGGTTTCAGGTTTCGGGCCGGACATGACAGTGATCAGCGACCGTGCTTCGGCGCAGGAACTGGCCGGGGCGATGGCAGCGGCGGGCTGTCTTTTGCGCACTGTCTGATCTTGCGCTAGCGATTGGAAGCCGACGTCTCCGAAAGGCTCTGGTCAAGGTTGATCCCGCGTTTTTCGGCGCTTTTGCGGACGGTCTCGCGCAGGATCGGACTGCGCTTCAGCAGACGTCGGAACCGGGTTTCATCCAGAACCAGAAGCGTTGAGGGAACGATCGCGCGCGCTTCTGTGCGGCGCGGCTTTTGCATGAGAACCCCAAGCTGGCCGAACATCTCGCCGCGTCCCAGCCGCCATGTCTGACCGGCTGCCTGCAATTCCACGGCGCCCGAGGCGATGAAGAAGACCCGCCGTGACGGGCTGTCCTTGCGCAGGATATGGTCGCCCGCGTTGACATAGCGCGTCCTCAGAGCGCGGACGAGGCGTTTACGCACCGGCGCATCAAGATCCTTGAAGAGCGGAAAGCGCTTGACCAGTTCCACACGCTGCAATGCCAGATCCAGCGGCGGGCGGTCCTCGGCGGCGGCGCGGCGGCGGGCGATATCATGCATGAGGGCTGTATAAAGTTCGGATCCGATCAGCCCGTCTTCGCGGATCGCCGCGTATTCCCGTTCTTCCAGGCGCAAGGCGGTGCGGCGGATGAAACGGCGTTCAAGCTCTTCGGCATAACCCGGATACTGCAGCCTCAACCCCTCGAGCGCGGTCTCGACCATCTCGACGCGGCGCGCAAGCAACTCGTTGAGCAACTCAGCCACGCGCCGACCGTGGATTCGCCGGATACGGCTGTCGATGAAGCCGCCAAGGTCCCGCAGTATCAGGCGCTGCGAGAGCAGAAGCTCGAAGCGGTCTGCCATCAAGCGAGCCAGTGGAAATGAGATGCCAAGGCGGTTGTGAAGAAAGACCGCCCAGCGAAAGCCGCGCCCAAAGCTGACCACACGGCGCGCCGCCTGCTGATAACCGCTGCGCCCAGCCGAGCGCGCGGATTCGATCAGGCGCCCGGCATCCGAAAGCACCTGTTCCGCCAGCCGCGCCGAAAGCGTTCGCTCGCGCACGCGCGCCAGAATCGTGTCGCGCTCGGCCCCGGCCAGCGCAATCAGGCCGAGGGTGATGCGGTCGCGGTCGGCAACATCTGGATTGTCCTCGGCGGTCTTCACGGCCCCTTCCAGCCGCTCGCCGAAACGCACCGCTTCGGCGCGCACGATATCGCGGTTCAGTTCATAGTTCTCGGTGGTCTTGGCGACATCCTCGCGCACCGTCTGAAGGGCGACGGCGATAACCTGACGCGACAACGCCTTGTCGAGTGGCGAGAGTTGATCCAGCCGAAGACGCCCGATCAGCCAACGCAGTGTCGTGCCCTGTACGATCAGCGTGAACAGGGTGAAGCCCGTCGCAAGAATGCCGACCACGCGCTTGACCTCGAGCGGGACACGGAAACTTTCGGTGACCGCCAACGCCAGTGCCAGCGTGACCGCGCCGCGCAGGCCGCCCCAGAGGATCGCGGTGCGGTAGCTGCGCTCGACCATGGGTGAAAGGCGCAACATGGTCAGCATCGGCAAAAGTCCGAACAGTATCACTGCGCGCGCCGCGATCGCGGCGAGAACGACGACACCGATCAGCAGGAAATCGTCGGCCCGGACGTCCTCGAGCAGGCGCGGAATGAGCAGCGCGGCCAGAATGAAGATCAATGCCCCCGCCCAATGCGCCAGAAGGCCCCAGACCTCGCGCATATTGGCCCAGGTCTGCGGCGGCAGGCGCCCCGGCGCGGTGAGGTTCAGCGTCATGCCCGCCACGACCACTGCAATCACACCCGAGGCACCGATGCTTTGCTCTGCGCCGATGAAAGCGAGATAGGGCAGCGCGACCGAAATCGATATCTGCGCCAGTTCGTATTCCGAGAACATCGACATGAGCCATACCGCGACCCGCGCCATGAACCAGCCCACCAGCGCACCGCCCGCGATCAGAACCGGGAACCGCGTGAATGTGTCTCCGAGTGCCGGGTCGGGAACGCCCAGCATGACGAAGCCCATGAACAGGCCGAAAAGCGCGATGGCCGCCGCATCGTTGAGCAGGCTTTCACCTTCGATGATCCGGGCAAGCCGACGCGGCGCCGATATCGAACGGAAGATACCGACCACGGCGGAGGGGTCGGTTGTCGACACGATCGCACCGACCAGAAGGCACGCAGCGAGGGGCAGGGCGCTCACCCAATGCAGCGCGTATCCGACGCTGAGCGTGGCAACGATCACCGCGACCACCGCAAGTACGATGATCGGCACCCAGTCGTCGAGCATGCGCCGCAGGTTCATTCCCAGAGTGACATGGAACAGGAGCGTCGGCAGAAAGACGTAGATGAACACGTTCGAGCGGATCGGCAATTGCATGATCGCTTCGGCGACTGGATCAAGCGCGTCGGTCAGGTCCGTGCGCAGAAAGAAGATCGCAGACACGCCGATCAGAATGCCGATGACCGCAAGGATCACCCCGAAAGGCACGCGCAAACGCGCGGCCAGCGGCTCGGCCATGCCGATAACAACAAAAAGCGCCGCGAGGATGGTAAGGATCAGTACAATGTCCATGGAACCGGAATAGGCGAAAAGACGGGAAAAGAGAACGGCAAGCAGGCGGGAACACGCGCGATGATGCACAGCGTGGCGAGACTGACCACCACATGTGCACCTTGCCGAGTGTCGGGCCATGCCATAAGCGAAAATGCCGATCCGGACAGAGGGAAAAACCGCGCGACGGGTGCGAGAGTCAAGAAACCGTTGGCAGAGTTCAGCCCGTCAGGTCAGACAGTCGTGGGCACCGTTTCACCGATCAACTCGCCTGCATCGAGCAGGAGATCCTCGCGGAACTGGTTGGCGACAAGCTGCACGCCCACGGGCAGGCCCATGGCGGCGCCATTGGTCACGGTCAGGCCTGGCAGGCCGAGAAACGGCAGACCTATCTGCGGCATCTGCGCTGCGATGATCGCCTCGAAATCTGCTTGGCTTACGACATCGCGCAGATCGGCGAAGGGCAATTCGCCCGAGACCGGGCACAGCATCACGGGGTATCTGGAAAGAAAGTCGCGCCATGCCCGCATAAGACGCGAACGCGACTGCAAAGTGTCCATGAGCATGTTTAGGTCGGCATCCGGTGTGATCGTCTGAAGGTACTCGTAGATCCTCTCGGCATCCGGGTCGGCCTCGTCGCGCACGGCCTGTCCCGCGCCGCGGCGCATCTCTGACAACCACATGATCAGTTGCAGCTCCATGGCTTCGCGCAGGGGCGGGGTGTCGCATTCGACAACCTCCCAGCCCGCAAGCGAAAGCCGCGTTGCGGCGGCGCGCAGGGCGTCCTTGACGGGTGCGACCACGTCCATCCCGTCAGGCGCAAGGCAAAGTGCTGCATGTCGGGGAAGGTCGGGGCCATGCATCGGCGCATCAACAAACCAGGGGTCACGAAGATCGGGTTGCGCCATCGCCGTCAGGGACAGGCGCAGATCGGCGATGGAGCGGGCCAGCGGGCCCGATACGGCCATGAGCTGCGCGCCGATATGGCGATCAGGTCCAGAGGCATTAAAGGCGGGCACACGGCCCAGCGACGGGCGTAAGCCGTGGATGCCGCAGGCATAGGCCGGATAACGGATCGAGCCGGCGATATCCGTACCATGGGCAACTGGCCCCATGCCCGCTGCGACCGCCGCACTGGCACCTCCCGAGGATCCGCCGGGCGTGATCCCGGGCGCGCGGGGATTTGTGGTGTGGCCGTGCAGCGCGTTGCGGGTGAACCAACGCAGGGAGAAGGCGGGCGTGTTGGTGCGCCCGACGATCACCGCACCCGCCTTGCGCAGGTTGGACACGACGGGGCTGTCCTCTGCTGCGATCAGGTCGCGCTGGATGCGCAGGCCATTGGTGGTCGCAAACCCCTTCTGGTCGGTGTTGACCTTGGTCGTCACAGGCACCCCGGCCATCGGGCCGGGATCAAGCCCAAGCGACAGCGCCCGGTCGATGGCATCGGCAGAGGCCAGGGCCTCGTCATCGCAGCGCGCGACGATGGCGTTGCAACCCGGATTGGCGTGATCGATCCGGGCAAGCGTGCTCTCGGTGATCTCGCGGGCGGAAACGTCGCGTTGGCGGATCAGGACGGCCATCTCGGTAGCCGTCAACGCCCAGAGGTCGCTCATGCGGCGCCCTTTCGCCAATCGGTGCCGGGCACAGCGGCCAGCAGGTTACGCGTATATTCAGCCTTTGGTGAGAGGAACACATCCTGCACCGGCCCGATTTCGACAAGTTTGCCATGCTGCATCACCGCGACGCGGTCGCAAAGCTGGGCGGCGACGCGCATGTCATGCGTGATGAACATCAGTGACAGATGCAGGCGTTCCTGCAGATCGCGCAGAAGCGCCAGCACCTGCGCCTGGATCGACACATCAAGCGCCGACACCGCCTCGTCGGCGATAATCAGGTCGGGGTCCATCGCCAGGGCACGAGCGATGCCGATGCGCTGGCGCTGACCGCCCGAGAACTCGTGCGGATAGCGGTCTGCCGCGCCTGCGTCGAGCTCCACGATCTCAAGCAATTCGCGGGCGCGGGCATGGGCCTTTTCGCGTGGCACGCCCTGCACGATAGGCCCCTCCGAGAGCGCATGGAGTATCTTCTTGCGCGGATTGAGAGAGGCATAGGGGTCCTGAAAGATCATCTGAACGCGGCGGCGCGCGCGGCGCAATTGATCAGCACTGAGCGAGTTCATGTCCTTTCCGTCAAGGATCACCTCACCGCTATCGGCTTCGACCAACCGGACGATGGCGCGCCCGACAGTGGACTTGCCGGAACCCGATTCACCGACGATCCCCAGAACCTCGCCGCGCGCGATGCTGAACGAGATCCCGTCGATCGCGGTCACGCTGCGCTTGGGTTTGAAGAACCCGCCCGATGTGACGAAAGTCTTGCGCAGATTGCGCACTTCAAGGACAGGCGGGGCAGTCACCGGCTCGGGGGTCGGCACATGATCCGTCGGGATCGCCTGAAGCAGGGCCTTGGTATAGGCGTGCTGCGGCGACTCCAGCACCTCTGCGGCGCTGCCCTGTTCGACGATTTCGCCATAGCGCATGACGATCACCCGGTCTGCGATTTCCGCCACGACGCCGAAGTCATGGGTGATGAACATCACGGCCATGCCATGGCGCTGCTGGATCGTCTTGATCAGGTCGAGGATCTGCGCCTGCGTGGTCACGTCCAGGGCGGTTGTCGGCTCGTCCGCGATCAGGATCGCCGGATCAAGCGCCAGCGCCATGGCGATCATCGCGCGCTGACGTTGCCCACCCGATAACTGGAAGGGATAGGCGCGGATGATCTTTTCGGGATCGGGCAGGCCGACCTCACCGATCAGTGCCAACGCCTTTTCGCGCCGCTCGGCCGGGGTATGGCGGTTATGGGCCTCGAAGACCTCGGCGATCTGGTCGCCGATCCGCATCAGTGGGTTGAGCGCTGTCATCGGCTCCTGGAAGATCATGCCGATCCGGTCGCCACGCAGTTTGCGGCGTTCGGCATTGGGCAGGGCCATGATATCGCGCCCCTCGAATTCGGCCTCGCCGCGCGCCACCTCGACCTGATCGGGAAGCAGCCCCATGAGCGCATTGGCTGTCATCGACTTGCCCGAGCCGGACTCACCGACAACGCAGAGGATTTCACCCTCGTTCAGATCAAAGGTCACGTTTTGGACGGCATAGTCGCGGTCAGCGCCAGGCGGCAGCGAAATCGCCAGATCGCGGATGGAAAGAACGGGTTTCATGCTCAGCGCCCCTTTCTGGCCAGACGCGGGTTAAGCGCATCATTGAGGCCCTCACCGATCAGGTTCAGTGCCAGCACCGTCAACAGGATCGCGACACCGGGAATGAAACTCAGCCACCAGGCGCTTCGGATCACGGTACGCGCGGCACCGATCATGTAGCCCCAGCTCATGATGTTGGGATCACCGAGCCCAAGGAACGAAAGCGAACTTTCCAGCAAGATCGCCGTGGCCACCATCAGCGAAGCCATGACGATGATCGGCGACATCGCATTGGGCAGGATATGGCCGAACAGGATGCGCGTGTTCGACAGCCCCGCAAGCCGTGCCGCATCGACGAATTCGCGTTTGCGCAGCGACAGCACCTCGGCCCGCACGAGGCGGGCGACGGGCGGCCAACTGACGATCGCGATGGCGAGGGTGATGGTGGGCAGGGTCGGTTCCATGATCGCCACCAGCACGATGGCCAGTGCAAAATTGGGAATGGTCTGAAAGAACTCGGTAAAGCGCATGGCGCCATCATCCACCAGCCCGCCATAAAAACCAGCGAAAGCGCCCAGAGGCACGCCGATCAACAACGCGACCAGCGTCGAGACCAGCCCGACGATCAGTGACACGCGCGCACCATGCACCAACCCCGCCGCCACGTCGCGCCCCAACGTATCGGTGCCAAGTGGAAAGCCGTCCACCGTGAAAGGCGGCAGGAACGGGCGTTGGACCATTTTCCATGGGCTGTCGGGATAGATCAGCGGCGCGAACACCGCGAGCAACACGACCGTCAACAGGATGATGAGACCGATCAACCCACCGCGGTTGCGTGAAAAACGTTTGAGGAAATCAATCATTGGCCAGCCTCCTCATATGCGCGGGTCAATCAGCCGATAGACGATATCGGTGATGATGTTGAAGACGATGACCATCGCGGCGGACACGAGGAACACACCCAGAAGCGTGTTGTAATCGCGCGCCGTCAGGCTTTCGAACATGAGCCGCCCGATCCCGGGCCAGGCAAAGACGGTTTCGGTCAGGACCGCACCACCCACCAGTTGACCGGCCTGAAGGCCAGCGAGCGTCACCACCGGCAACAGCGCATTGCGCAGGATGTGGCGGCGCCGGATCGTACCTTCGGCCAGTCCCTTGGAGCGCGCGGTCTTGACGAAATCCATCTGGCTGACTTCAAGCACCGACGAGCGCGTCATGCGCAGGTAGACCGCCATGAAGAACAGACCCAGCGTCAGCGCGGGCAGGAACAGGTGCCGAAGCCTGTCGAGCAGCAGATCAAAGCCGCTCAGCCCCGCTCCGACGCTTCCATAGCCGAACGCCGGGAACCACCCCAAATGCACGGAGAACAGCACCACAGCCATCAGCGCCACCCAGAAAAGCGGCGTCGCATAAAAGAGAAGCGCCATCGAAGTGATCGCCGTATCACCCCACCTGCCTTGCCGCGCGGCGGCGGCAAGACCGAAGATGATGCCCAGAAGCAGCGACATGCCAAATGCCGTCAGCGTCAGAAGCAGCGTCGCGGGTAGACGGTCGAGGATCAGATCGAGAACCGGCATCTGCTGACGATAGGAATACCCAAGATCCAGTTGCAGCACGCCCGAGACATAGTTCCAGAATTGCACGTAGAGCGGCTGATCAAGACCGAACTGTTCGCGCAGCTGCTGGATGAACTGTTCATCGGCGGCACCCGCTTCGCCCGCCATCACCATCGCCGGGTCGCCCGGTGCTGCATGGATCAGAAAGAAATTGAGGATGACGATCAACAGCAGCGTGATCGCCGCTTTCGCGGCGCGCACAAGGATCGCAACGGCAATGGTCATGGTCTGGCCCCGGCCGGTTTGAAAATGTCAGGAAAAGCGCGAAACACCCGGCAGGAAACATCCCCCGCCGGGTGCCATGTTTCGCTTTGGCTTATTGTTCGATCCACGCGTCGCGCAGACCGTCATTCACACCGATTGCGGTTGTCACCAAGTCCTTGACCTCGCAGCGATAGATCGTCGGGAACTCGATCTCCAGAAGCCAGGCAACCGGCACGTCGTCCACCAGTTGCTGCTGGATCTCGGTATAGATCTCCTGACGGGCCTCGCTGGTCGGGGCGACAGCCGCCTCGGCGAACATTTCGTCCACCTCGGGGTTCTCATAGCCCGCGACGTTGTTCCAGGGGCTACCCTTGGCGATGTTGGACGAAAGATAGCTGCGCGCCACGCCGAGCGCCGGGTCGCCATACTGGTAGAGATAGGTGAAGGCGATGTCGAAATCCCATTCGGCCTGTTTCTGGTTCCAGCCGGCCACATCGGTCGCGACGACTTCGACATTGATCCCGACCTCTTCGAGGTTCTGCTTCATCGCCTCGGCCCAGCGCTGCCATGTCTCGCCGTAGGGCAGGGGCAGGATGCGCACGGGCGTGCCGTCATAACCCATTTCGGCCAGCAGTTCCTTGGCCTTTTCCGGGTTGGTGTCATACTTGATCGTGTCGTCGGTATAGAAATTCGTCTTCGACGAAACCGGGCTTGTGGCGACTGTGCCAAAGCCGTTCCAGATCACATCCTTAACGAATTCCCGGTCCATGGCATACATGACCGCCTTGCGGAACAGCTTGTTCGAGGTCGGACCTTCACGGTTGTTCATCCACGCCATGGCATGGGGCGCGAAGTATTCCCAGCCCTTCCCGGTGGAGCATACATTATCCATCTCGGTCAGACGCTTGACATCCCAGTTCTCGACAGAACCGCCGGGCAGTACATCAACTTCACCGTTCTCGAAGGCGACGGCGCGCGAGGCGGCGTCCGGGATCACCCGGTAATAGACCTCGTCCAGATAAGGCTGCCCATCAAGGTAGTAATCCTCGTTCTTGACGAGGTGGATGTAGTTGCCCTTTTCCCAGGCCTCGAACTTGAACGGGCCGGTCCCGATCGGGGTATTGTTGGCCGGGTTGTCGGCGTAATCGGTGCCCTCATAGATGTGTTTGGGAACCATCGGCATCGTGCCGGCCTCGAACACGCCGATGAAGGGGCCGAAGGGGTTCTTCAGCTTGAAGACGACGGTGTGATCGTCAGGCGCAGTGATCGACTCCACATGTTCGAGACTGACCCGAAGGCGCGCGTGCTTTTCGCGCAGGAACTTGTCGACCGAAAACACCACATCCTCGGCAGTGAATGGCTCGCCGTCATGCCAGGTCACGTCTTCATGCAGTTTGAAGGTGTAGGTCAACGCGTCGTCCGACACTTCCCAAGATTTCGCGAGCGACGGCTGCGGGTTCAGATCGGTATCGTAGCGCAGCAGACTCTCATAGATATCGCCCGCCACAAGTTGCGTCGGTCCGTTCTGCACGAGGCCCAGCATCAGGCTGGGGGGTTCCGGTTGAACGACGATGTCGAGGCGCCCGCCGGAATCCTGTGCAAGGGCAGGCATGGCCAGCCCCACTGTCAGGAGTGACGCGGTAAAAATATTCTTCATCTAGTGGCTCCCTGTTGGCAATTCGCGGGGACCATGGCCAAGCCCGCGATCCATCGCAAGCCGGGCAGCCCCCGCCATAATCTTCGCTCGTGCCTTGCCGGTTATCCGGTTCTGGCGCACGTTGATGTCACGACCCACTGTGTTCGGAGCGGATCGTATGGGGACAGTTCATCGGCAGGCCCGTCTCGAGTCAAGAGAAATTGTCGACAGACGACAGTTCAGCCGCTACCGTGCGTGTATGACGATGGATTCCGAGCCAATCTTCAAGCCGCTGAACCGCGATGCCTTGACCCAGAGGATCGCGCGGATACTCACGGATGCAATCGTCTCGGGAAAGCTTAAACCTGGAGACCGTGTGGCGGAATCCGTGATCGCGCGTGATTTGGGTGTCAGTCGCGCGCCGGTACGCGAGGCGGGGCGCCTTCTGGAAAGCGCCGGTTTACTGGTGTCCATGGCCAATCGCGGCTTCTTCGTGCGGACCATCGATGCCGACGATCTTGACTCGCTTTATGAACTGCGGCTCTGCATCGAGCGCGAGGCCGCGGCGCGCACGGTGCGCGACGGTCGCGTCGCCCAGATTCGCGACCGGCTCCTTGCACAGATCAAGGACATGGTGGTGATGTCCGAGGACAACCAACTGATCCACCAGATCGGTGGGGATCTTCAGTTTCACCGGCTGATCGTCGAAACAAGCGGCAATCTTCGCTTCCTTGCGGTGTTCGACAAGCTGGCCTCGGAAATCCAGGCCTGCACGGCCCTGATAGAACGGGTGTTTGACGAACCGGGGAAGGTCGCGCGCAATCACCTGCTGATTGTCGAGGCATTGGATTCAGGCGACGAGGACGCAGCGCGCGCGGCGATGGATTATCATATAGGTGTCGCGCGCGAAACCGTGGTCGGCCATTTCCGCAGATTGGAAGGCGTGGGCGACAGGATCGGCTGAGCGGCGGCGCCCGCGCTCAGCCCAGTTGGCTGGCTGCGCGGGCGAGGCTTGTGATCCTCGCCCAGTCACCATCCCGCATCGCATCTGCTGGCGCCACCCAACTGCCCCCCACGCAAAGCGTGTTGGGCAAAGACAGATAAGCACCTGCATTCTCGGGCGTCACGCCCCCGGTCGGACAGAAGGCAAGCTGAGGCAGGGGGCCGGCCAACGCCTTGAGCGCGGCAACCCCGCCCGAGGCTTCAGCGGGGAAGAACTTTAGCATGTCGCAACCACGCTCGAGCAACAGCATCGCTTCGGTGGCCGTGACCGCGCCCGGCAGCAGCGGCAGATCAAGTGCCTCGCAGGCCTCAACAAGGCGCGGGGTGCTGCCGGGGGACACCGCGAACTGCGCACCCGCTTCGCGCGCCGCCTGCGCATCCTGAGAGGTCAGCACCGTGCCTGCTCCCACGATTGCGCCCTGAACGGCGCATATCGCCGCGATCGCTTCAAGGGCCGCCGGGGTGCGTAACGTGACTTCGAGCACCGGCAATCCACCGGCCACCAGCGCACTCGCAAGCGGCGCGGCCTGCTGGGGACTCTCGATCACCAGCACTGGGATCACCGGGGTCATGGCGCAAAACTGGCGAGTCCTGGCGCTGCTCTCTTGTGGAGTCATTCCATGCTCTCCGGCGATTGGATCGCCGAAGCGCCAAGCGTGGCCGGTCCGGCGTTCTGTCGGAACAGCCCGAACAGTTCGCGCCCCATGCCATGGGCGTTGGCGTCAAGGTCAGGAACGACCGGCGCGCGATCAAGCGCGCCTTCGCTCAGCACGTCAAGCCGCCCGGCTTGTGCATCGACCCGCAGGATATCGCCATCGCGCAACCGCGCAAGCGGACCATCGAGCGCGGCTTCGGGGCTGACATGCAAAGCTGCGGGCACTTTGCCGGACGCGCCCGACATGCGCCCATCAGTGACCAACGCGACCCGGTGACCGCGGTCGAGCAGCACCGACAGGACCGGCGTCAACCCATGCAGTTCCGGCATTCCATTGGCGCGCGGTCCCTGAAAGCGGACCACGACGACGCAATCTCCGTCCAGGCCTCCGGCGCGAAAGGCCGCCTTGACCTGTTGCTGATCGTCAAAGACGCGGGCAGGGGCCTCGACCACATGCAGATTATCGGCCACGGCAGATACCTTGATGATCCCGGCGCCAAGATTACCAGTCAATTCCCTGAGGCCGCCGGTAAGCTGGAACGGATCGCGCACCGGGCGTAGAATCTTGTCATTATGGGATCGCGCCGGGCCGTCGCTCCATATGATGCACCCATCCACAAGGCGGGGTTCCTGCGCGTAACGCGCTAGGCCCGGCCCGGCCACGGTGGTGACATCCTCATGCAATAGCCCCTCGGCCAGAAGATCACCTATCATGTATTGCAGCCCGCCCGCCGCGTGAAAATGGTTCACGTCGGCAAGGCCGTTTGGGTATACCTTGGCCATCTGGGGGGTGACCGAAGAGATCGCCGCGAAATCCTCGGGGCGCAGTTCGATCCCGGCGGCGCGTGCCATCGCGGGCAGATGCAGCACAAGATTGGTCGATCCCCCGGTCGCCATCAGCCCGACGATTCCGTTGACGAAGGCGCGCTCGTCCAGAACCGACGCGGCAGGGGTGTAATCGTTCCCAAGCGCGGTGATCGCAAGCGCGCGCTCGGTTGCGGCCTCGGTCAGCGCGTCGCGTAGCGGCATGCCGGGATTGACGAAGCTGGCCCCCGGCAAATGCAGCCCCATGAATTCCATCAGCATCTGGTTGCTGTTGGCCGTGCCATAGAATGTGCAGGTGCCCGGTCCGTGATAGCTTTCCATTTCGGCGCGCATCAATGCGTCGCGGTCGATCTCGCCAGCGGCGAATTGCTGGCGCAGCTTTGCCTTTTCGTCATTGGGCAGACCCGAGGTCATGGGGCCTGCGGGTACGAAGATCGCAGGAATGTGGCCGAAACTGGCGGCGGCAATCACAAGACCAGGGACGATCTTGTCGCAGACGCCGAGATAGGCCGCCGCATCGAAGGTGTTGTGGCTGAGCGCCACCCCCGCCGCCATGGCGATCACGTCGCGCGAAAACAGCGACAGCTCCATCCCCGGCTGACCCTGTGTGACCCCGTCGCACATGGCGGGCACGCCGCCTGCGACCTGCGCGGTGCCACCGGCGCGCCGCGCGGCGTCGCGCATCCGGTCCGGGAAGGATTCGAACGGGCGATGCGCCGAGAGCATATCGTTATAGGCAGTGACAATGCCGAGGTTGGGGGCGCGATGTCCGGCCAGCCGATCCTTGTCGCTGCCCATCGCGGCATAGGCATGGGCTTCGTTGCTGCAACTCAGATGCGCGCGGCGCGGCCCATCCTGTGCGGCCCTGCGCGCCCTGTCCAGATATGCGCGCCTGCTTTTGGCCGAACGCGTGCTGATCCGGGCGGTGACATCCGCGATAGTGGCGTGAAGCGGCATCCTGCGGTCCATGTGATAATCGTTAGCGATAACATATCATCGCGCTCAAAGGGTTTCAAACCGAACCGAAGCGATCCACGCGATAGGGCGACAGATCTACATTGGGTGGTGCGCCATTCAGCAGATCGGCCACGATCCGTCCGGTGCGCGGTGCCATCATCAGCCCGTAATGCGAATGGCCAAAGGCCCCGTAAAGGCCGGGATGATCGGGGATTTCGCCGATGACCGGCAGGCTGTCGGCAAAAGATGGACGGATGCCGCTCCATGTTGTGCGGGAGGCCGTGTTCAAACCGGGCAGCATTTGGCGCGCCAGCTTTGCGATAACCTCTGCGCGGCGCGGATCAGGTGGTTTGTCGAGTCCGCCGAACTCGGCCGTGCCGGCGGCGCGAATACCTTGCTCCATGGAGCTTGCAACGAATTTGCGGTCGGTATCCATCACCGAATTGTTGAGGCGCACACCCGGGTCGGCGAACATCACATGATATCCGCGCTCTGCCTCGAGGGGAAGCTTCAGCCCCAAAGGTTTCAGCAGCTGCGCCGACCAGGCCCCGGCGGATAGAACGATACGCGCGGCCTGCAATGTCGTCCCTTCGCAGTCGATCTGCCAGCCGCCATCAGTGCCTGGGCGCAGCGCCTTCACCTCATGGCTCAGGATCTCGCCACCCGTCGCGCGCAGCTTGTCGGCCAGGACCTGCATCAGCCGCCCAGGCGACGTGGTGCGTGCCTGACCGTGAATGACGACCGCGGCGCGAAACTCGGGGGACAGATCCGGCTCCATCTCGCGCAGGGCGGCATCGCCGATCACCTCGACCTTGGCCCCTGCGGCACGGCGCAGTTCGCTGTCGAACCCGGTGTCGCGGGCGGTATCGGGGTTGCGATGCGCGAGAACATAACAGCTGTCCTGCAACAGGGCTTCATGGCCGGTGCCCGCAAGATGCTGGCGGTAGATATCGACACTGCCGTCGCTGAGCGCATGCATTCCCAAGGAAATTTGGCGGACCCGGTCAACCCTGCCACTGCGCAGAAAATCGAGCGCCCAAGGCAGAAAGCGGGGCAGGTGGCGCGCATGCACCGTGACTGGCCCCAGCGGATCAAGAAGCCAGCCGGGCGCCTTTTTCCAGACTCCCGGCATGGATTGGGGCACCACCGAAAAGGGCGAGATCACCCCGGCATTGCCCATCGACGCGCCTTGCCCGGGTGCGTCGCGGTCGATCAGGCGAACCGGTATGCCGCGCCCGGTCAGTTCAAGCGCGGTGCAGAGCCCGACTGCCCCGCCACCAAGGACCGTGACCTGCGAGGCAGTGTCAGCGGGTGGCATCTTGTGCCGCCCCCTCCGCGCGCTTGCGTATCAGCTGCGGCAGCGCGGCCACCCCCACGACGAGAAGCGCCAGAAGGTCGCTCGACCCGCTTGGCGCGACCAGAAGAAGACCGCCGACGATCATGACAAACCGGCCCCACACTCCCATGGCGGTGATGAAGTATCCCGCGACCGATGTACCGATGAGGAATACCCCAGTCGCACATGTGAGCGACACCTGAAGGAAAGACATGAGCGTGAAATGCTCGGGCAGAACGATCAGGATCGTGGGCGCGTAGACGAAAACCATCGGCACCAGCAGTTTGCCAAGGCCCAGCGTGAAGGCGTTAAGCCCGGTGCGGAACGGATTTGACCCCGCGATCCCGGCGGCTGCATATGCCGAGGCGCAGACCGGTGGCGTGATCTCGGATATGACGCCGTAATAGAGGACGAACATATGCGTCGCGAGCGGCGGCACGCCCAACTGCGTAAGCGCCGGCGTGGCAACGGCCACAAGCATGATATATAGCGCCGTGGTCGGCAGCCCCGCGCCCATAAGGATGCAGGCCATGGCGATCAGCACTAATGAAATGAATTGCTGGAGCGACGACAGGCTGAAGGCTTCAGAGGGAATCCACCCCAGGAAGGGATGCACCCAGGCCGCCATGTCCGCAGCACCGTTGGTCACCATGAACCCCATGCGAAAGCCCACGCCGGTTGTGTTGATGACACCGACAACGATGCCCACGGCGGCCGAGGCTGCGCCCACGGCCAGCGCATATTGCACGCCGACATGGAAGCTGTTGAGCAGATCCTTGAAGTCCTTGCGCTCGTTGCGATGGATCGACCCCAGGATTGTGAGCGCCGCCAGAATACCCGCGAGCGTTGGCGAGAACCCCTCGCCGCTGGCCGGAGACGCCTTCCAGAAGATGAACGCCAGAAGCGCAAGCGGGACCGCAAGCGTGAGCGGCTTGTCAATGCCGCAAAAGCCCACCACGATACAGAGTGACAGCCCCACGAACGCCGCCATGTTTGGGGAATAGCCCGAGAACAGCACCACCAGCAGTGCGATCAGGGGTATGATCGTGTACCAGCCCTTGCGCCAGACTTCTAGGAAGCGGGGCAGCTGGTCCTTGGGATAAGCATGCAGGCCAAGGCGCTTGGCGGTATAATGCACGATGGACAGAACGCCGATGTAATGCATGAGAGCGGGAACGATGGCGGCGATCACGATGGTGGTATAGGGCACCTCGAGATACTCGGCCATGAGAAAGCTGGCAGCCCCCATGATCGGCGGCGTGATCTGGCCGCCCGCAGAGGACGCGGCCTCGACCCCGCCCGCGAAATAGCCGGGATAGCCCATCTTCTTCATGTTGGGGATGGTCAGCGATCCGGTCGAGACCGTGTTGGCGATGGAGCTGCCCGAAATCGTGCCGAAGAAGGCCGACGAGACCACCGATACCTTGGCCGGGCCGCCGGTATAGCGCCCGGCCAGCATCATCGCGTTGTCGACGAAGAATTGCCCGAGTCCCATCCGCTGCGCCACCACACCGAAGAGAACGAAATGAAAGACCACAGTGGACACGACCCAGAGCGTGATGCCGAATATCCCTTCGGAAGGGAAATACATGTTGTTGACGAACTGATGCCAGTCGACCCCCGGATGCTGAAGAATCTGTACCGGCATGGAGGGGCCGAAAAGCGCATAGCCCATGAACACCATGATGATCAGAGGCAGCACGAAGCCGATGGTGCGGCGCGCGATCTCGAGCGTGGCGAAGATCAGGATCGTGCCGAGGATCACATCCACGCTGGTGGGATTGCCCTGTCGCAAAGCCTGTTCGGGGATATCAAGACCAAAGATGTCCAACCCGCGCCAGCTGATCCAGAGGAACAAGGCCGCAAGCATCCCTGAAAGCGCTATCGCCCAGTCATAAAGCGGTACATTCCCGGGCTTGAGCGGCCCCGCTCCATCATAGGACAGGGTGCTTGGTGTGCGCCGGAACGGGAAATATATGAAAATGAACAGAAACAACCCCGCAAGGTGGATACCCATATGCACATGATCGACAGGCGTTCCGAATCCGGCGGTCCAGACATGATAGGCAGCGAACAGAATGGTCGCCCAATAGATCGCGCGGGTCAGGGCCGGGCCGTTGTCGCGGGTATTGAGGGCGCTGTCGTATTTCTTTTCCAGCTCTTCAAGCTGATGTGCGTCCAAATCCGTGGACAGACGATCACTGGCCATGGGCATGTCCTTGGCGAAAGTGGATATGAAAGCTCGCGACGCGCCAGCGCGCCAGGCGATGCGGTGAAATGCGATCAAACGAAATGGGCCAGCCGTAAAGGGCTGGCCCGAATCGTTTCAGTGGATCAATCCAGCATACCTGCTTCTTTGTAGAAGCGCTCGGCGCCCGGATGCAGCGGCACACCGATTCCGTCGACGCCGTCGAGGGCGCTTTCCATGGTGATGACCTTCGCCTTGGGATGGCCGTTATCCATCAGCTTGCGTGCGGTATCCGACCACAGCGCCTTGGTTATTTCGAAAATCAGCTCTTCATCCTGATTGGCGTTCGTCACAAGGATCCCCGAAACGGCCAGCGTGTCGACGTCGTAATCCACACCGGGGTAGGTCCCCGCCGGGATTTCCGACTTGATGTAATAGGGAACGGCCTCGTTGCCGGCCTTCAGCTCTTCTTCGGACCAGTCGTAAAGCTCCATGCCCTTGGTATTGTCGAGCTGGATCATTGCGGCCACGGGCGTGCCCGCCGCGTAGAAATAGGCATCAAGCTGACCGTCGGCGAGGCGCTCGGCGCTTTGAGTATTATTGAGCTCGGCTTCCTCGATGTTGTCGCGCGTGATGCCTTGCGTCGCCAGGATCAGTTCGACGGCGATCTGCGTGCCAGACCCGGCCTGCGCGATCCCGACGCGCTTGCCTTCAAGATCCTTGAGGCTGTCGAGCTTGGCGCCCTTGGGCAGCACGAGGTGTAGATCCTCGGGGAACAGGTTCGCTACGACGCGCAGATCAGGCTTCTGGTTGCCCTCGAAAACGCCGACGCCGTTATAGGCGAAATGCAGCGTCGCCGCGCCCGTAAGGCCGGCCTCCATCTGGCCCGCCTGAACGGCATTCACGTTATGTGCCGATGCGTTGGTGGATTGAGCAATCGCGACCAGGCCCGGCACACCGCAGTTGCCACCCTCTTCGCAGGGGCGCGATCCGGGCGGGTTCGAGATGGCATTGGCGATGATCCCGCCAATAGGGAAATAGGTGCCCCCGGCGCTGCCGGTGCCGATGCGGAAGAATTTCATGTCCTGCGCGGTGGCGGGCAGGGCCATGGCAAGGCCAGCGATGGTCGCTATTGCCAGATGTCTCATATGTCTCATGTGTCGTGTGTCTCCCTGTGGGTCATTGATCAAGCGGCCGGTTGATCCGGCCTGTCAGCATTGGGCGCACCGCGCCCGGTGACTCCACGGTGCCAATTCCTGACTATAAACACAAATTCAAAGTTTATTGATTATCATAAAATTCGATTATATTTCTTTGAGCATGAATATTGCTCAACTCACTGCCTTTCGGGAAGTCATGCTGGCGGGGTCGGTGTCGCAGGCCGCGCGCAATCTGGGGCGCACGCAGCCAGCGATCAGCACCGCGATCTCAGCGCTGGAATCCGAACTTGGGATGCAGCTCTTCGAGCGGCGCGCGCGCCGCCTTCATCCGGTGCCCGAGGCGCATTACCTGCTGTCCGAGGCGACGGGAATCCTCGGGCGCCTGGACAGTGCCCGCCAGAACCTGAGAAACCTGAAGTCCCTCAATAGCGGCGAGTTGCGCATCGTTTCCATGCCGGGGCCATCTGTCTTTATGGTGCCCCGGCTTGTCAGCCGGCTGACAGAGGGGCGTGACGATATCAGCGTGACCATCATCACCCGCAGTTCGCCACAGGTGCATCAGCTGATCTCCACCCAGTCCTATGATTTTGGCATCGCCGACATGAGCGCAAGTTTTGATGGCTCGTCGCAACTGGTCGCCAGCCAGCCTGCCACGAGCCGCTGTATCTGCGCGATCCACGCGAACGACCCGCTGGCTGCGCAAGATGTCGTGACGCCGAGTGATCTGCATGGCCGACCCATGGCGATGCTTCATGAAAACCACGCCACTCACCGCGATACCCGCGCCGCATTCGATGCAGCCGGTGCCGCGTTCGATGTGCGTTACGAGACGCAGTATTTTATTCCGCTCCTCAATTTCGTGGAACTGGGGCAAGCCTGCGCGGTGGTCGACACGCTGAGCGCCGAAAGCTATCGGCGCTATCGCGGCATTGACATGCAGGGGATCGTTTTTCGCCGTTTCGAGCCCGCGATCACAGTGGATTTCCACGTTCTAACGCCTGCGCATCGACCGTCTTCGTCGCTTGCCTCCGCATTCAACGCACTTTGGCAGAACGAAGTCCGCCGGATCAATACCGCGTTCTGAGGCGTTTCAGGTTTTGATGGTGATCAATGACATTTCTTGCATTTGGGACATGATAGGATTGTAGGGTTTACGGTCTGTAGCGAACGGGCCGCTGCGGCGAAACGGAGACTTGGAAACGAAGGGCACGGGGCCACCCGACGACGACGGTCGTGCCCCTCGTGGGAAGGATGGCATGACAGTTTATGATGATCGGCGCGACGCGGCGCGCCAATTGCTGACGGCGCTGCCGCCTCTTGAGGAAGGGGAGGACGTGGTCGTTCTGGCGCTGCCTCGTGGTGGTGTGCCGATTGGGGCGGTGATCGCAGAGGCGCTTGACGCGCCGCTGGATCTGATCCTTGTGCGCAAGGTGGGCGCCCCGCGAAACCCTGAACTGGCGGTTGCCGCCGTGACCGGCCCAGACGCGGACGGGCTGGTCGTGAATGAATCGACGGCAAGGGCCTTTGATCTTGCGCGCGCTGATATCGAGGCGCTTGCCGCCCCTGAGCGCGCGGAACTGGAACGCCGCCGCAACGCCTATATGGGTGATCATGAACCTGTCCCGGTGAAAGGGCGCACGGTTCTTGTGGTGGATGACGGCATCGCCACCGGGACGACCATGCGCGCCGCGTTGGCGGCGCTGCGCAATCAGGCACCCGCGCGGATCATCGTGGCGGTTCCGGTAGCCAGCTCTGAGGTTCTGGACAGCCTTCGCAGCCTTGCCGACGAGATCATCTGTCCCGAACCCCGTCTGCGCTTTGGTGCTGTCGGCGGTGCATACCGCGTGTTCGATCAGGTCCCGGATGACCAGGTGATCCGCCTGATGCGGAACGCGCTCGCACGCAGGGCCACACGCTGACCGCAGCCATCGCCCAAATTGGCAGGATGGTCAGCTGCGCCAGTGCCCTGCGACCGGCAAGGTCCGACGCAACCGGCGCAAGGTCGAAAGCGTCACCCCGTAATAGGCAGCGATCTCGACGTCATTCATGCCATAGCCACGCATGGCGCTCAGCGCCTCGCCGGGCAGGGGGCCAAGCTTGTGGATAATTGCGCCGTGCCGGACCTTGGGCGATTGGCACATGCAGGGCGGCGGAGTGTTCTGGGATAAATCGGTCATCTAATATTCCCTTCATTTCGCGCAGCGCGCTGCGCGATCCGGGTCGAAATTGATTTGAATTCTGAGAGCAGTATTGACCTTGGTCAATGACGCTGATGTGTCATTTGTCCGATACTGGCGAAAGCAGCGATGTTTTGCGACTGACCGCTGCGGCACCGGCGAGCTTCAGCCGATGCAGGGTCTTTTCCCCGACGTCCATCAGACCCGGGCAATAACATTGTATCATAGCCCGATTGTGTATCATGAACCAATTGAAGGAGACGCATTATGCCCGATACCACCCCGAGCACAGCACTGACGCGCCAGGCATTGCGCCAAACGCGAACGTCGATTGCCCTTGCCTCGATCCTGATGCCGCGCGTCAAGGATATCAAAGCCGCTCAGGAGCAGAACCTGGATGAAACCGAGAGCTTTGCGAAAGCATGGTTCGCGCGCCGCCATACCGCCGCCAGCACCGGCGCCGAGGCATTGCAGCAAATGGGCGCGGTGGCGCTTAGCGATCCGGCGGCGGCGATGAAGGTGATGGGGGCGTGGCAGGTCGGGTCCATGGGGAGGATCGCGCAGGATTTCGGCGAATGGTCAGCTCTTTGCATGACCTGTGCGAGCCGCACCCTGACAGCCGAGGCAGACGCCGGACGCGCCTTGATCGAGGACGCGACAAGCCAGTCAGCGACGCCCGAGGCAACCGCTACGGATCACGCAACACCGGTCTGAGGCCGCCACCGCGCGGTCCAATCGCGTCAGTAATCGCGCTCATAAAACACACCGACGCCTGTATTGCCGTCGGTGCCCACGCTGCCACGCACAGTCACGTTGTCACTGACATCGAGATTGAGGTCGATCCTTTGATCGCCTTCACTGTCCGCGGTCACTTCGGAGTAGATGTTCTTGCTGATATAGGCCCCGGCGGTGAACTCGGTCGTTCCTTCGGCATTGGTCGTCACGTCAAGATTGCTCAGCCCCAGTGAATTGCGCAGCCCGCTCATGAAACCACCATCGAGCTGCCCCGTCAGTGTGGCGACGGCAGCGGCCAGCTGCGCGGCCTGGAAGGGTGATATATTGTCGATGCTGCGCCCGAACAGAAGGCGCGAGACGACCTCTTCCTGTGGCAACTCCGGGGTCGAGGTGAAGATGATCTCGGGGGCGCTCGCCAGACCTTCGATGATGACATTGACGGTCATGTCATCGGCTTCGGTCTGCGCAAGAAACCGCAGATAGGGATCGAACGCGCCGCGCAGGTCGATCAGACCTTCGGTCAGCTCCAGCCGACGCCCCAATATGTCAAGCCGCCCACGCTGCAACGCGAAGGTTCCGCTGGGGACGACATTGTTGGTGGTGCCCTCCAGCACGACGGTGCCACCGAGTTCCGCATCAAGCCCCCGGCCACGCACGAAGATCCGATTGGGTGCCGAAATCGTGATGTCGAGGTCGAGGGCAGGGCCTTCGGCGGTATCTTCCTCACGGATCAATCCGGCGCGGCGGCGGGTCTCGATCACCGCGGCGGCATCGTTACGGTGGCGGATTTGCGGAAGCAGGCCGACATTTGCGATATCCGAGGAGGGAACACGGATTTCCGTGGGGCCAAGAACCAGGTCGCCCGCCACACGCGCACCACCGGTCAAGGGGCCCGCCAGGGTCAGACTGCCCCCGACGGCGGTGCGATAGAGTTCGGGATCACTGTGAACCAGCGCGGCCAGCGCGATCGCCAGATCGGCCTGGAAGGGTGGAGTCAGCCCGATGGGACCGCGCAGCAGGATTTCTCCGCCCTCGCCACCTCTAGCCCGCAGATCGAACTGAGCCTGCGCGCCCGAAAGGCTGATGCGCCCGCCGATATCCGTCAGCGCCGCAGAGAGCGTGGGCAAGGCCACCCGTGCGCTGGAAAGATCGATATTGCCGCTCAGCGAAGAAAGAGCGGGTGGGCCATTCACCGCGAGGTCATAGCGGGCCGTCCCCGCGACCGAGCGCGGTTCGATGAAGCTGTTGGCCAGTCCAAGCGGGGCCGCGCCGCTGGCCGTCAATGCCAGTCGCTGCCCGTGATCCAGGATATTGCCGGTGATCCGCGCCGCCGTGCCGCCGGGGCCGCTTGCCGAAAGATCAACGCCGATATCCCGGCCCAAGTCATCGCGCAGGGTAATCTGCCCGGTGGCCTCGGCGGGGCCGGAAACACCTGGTGCCAGCAGCCCCAGATCGTCAAGACGCGCGGTCACGTTGATCGGTGCGCCGGCACCCGCGCCCTGCGCCTCCAGCGACACACGCCCGGATTTGAGCGAAAGCAGATCAAGAGCGATCCGGCCGGACTCACGCTGCGCCTTGAGGGCGGCATCAAGCCGCCCGGCGATAAGCTTGTCGAGTTCGGCCATGCCGCTGCGCACTCCGCGCCCCTCAAGCGTGATGTCCAACTGCCCGTTGGCCTCGCGCAGCGCACCGTCGCCTTCGGCGCGCAATGTGACCTCACCGGCAAGTGGACGCCCGGCCAAGGCCGAGAAGCGTGAAAGATCCGGGGCCGTCAGAGAGACGCGCCCTTCGACCGGGAGGGCCTCGTTCTCGGGCTCGATCTGGCCAGTGGCACGCAGTTCGGCCCCCGCGAGTTCAGCGATGATATCGCGAAACGTCAGCGCGCCGCCCGCTGTCCAGCCAAACCCGCCATTGACTTTGGCAGGCCCCGATAGCCGGGGTTCGACCAGCGAGGTTTCCGAAAGCAACACCGCAAGGTCAAGCGCGCCAGATTGCGCATTGAGCCGCCCCGAAATGTCGGCCTTCACCGCTTCGTTGTCGAGTTGCAAGCGGTCCAAGACCGTGCCGTCCTCGTCGCGCCGCGCGACGACACGCAGGGTTGTCGGCGGTGACAGGACCGGATCAAGCCGCGCTTCTCCGATGGCCAGACCGTCGGTATCCGCCTCCAGGGTCAGATCGAACGCGCCGCCCAGAAGCGTGCCTTCACCCGAAAGGCTGGCGCTTGCCTCACCGGCCAGATCACGCCCCGCTATGGCGCCGAAACGCGCAAGATCGCCAGCCTTGACCGTGGCCTTGCCGCTGACCGGAAATCCATCCGCAAGCCCGTCCAGCTCGCCTTGCACGTCCAGCGTCGCATCCCCGCTGGTGGCTCGCAGGCGCTCGATCTTGAGCGGCTCATCCTCTTGCCATCGCAGCTGTGCGCGGCCCTCTGGCGCAGGGCCGACGGCCTGAGCCAATGCCGGGTCGTCATGGCTGAACTCCTCAAGCGCGAATATCAGCGCGGCATCGAGCGCGCGGGGGGCGTCGAGAACGATCTGGCCGCTGCCTTCGAAGCGCGCACGCGAAATGCGCATCCCGTCGCGCCGAAGGTCGTCAATGGTTGCATTGGCCTGCCAGCCCTGACCCTCTTCAGCGTCGTAACGCGCCGAAATTCTGGCGCCCGACAGCCGCGTTGGCGGGCCGGTCATGGGCAAGCGCATCAGAGCGCCCCCAGCGTCAAGCTCGCCATCAAGCGACAGGCGCAAGGGCCAACCTTGCGAGTCCAGCTCCAGCGACCCGTCAAGGCGCAACTGCTCGGTGCTGAGTGTCAGCCTGTCGATCACCGTCGCGCCACCGCTGCCGCGCCGCCCATCAAGCGCGATGTGCGAGCGGGCACCGAAGAAACCGCGCAGTTCATTGTTGAAGAACGGTCGCAGGTCGCCGCCGATGCGCGCTTCGAAACGACGCGTGAAGCTCTCTGGTGTCGCCGGGCCGGCGGTGCCGCTGGTGGTGTCATCCTGAGCAGCGGTTTCGGCGATCACCCGCACCACGCCGGTCAGCCGCGGAATGTCGTTGCGCTTCAGCGCAAGGCGCGCCTCATAATCGTCGATCGGATCCTCGCCGCGCAGGGTCAACCCAAGGGCAGGGCGGTCGGGCAGGTTCAACAGGCCCGAGACGACACCGCCCGGACCTTCTCTCAGGTCAAGGTCCAGCGCGAGAACGCGGGTCTCGTTTGAATAGGCCGCGTCCAGCTTCAGCTGTCCCTCGTCGTCAAGGCGCTCGACCACAAGCTTGGCGGCGCCGTTACCGTCTTCGAGCGACAGGCTGCCTTCAAGCGACAGGGCGACGGCCTCGCCCAGCACTGGCGCACCCAGATCGACCCGCGCGGCCCTGACCTCACCGATATTCACCGAGACCGGCAATTCGGGCAAGGCGAAAGGTGTGGCCTCGGCATCCTCGGGTGCAATCGCCCCTTCACCGGGCTGCGTATTGGGCAGGCGCTCCAGAACGATCTCCTGCGCGGTCAGCTGGTTCACATTGAGGCGCCCGCGCAGAAGTGCGCTGCGGGTCCATTCCAACGTCACATCGCGCAGCGTGAGCCAGATGCCGTCGGAATCCGCGATGGTCAGTTCCTCAAGGCTGGCCTTGGACGAAAGCGCGCCTTGAAAGCCGCTTATGCGCACATCGCGCCCGGCCCCTGACAGATTGTCCTCGATGAAGGCCTGAAGGAGGCCACGCTCGCGCGCCGCATCAGTCTCCGCGTCCTGCGCCGACAGGCCGCTCGCCCATAGCGCCAACAGGGATATGATCACAAAGATACGCATCAAAAGGCCTGCCCGATCCCGATGTAAATTTCGACGTTGCCACTTGAGCCACCGCTGACGGGTGTTGCCACGTCCAGCCGGATCGGGCCGATCCCGGTATTGTAGCGCAGGCCAAGCCCTGCGCCGCTATGCCAGTCGCCATTATCCGTGCCCCAGCTGTCGGCGCCCACGAAGCCAACGTCGTAAAACGCGACGAGTGAAAGCGCGTCACGAAGCGGCGCGCGCAGTTCGCCCGAGAACGCCATGAAGGAGCGACCACCGATCTCGCGCCCACCGCCCAGATCAACTGCCAGCGATTGATAGGGCTGTCCACGCACCGTGCCCGCCCCGCCCGAATAGAACAGCATCCCCGGCGGTACCTCGTCAGCAGAGGCGCCCGAGACCGACCCGATCTGCGCGCGCCCCGCAAGCACGAAGCGGTCATCCTTGCCAAAGCCCAGATAGGCGCGCGCATCCCCGTAGAGCCGCGCGCCCGCAGACCCCCCGTCGAGCCCGGCAAAGGGGGTTGCTTCGATATCGACGTAATACCCCTCATGCGCATCAAGCTGACTGTCGCGGGTATCCCAGGTCAGGTTCAGCGGCAGCAGGACATGTTCAAGCGTGCGCGACCCAAGATCGTCATCCACCTCGGAATAGCGATAGGCGATCCCGGCTTCACCTGTCAGGCTGTCAGAAAAGATATGCGTCAGGCCACCACCCACCCCGGCGCTGCGTTCACGGTAGCTTGGTTCGCTCTCTTCGGCGACATGTGCCTCGAGATAGAGCCCGGTATCGGGCGTAAAGGTGGCAGGGCGGTCGAAACGTGCCGAAAGATTGTAATCCTCGCCCCCAGTGTCGCCACCAATACCGCTGATCGAAGCATCAAAGCGCAGTCGCTCAGCGCCACCCAACAGGTTTCGATGCAGCCAAAAGGCTGACAGGCCCAGCCCCTCGAGCGAGGATATCTCGGCCCCGAAACCGATGCGGCGGGGCTTTTCGTCGACGACGCTGGCTTCGATGTCCAGTGTGCCTTCGGGAGAGGGGGTCTCGGCCTCGGTCACCGAGACAGAGCGGAAGGCGCCCGTGCGCCGCAGCCGCTTGGCCGCCTCGTCCACCTCTTCGGGCGAAAAGGTCTCGCCGCTGGGAAGCCCGGCAATCTCGCGCAAGCGATCGGGGCGTACGCGCCCGGTCTTTCGCACCACCAGATCGCCGAAACGCAGGCGCGGTCCGGGCGCGAGGCGGATATCTGCGCTCAGGATGTTGTCCTTGTGGTTGGCGACGATCTTTTGGCCGTCCAGTTCAGCCTTGGCGTGCCCAAGGTCGCGCCACCCGTCTATCCCGGCCTGCGCGGCATCCGATATGAGGCCGCTTTTGGCCTGAGCGCCGAATTTGAAACCGTCGGGCAGTTCCGTGCCCGGCGCAAGCGGTGTGACTTGGGCGCGGGCGAAGATGAATCGCGGCCCTGCCAGAACCCGGATCGAAACCCGATCGATCTGGCGGCTCTGCGAGAGCGGAGGAATCTCGGCGGCTTCGCGCCCATCAACAATGATCTGGATAACCCCGCCATAATGACCAGCACCATAGAGCACGCTTTCAAGTCGGCCATAATCTGCGCGCGCCGCAGACAGAAGATCCTGTGGCGTCACGGGTTCATCCCGCTTGGCCGTGCCAAGCGTGAGCGATGCAGACTCAAGCTTTTCGACCAGCGCACTCGGTGCGCCCGGTGCGCTCAGCTTTAGTTCAGCGGCAGATGCACCGCCAACAGCTGTGATGACCGCCAGAACAGCGACAGCGCGTTTCATCAGGTAAATTGATTCGAACAAATCTGGGCTCCATTGACACCCTTTATGTAAACCGAAACTGACCCGTGATGCGACCGTTTCAAGTGGCTGTGGCGCAAAAGCGCCGCAGCATCAAATCGCGTGATCGGCGTCGGACAATTCCTTCTCAAGCGCGTTTTCTACGGCGCCGCGAGGTCGGGTGAATCGGGCGAGAAGATCATAAAGAACAGGTGTCACGATCAGCATCAGGGTGGTGGCCATCAACAGACCCGCGATGATCACCGTGCCGATGGCATTGCGGCTTTCGGCCCCCGCGCCGCTGGCCAGCACAAGGGGCAGGGCACCAAGAACCGTCGAGATCACGGTCATCACGATGGGGCGCAGACGCAGCACCGAGGCGCGGATAACCGCTTCGCGCACCTCGAGCCCCTCGTCACGCAGCTGATTGGCGAATTCGACGATCAGGATGCCGTTCTTCGCCACCAGTCCTATCAACAAGATGATTCCGATCTGACTGTAGACATTGATCGACAGACCGCCGACCGCCATCGCATAGATCGCCCCCGCGACGCCCGCCGGGACGGTCAGCAGGATGGTAATCGGATGCACGAAACTTTCGAATTGGGCTGAAAGCACGAGGAAGACGATCAGAAGCGACAGCGCAAAGACAAGACCCGCGCCCGCCGAGGTATCCTTGAAGGTGCGCGACTGGCCTTCATAGCCAAGCGCGGCTTCGGCGGGCAGGATTTCGGCCGCAGCGGCCTCCAGGCGGCTGAGCACTGTTCCGAGGTCTTCGCCCGGCGCCAGTGCGCCCGAAAGCTGAATCGAAGGCAGCCGGTCGAAGCGTCTCAGCGACGGTGCGGCTGCGTTCTCGCTGACGGTCACAAGCGCCCCGAGCGGCACCAGTGTCTCGCCGTCGCCCGAGCGCACGAAGATGTTGTCGATATCCGAGGGCGTGCGCCGATCCTCCTCGATTGCCTGTGCGAGCACCGGATACTCCCGCCCGCGGCTGACGAAGGTCGTCATCTGCCGAGATGCCAGCATGGTCTGCATGGTGTTGGCGATGGTGTCGATCGACACGCCAAGGTCATCCGCGCGGGCGCGGTCGATCGTGACGTCGAGCTGTGGCAGGTTCTGTTCGAAATTGATTTCGGGATTGACCAGCCCCTCGATCTCTTCGGCGCGCTCCAGCAGTTCAAGCGACCAGGCCTTCACGCTATCGAAATCCGGCCCCCCGATCACCACGCGGACCGGCGTTGAGTTGCCGCGCAGCCCCAGCCCGGCAGGCGTCACCGGAAAACCGCGCGCGACGGTGATCTGCCCCATCTGCGGCGCGATGCGGCCCACCACCTCGGATACGTTCATCTCGCGCTCATCCCAGGGGGCAAGACGAAACACCACAAAGCTGCGCCATGCGCGGTTGCCCCAGCCGGTAAAGGTAAAGACCGTTTCGATGACGCCTTCTTCGCGCAGGGGCACGAGAATCTCTTCGACCTGTCGCGCGGCACGGTCGGTATAGGCCACGGTGCTGCCCTGTGGCGCGGTCAAGGGAATGAAACCCACACCACGATCCTCGCGCGGGGCCAGTTCGCGCGCCAGCCCGTCATAGAACAGGAACGCGCCGCCCGACACTGTCAGTGCCAGCGTCAGCACCACCAGCGGTGCGCGGATCGCGCGCGTCAGGAGCGCCGAGTAGCCTTTTTGAAGCCAGCCGCGCGGTGCATATCCGCTGCGCGGTTCGGTGGCCTTGCTCGCTTTGAGAACCTTGGATGCAAGCGCGGGACAGGCGGTCAGTGCCACAAAGGTCGAGATCGCGACGGTGCCGGCCATGACCCAGCCGAACTCCACGAAAAGCTTGCCGACCTGCCCGGGCATGAAGGACAGCGGCACGAAGACAGCGATCAGCGTGATCGACGTGGCCAGAACCGCGAATGTCACCTGGCGCGCGCCTTTGAGGCTGGCCACAAGCGGGCTTTCACCGTTCTCGATCCGCCGCTGGATGTTTTCGAGCACGACGATGGCGTCGTCCACCACCAGCCCGATGGCCAGCAGAAGCGCCAACAGGGTCAGCGTGTTTATGGAAAAGCCCCAGATCCCGATCAGAATGAAACAGCCCAGCAACGAGACCGGAATGGTTATGGCCGGGATCAGCGTGGCACGCACGCTGCGCAGGAACAGAAGGATCACCAGCACAACCAGCACCAGCGAGATCGACAGCGCGATCACCACTTCGCGGATCGACGCGCCGACGAACAATGCGTCATCCGAGCCGATGATGATCTCCATCCCCTCGGGCAGGGTCGGGGTGAGGCGGGCGACTTCGGCGCGCACCGCGTTGGAAATCTGCAGCGTGTTGGATTGGCTCTGGCGTTGGATGGCCATCCCGACGGCGTCCTTGCCATCGCTGCGTGCAAAGGTCGTATCACTTTCGACGCCAGGCTCGACACGTGCGACATCGCCCAGTCGGACGGGGTAGCCTGCAACCCGATCAAGCACCACGTCGCGGAAATCGTCGACGCTGGATAGGCGGCTGTTGAGGCGCACCGACAATTGCCGGTTTTCGGATTCGACCTCGCCTGCGGGCAGTTCCACATTGTTGCGTCGCAGCGCCTGCTCCACATCAGACACGGTCAGCTTTCGCGCCGCCAGCGCGCGCCGGTCCAGCCATATCCGCACGGCAAAGGAGCGGTCGCCGTAAACCCGCACATTGGCGATCCCGTCCTGCGTGGCAAGGCGGTCGACGATGAAACGGTCGATATAATCGGTGATCTCGGCGGTTGTCATCCGGTCCGAGGTGACGGCCAGGCGCATCACGGGATCGGCGTCGGCATCGGCCTTTTCGACTTCGGGCTGATCGGCGTCCTCGGGTAGGTTGTCAAGAATCCTGCCCACCGAGTCGCGAACATCATTCGCGGCGACGTCGATATCGCGGTCGGGTTCGAACTCGATCGTGACGCGCGAGCGCCCCTGCCGGCTTTCGGAACTGATCGAGCGGATACCCGCAATCGAGGCGACCGCGCCTTCGATGGTTTCCGTGATGTCGGTATCGATCACTTCGGGGGCTGCGCCGCGATATGTGGTGGTGATCGAAACCACCGCGTTATCCACATCGGGCAGCTCACGGATCGGAACATCGCGCAGGGCGCTGATCCCGAACACGATCAGCAGCAAGCTTGCCACGGCCGCCAGAACAGGGCGGCGGACGGACAGGTCCGACAAGGTCATGTGTTGTCGCCCTCGATCGCATCGTCGGCTGCGACGTCGTCGCTGTCGCCCTTCTGGCCGATGACCGCGACAGGGCTTCCATCGCGCAGACGCTGGAGGCCGCGCAAAACGATTGTGGTGCCTTCATCGACCCCGTCGAGGATCGCAACCATCCCATCGCGCCGCTGACCGGTTCGCACGACCACGCGGCGCGCAATGCCTTCTTCGACGACGAAAACGTAGGTCTCGGCCGCCTGGAACACCAGCGCCTCTTCCGGGATGACGACCCTATCGGCCTGCGAAAGTGTCAGTTCCAACGACATGAACATGCCCGCGGGCAGGGTGCCTTCGGGGTTGGGGATGATCGCACGGGTGCGAAACGAGCGGCTGACCGGATCGATGCGGTTATCCACCGCCTCGATCTTCCCCCGGAATACCTCGCCGGGAAAGGCGACCGTGGTCGCGGTCAGTGGCTGATTGCGCGAGACCTGGGCGAACAACGCCTCGGGCAGGCCGAACTCGACCTCGACCTCGCTCAGATCGTCCAGACGGGTGATCGGGGTGCCCTGAACGACGCGGGCGCCTGTATCGACATTGGTCAGCCCGACGACACCCTCGAAGGGTGCGCGGATGGTGCGCTCCTGCAGGCGACGCGCGGCGCGATCCAGCTGCGCCTCGGCCTCGGCGAGACGAGCCTCGGACTCTTCGACGGTGGCCTCGGCCACGGCATTAGAAAGGCGCAACTGCCGAACACGTTCCAATGCCTGCCGGCGCTCCTTGAGCCGTGCCTCGGCCTCGGCAAGATCGGCGCGGGCGATGTCGTCGTCAAGCCGCACCAGAACCGCACCTTTCTCAACCGTTGCGCCCGACGAGATGGCCAGTTCGACAACACGGCCATCGGCCTCGGGGACGATGTCAACGGACTGGCGCGCACGCGTGGTGCCGACGGCCTCGACAGTGCGGGCGAGCGTGCGAACTTCGGCGTTGGTGATCTCCACGGGCGTGGGGCGGTCGCCGCGACCCGACGCGGCGGTCGCGCTTTCGCCCGGAGCGAGATATCTTTGATAGCCCTCGTAGCCGCCATATCCGATGGCGGCGAGAATGCCGATCAACAGCAATTGTTTCCAAATCGGCACGCTGAAACACCCTTTCGCTGACGCCTGCATGAAAGCTCATCACAGATAACTTATAGGAGGCGCAGGAATTGACAACGTTCTCGCGATCAAGTCTCCGACAAATCACCGTTCCAAGCCCACACGAAGGGCGTGATGCGGTCAGGCGGCGCGATCAGTGGCCGCGAGCCAGTCAAGCGTCTCGCACCAGGCGGTCTCGAGTTCGGGGAGTGCCTTTTCCAATGCGTCGGTGTCACCATTGCGCGCGGCAGTCTCGGCACGGGCAGCGGCGCGGCGCAGGTCGAGCGCGCCGACCGTCGCCGCAGCCCCACCAAACCGATGCAGCCGGACCGCGATATTCATCAGATGCTCGCTCCGGGCTGCTGACAGTGCTGCAAGCAGGGCTTGTCCCTCTTCCTTGAACCCTTCGATCAGCCGGATGAACTGCCCCTCCGAAAGGATCGCGCGCAATTCTTCGGTCACGGAAGGATCAAGGGCTTCAATCGTTTTGCGGCTCTCGGAAGCCGCCTTGCTGCAGAGCATCCGGCGCAGATCGTTCAGTCGCAACGGCTTGGTGTAGACGCTGTCGATACCCGCGTCATGCAGTGCTATGCGGGCGTGTCGATCTACATGCGCAGTCAGGGCGACGATACGCGTATCGGATGATGGGCCATGGCCTTCGCGGATGCGCCTTGTGGCCTCGAGCCCGTCCATTCCGGGCATCGAGACATCCATGATTATCAAATCGAAGCGACGGGCCTCGGCGGCCGCGACCCCGGCGGCACCGTCCTGGGTCTGAGTGACGCTATGGCCATCCTGTTCCAGCATCGTTCCAAGAACGAAACGACTGGCGGCATTGTCCTCGACCAGAAGAACATCAAGGTTGGGAATGCTTTTCAGGGTCTCGTCGCTGCCTGCGGCGCTGTCGCTGCTCCGGCCCTTGGCGTCGGGCAGGGGAAGACGCACCCAGAACAGGCTTCCCTCGCCCGGGATGCTTTCGGCGCCGATCTTGCCGCCCATGAGCGTGGCGAGGTTGCGCGCGATCCCGAGGCCGAGCCCGGTACCCTCGACACTGGTCGCATCGGGGGCAAGGCGTACGAAATCGTCGAAAATGCGCGAAAGGTCCTTTTCATGAATCCCGATGCCAGTATCTGCAATCTGGACCTCGATCAGATCAGCGGTTGTGCCGGTGCTGGCGACGCGGGTGCATTCTATGGTGATCTGACCCGCTCGGGTGAACTTGATCGCGTTGGACAGCAGGTTCAGCAACACCTGCTGAACGCGGTCGCGATCGCCAAGGACCTCGCCGACGGGCGCGCCGTCGCGAAGGACACTGATACTGGTGTCATTGGTTTCGGCCTCGGCTTGCTGAGTGGTGACGAGCCCGTCAATCAGGCTCTCGAGGTCGAAAATGGTTTCGCGCAGGGTCAGGTGGCGGCCATCTGACCGCGCGATATCAAGCGCGTCGTTGATCTGGTTGAGCAACAACTGACCGGAGCTTTTCATGATTGCCGTATAGCGCTCCTGCTCGCGCGAGAGCCGGGTTTCGTCCAGCAGGTCTAGCGCCCCGAGGATGCCGTGCAGCGGGGTGCGCATCTCATGGCTGCTGCGACCCAGGAAACGGGCCTTTGCACGCTCGCTGGAAAGCGCCTTGTCGCGGGCGGCCTGGATTTCGGCTTCGACGGCGATCCGATCAGAGATGTCGCGGATGAAGCAGACGCAGACCACGTCATTGGCCCGCATCGCCTTGTTGGCCGAGACTTCGACCGGCACCAGTTCGCCATCCGCCCCCCGCGCCAGAAGCTGCGGCGCGTCCTTGCCGGGATCGGTGGGAAGGGACTGCAATCGTTCGCCTTCGATGGGGGTCAGTGCGCCATCCTTCCCGCGCGCCATGAGGATGTCGCTCAGTCTGACTGGCTGTTCGGTTGGCCAGTCAAGACCAAAGGCGCGCCGAGCAGTCGCGTTGGTTTCAGCTATGCTGTCGTCAGGCCTGACCACCAGAATCGCATCGCCCGATGTGTTCAGGATCGTCGAAAGGCGGCTGAGCGTGATCTTGTTCTGATGCGCGCGGCGCTGGTTAATCAAGTTCAGTCGCCAGAGCGCCCACATCAACGCCAGCATGGCGGCCACCATCACAAGGCTGATCACCGTCACCTGCCGCAATGTCGTCGTGAGAGCGCCGCGCTCGGCGTCGGCGCGCGCGGCGTCGAGGGCGATCCCGGCGCTCGAGACGCGACGGATTGCGGGCGTGAGGCTCTCTGTGGCCTGAAGCAGTGCCCGGCGTCCGGCGATCAACTGTTCGTCACTCGCGTCGATCAGCGCCACCATGTCTTGCAGCGTTTCGTTTATGGCATCGATCTGCGTCGAGGCGACTTTGTTGCCATCGAGGGTCTCACGATAGGCGTTACTGCTCTTGAAGGTGGCCGCGCGGCTGTAAAGGACGTCAAAACGCAGACGCACCTCGCGGATCTGTCCGGGAACGGGGGTGTCCAGCTGATCAAGCGCGCGGGCCAGCTTGACCTGGTCGACCTCGAGCTGCGCCAGTGACCATTCGATATTGTCGTTGGCAGCACTGCCGTAGCGGCCGAGCTGCAAGTAGACCTGGACGGCCAGAAACGCGGCCGCAGCCATGCAGGCCAGCGACAGGATCGCGAACAAAACAAGCGGCGCGTTGCGATGGAACAGGCGTTTCTGAAGATTTGCGAGCGCTGTCACGTTGAGATCCGTCCTTGGAACGGCGGTCAGACTAGCGCGTCGCGACGATCCGGTCCAGTTGCCAAATACTTCGGGAGTAATGGGTTTCCGTCCGGTAGGCCGGTTCGTGATCCCAGTCATAAACCAGCCAGAGCGGCCCTTTCTGGCGCAGGGTCATGATCTCGTCATTGCGCCTGTAGGCCAGCAGTTCGCCGCCCTGCCGGACCTCTTCGACCGGGATGCGCACCACGTAGTCGTTGACCGCGAACAGTTCGAGCATGCCGGAACGGATCGCGTGTCGGTCAAGGAGAGTGGCCAGCCAGACGCCGGTGAAACTCTGCGTTCCAAAGGTCCAGTTGGTGCTGGTCTCGATGGTGGCACGGGGCATCGACTGAAGCTCTGAATAGGTCAGCTCGATGCGCTCTCTGGTGCAGCTGTCGTCGGTGCTTTTATCAATGATTTCAATGGAAAGAATGGGGGTCGAATTGTGCTCCTCGGCGGCGCGGAGAGGGCCGGTCAATGCCAAAAGGACCAGGCCGAGCAGCGCCACGGACCAGGGCGGGGCGTGAGAATATCGTTTACGTGCCAACACTGTCTTGCAAGCTCCGTCGTGACCGGCTTAAACCCCCATCATCCGCGCGCGTGGCATTTTCCTATGCAACCTCGCAGGCAAGGCTTAGACTATCAGTAAGCCTGTCATGCTTGGTCTGTAAAGTGAGTGGTGAGTGAGGCTCTGGCGGAACAGGGGATGGTTTGCCGTGGATAGCGGGTATCGCTGCGCCGGAGGGAGGTTCGGGGACGTGACATGAAGAAGCTGTTGATCGCTGATGACCATGAACTGGTCCGGGAGACGATCGCTGACTATCTGCGATTACAGGGCGGGTTCGAGGTCGCATGCGCGGATACGCTGGATAGCGCGCTGGAGACCGAACGCAAGAACGGCCCCTATGATATTGTTTTGCTTGACTATTCCATGCCCGGCATGGAGTCCCTTTCGGGGCTGGCGCGCATGCAGGCCGAAACCGGCCGCCCGGTGGCGATCCTGTCGGGCACGGCCACGCCCGAGGTGGCGCGCCGCGCGCTGAGGGCCGGGGCGGCGGGGTATCTGCCCAAGACCCTGGGGCCGAATGCGCTGATCGAGGCGGTGCGCGAGATGCTGGACGGAAATATATATCGCCCGGAAGAATTCCTTGCGGATCAGGGGGATAGCGTTGAACATGTGCATCTGACCCCACGCGAACTGGATGTGGTGCGGGGGCTGACCGAGGGCAAGTCCAACAAGGAGATCGCCCGCGATTTCGATATCCAGGAAGTCACCGTGAAGCTGCACGTCAAGACCCTGTCGCGCAAACTGGGCGCCCGGAACCGGACCCA
>CAZMZS010000008.1:0-45249 GCA_964570675.1 uncultured Roseovarius sp. | reverse complement strand
GTCGGCAAGGCGCTGGGCATCGACGTGATCTCGCCCGAAAAGATCATCAAGAGCTGATATCGCGCCTTGCGCGGATGAATGCGGGCCGTCCTTTGCCGGGGCGGCCCGTTTTCGTTCTCGTGGCGAAATGGCTTGAGGCATGGGCGTTGCCCCGCTAGATCATCCGGCAAAGGAGCGCAGACCATGAGCCTCAACACATTCGGACATCTGTTTCGCGTCACCACCTGGGGCGAAAGCCACGGGCCTGCGCTGGGCGCGACGGTGGATGGCTGCCCGCCGGGAATCCCGATTGACGAGGCGTTTCTTCAGCAATGGCTCGACAAGCGCCGGCCCGGGCAGAACAAGAACACCACCCAGCGCGACGAACCCGACGCGGTGCGTATCCTTTCGGGCGTGTTCGAGGGGCAGACCACCGGCACGCCGATCCAGCTGATGATCGAGAACACCGACCAGCGCTCGCGCGATTACGGCGAGATTTCCCAGACCTTCCGCCCCGGCCACGCCGATATCACCTATCACCTGAAATACGGGCTGCGCGATTATCGCGGCGGCGGGCGCAGTTCGGCGCGCGAAACCGCGGCGCGGGTGGCAGCCGGTGGCGTGGCGCGCACGGCGCTTGACGCGCTGGTGCCGGGGATCGCGATCAAGGGCTACATGACCCGCATGGGCGACATGGTGATCGACCGTGAACGGTTCGACTGGAACGCGATCGACGGCAATGATTTCTGGATTCCCGATGCCGAGGCCGCGCCCGAATGGGAGGCCTATCTGCAAAAGCTGCGCAAGGACAAGAACTCGGTCGGGGCCGAGATCGAGCTGGTCGCGCGCGGCGTGCCCGCGGGGCTTGGCGCGCCGGTCTATGGCAAGCTAGATACCGATCTCGCCGCGGCGATGATGTCGATCAACGCCGTGAAAGGTGTCGAGATCGGCGAGGGCATGGCCGCCGCGCGCCTGACCGGCACGCAAAACGCCGACGAGATATTCATGGGCGAGCATGGCCCTGAATATTCATCGAACCATGCCGGAGGGATTCTGGGCGGGATATCCACCGGGCAGGAGGTGGTGGTGCGGTTCGCCGTCAAGCCGACCTCGTCGATCCTGACGCCGCGCCGCTCGATCCGCATGGATGGCAGCCCGACCGAAGTGGTCACCAAGGGCCGCCATGACCCTTGCGTGGGTATCCGCGCCGTGCCTGTGGGCGAGGCGATGATGGCCTGCGTGGTGCTGGATCACCTGCTGCTGCATCGCGGGCAGGTGGGCGAAGGCCCGCGCGGCAGCATCGGCTGAGTCGCTGATTCGTTTCGCGGCCTTCAGGCGCGCACCTGTTTCTGGCGCGACAGTTGCACCGCAAGGATGCCCAGTGTCACTACCACGACACCCAGTATATCCCAGGGCCCCAGCTTTTCGCTCAGCACCAGCGCCGCGATCAGCACCCCGAGAAACGGGTTGAGAAAGTGGAAAGTCGCCGCCTTGATCGCGCCGATCCGGTTGACCAGCTTGAACCAGACCAGCGTCGCGGCCAGCCCCGGAATGAGCGTGGTATAGATAAAGGCCGCGATCAGTTTCCAGCTCCAGTCGACCTCCAGCGTTTCGGTCGCCAGACCGGCGACGCCAAGGCAGACGCTGCCGACCAGCATCTGCAGGCCCACCACCATCAGGAAGTTGCCCCCCGATGTCGCCCCGCGCACCGACAGCGTGGCCAGCGTCAGCGCCAGCACCCCGGCGACGCATAGCGCGACGCCGTAAATATCAGCGCCGCCCTGAAGGCGCGAGCCCATGATGATCGCCACCCCGATCAGCCCGGCCACCAGCCCCAGACCACCCAGCCAGCCGCTGCGCTCGCCGAAGATCACCCAACTGGCCAGCCCCACCATCAGCGGCATGGTCGAGGCGATGATGGTGGCCAGCGAGGCTTCGATCGTCTGCATGGCGACGAAATTAAGCCCAAGATACAATGCGTTCTGGCAAATTCCGAAAATGATCGTCGCGCGCCACTGGCCGCGCGTGAGCCGCCAGCTCTGGCGCAGGGCCAGCGCGATGGCCACCCCGATCAGCCCCGAGATCAGGAACCGCAGGCTGAGCGCCGTCAGCGGCGGCGCGGCGGCCACGATGATCCGCGCCGAGGTAAAGGCGCTCGACCACATCACCGCAAATGCCACACCCATCGCGATCGCCCGGATGTCCATCTTTGTCGTCTCCTGAAACTGAAAAGGGCCGCCCTGTCGGGGCGACCCTTTCGGAAACTAGCCGTCTTTGCAAGGTCAGCCGTTGACGCTGTCCTTGAGGGCCTTCGCGATGGTCATCTTGACCACCTTGTCGGCGTCTTTCTTGATCTGCTCGCCGGTGGCGGGGTTGCGCACCATGCGCTCGGGGCGCTCGCGGCAATAGATCTTGCCGACGCCCGGCAGGGTCACGGCACCGCCGTTCGACACTTCGCGGGTGACGATGTTGATCACGGCGTCCAGTGCGGAACTTGCGGATTTCTTGTCACTGCCCATTTCTTCTGCCAGGGCGGCGACGAGTTGGGTTTTGGTCATTGGTTTTGCCATTTCATGGTCTCCTTCAACTGCCCGGTCTTTGGGCCTCGTGTGCAGAATTTAACTGTATGTTGTGACCAAACACAACGAATAGTAGGGAAAAGCAAGCCTTTTTCCTGCATTTTGCGGGGATTTCGCCGATCTACAAGAAGGCGGTTTCGTTGAAACTGCGCAATTTCCGGCTGTGGATGCGCTCAAGCGGCATCTGCCGCAAGGTTTCAATGGCACGAATGCCGATCATCAGGTGGCGCGAGACCTGCGTCTTGTAGAAATCCGAGGCCATGCCGGGCAGCTTCAACTCGCCATGCAGCGGCTTGTCGGAGACGCATAAAAGCGTGCCGTAAGGCACCCGGAAGCGAAAGCCATTGGCCGCGATGGTGGCGCTTTCCATGTCCAGCGCGATGGCGCGCGACTGGCTCAGGCGCTGTACCGGCCCTGTCTGGTCGCGCAGCTCCCAGTTGCGGTTGTCGAGGCTGGCCACGGTGCCAGTGCGCATCAGCCGCTTGAGGTCATAGCCCTCAAGCTGGGTTTCGGCCTCGACGGATTGTTCCAGCGCGATCTGGATCTCGGCCAGCGCCGGGATCGGCACCCATGAGGGCAGGTCGGCATCCAGAACGCGATCCTCGCGCAGATAGGCATGAGCCAGCACGAAATCGCCCAGCTGCTGCGTGTTGCGCAGCCCGGCGCAATGGCCGACCATGATCCAGGCATGCGGGCGCAGCACCGCGATATGGTCGGTCGCGGTCTTGGCGTTCGATGGGCCGACGCCGATATTGACCAGCGTGATCCCCGACCCGTTCTCGCGCTTGAGGTGAAAGGCGGGCATCTGCGGCTGTCTTTCGCAGGGGGGGATCACGTCATCGGGGTCGGTGATCAAGGTGTTCCCGGTACTGACGAAGGCGGTGTAGCCGCTGTCGGGATCGGCCAGCATGCGCCGGGCATAGGCCTCGAACTCCGAGACGTAGAACTGGTAGTTGGTGAACAGCACATGGTTCTGGAAATGCTCGGGATCGGTGGCAGTGTAATGCGACAGCCGCGCCAGCGAATAATCCACCCGCTGCGCGGTGAAAGGGGCCAGCGGTTCGGTCCCGTCCGGTCCGGGCTGAAAGGTGCCGTTGACAATGTCGTCATTGGTGGTGCCCAGATCCGGCACATCGAAGATATCGCGCAGCGTGAAGGTGGCTGCGCCTTCCTGCGGGACGGTGATGCCGGGGTCGTTGGCAACGGCGAAATGGATCGGCATCGGCGTGTCGGAAACGCCGATGGTCACCGGGACGCGGTGATTGTCCAGCAACAGGCCGATCTGCTGGCGCAGATAGTGGCGAAACAGATCGGGCCGCGTGATCGTCGTCGCATGGGTGCCGGGCGCTGCGACATGGCCAAAGCTGAGGCGGCTGTCCACCTGCGCATGGCTGGCGGTGGTGATGCGGATCTGGGGGTAATAGGCGCGGATGCGCTGCGTGGGCAGGGCGCCGCGCAGGGTATTGGCGAACTCGTCGCACAGGAACCGCGCCGCGCCCTCGTATAGCAGGATCAGCCGGTCGACCGCCGCGCGCGGGTCGCTGAAATCTTCTGGTCCGGGCAGGTCGGGTGTTCTGAACCCGGCGGGGCCGTCCGTCGCCATGGGGCGTGTTCCTTCGCGTTGTGCGGATGTAACCTCTGCACGTTGACACGGCCACTGGCGGCGATCAAGCTGATGGGCGAAACGGATGCGCGGGAATGGGAAGACCATGGATTTCGAAACCGTCACCCCCGAGGCGTTCGGCCAATCGCTGCGCGGTTTCGGCTTCAATATCCTGGTCAGCGACGTGCCGCGCACGGCGGCATTCCTGACGGCGGTGTTCGGGCTGGAACTGCACCGCGTCAGCGCGGATTTCGCCATCGTGGCGCAAGGTGACAGCGTGATGCAGCTGCATGGCGATGGCACCTATCATTCCCATCCGCTACTTGGGTTGCTGCCCGAGAATCCGCCACGCGGTGCGGGGATCGAGATCAGGCTTTACGATTGCGACCCCGACGCCGCCGCCAGCCGCGCCGAGGCGGCGGGCGGCACGATCCTGCAACCGCCCGGCGACAAGCCGCACGGGCTGCGCGAGGCGGTGATCCTGTGCCGGGATGGCTATGCATGGGTGCCCTCGCGCCCATTGAACGACACTGAACAAGGAGAGACCACATGAGCGTGACGCACCTGACCCCGAACCTCGATTACCAAGCCGAGCGGGTGGATCTTGCCGCGGCGTTCCGCTGGGCCGCGCGGCTGAACATGCACGAGGCCGTCGCCAATCATTTCAGCCTGTCGGTCAATGACGACGGCACGCAGTTCCTGATGAACCCCAACCAGATGCATTTCGCCCGGATCAAGGCCAGCGACCTGATCCTTGTCGATGCCAACGATCCCGAGACGCTGGACAAGCCCGGCGCGCCCGATCCCACCGCATGGGGGCTGCATGGCGGGCTGCACCGGCATTGCCCGCAGGCGCGCTGCGCGATGCATGTGCATTCGATCCATGCCACCGTGCTGGCCAGCCTGGCCGACAGCACCCTGCCGCCCATCGACCAGAACAGCGCCGCCTTTTTCAACCGTACCGTCATTGACGACGGCTATGGCGGGCTGGCCTTTGAGGACGAGGGCGAGCGTTGCGCGCGCCTGTTCGACGATCCGTCGCGCAAGGTGATGATCATGGGCAATCACGGGGTGATGGTGATCGGCGACAGCGTGGCCGACACGTTCAACCGGCTCTATTATTTCGAGCGCGCCGCCGAGACCTATATCCGTGCGCTTCAGACCGGGCGCGAATTGCGTGTGCTGCCTGACGAGATCGCCGAAAAGACCGCGCGCGAGCTTGAGACCTACCCCGAGCAGGGCGAGCGCCACCTTGCTGAACTGCGCGCGATCCTTGACTCCGAAGGGTCGGACTACGCCGCCTGAGCGCGTGGTTCAGGCCGGGCGCAGGCCGGTTTCGACCAGCAGGCCCTTGCGCTTGGCCTCATAGTAATAGCCGCGCGCATACCACATGATCGCGGCGTCCGGGTCGCCATCGGCCACCATGTAAGCCCCGCGCAGGTATTTGCCCGCGTATTTCAGGTTGGTTTCGGCATCCAGCAGGTCGTTCGGCTGGCCGCGAAAGCCCATCGTGCGGGCAGTTTGGGGCAGGATCTGCAACAGCCCGTAATAGGGGCCGTTGCGCGCCCAGGGGCGATGCGTGCTTTCGCGGATCGCAAGGCGGTGCAGCAGTGAGCGGGGCAGCTCGTAATGATCGGCATATTTGTTGATCAGGCGGCGCAGTTCCGGGGTCTCGTTGGGATAGAGCGGCGGCGCCATCATGTTGCGGGTGGCGGTCGTCGTGGTCTCGCGCGCGCCGCATCCGGCAAGGGCCGTGGCAAGGCCAAGGCCAAGAACGAGGGCGGAACGTCGGCTGTAACGCGGCATGAGGCCTCCGGGCTGTTTCGCAATTTAATCTGCCCTGACCGGCGCGTGCGCGCCAGCCTCTTTGCACGCCATCCGCGAAAGATCGCCCATGCCCCCCTTGCCTTTGGCCACATGATGGCCAATTCATCCCCCATGAACAGAACACTTCTTTCCTTTGGTCATGGCTACAGCGCACGCGCGCTGACGCGCCGCTTGCTGGATGCGGGCGGCTGGACGATCTTTGGCACCACCCGCAGCCCCGACAAGGCCGAGGCCTTGCGCGCCGAGGGCGTCAATCCGATCCTCTGGCCCGATGGTGACATGCGCGCAGCCCTTGAAAGCGCGACGCATATCCTGGTCTCCGCCGGGCCGGATGGCGATGGCGACCCGGTGCTGAACCACTGCCGCGAAGAAATCGCCGCGATCGCGCCACGACTGGATTGGGCAGGCTATCTTTCGACCACAGGCGTTTATGGCGACCATCAGGGCGATTGGGTCAACGAGGACACGCCGCTCACGCCCTCGACCCGGCGCGGCAAGATGCGTGTCGCAGCCGAGGCCGCGTGGCGCGCGGTGCCGGGGTTGCCGCTGCATATCTTCCGGCTGGCCGGCATCTATGGCCCCGGGCGCGGCCCGTTCGAAAAGGTGCGCAAAGGCACCGCCCGCCGGATCGTCAAGCCGGGGCAGGTGTTCAGCCGCATCCATGTCGAGGACATCGCGCAGGTGCTGGAAGCCTCCATCGCGCGGCCCGATCCCGGCGCGGTCTATAACCTTTGCGATGACGACCCCGCGCCGCCCCAGGACGTGATCGCCTTTGCCGCCGAGCTTCTGGGCCTGCCGGCGCCCCCCGAGGTGGCGTTCGATCAGGCCGAGATGAGCCCGATGGCGCGCAGCTTCTATGCTGAATCCAAGCGCGTCGATAACAGCCGTATCAAGCAGGATCTGGGGGTGAGGCTGATCCATCCCGATTACCGCTCGGGGCTGCGCGCGCTCCTGAAGGAAAGCGGCGGCGCCTGACTGACGCGATCTGTCGCGGCGGGTGAGGTGATTTATCCCATGGCGTCGTCTTGCGCGGCCGCTAAGCTGGGCCTTTGAAACGACGGATTCCGGGATGCGCATTCACACAGGTCTGGCCCTGATCCTCTTCCTTCTGCTGCCGGATGCGGCGCTGGCGCATGCCGCCGAGCAGGGGTTCGTGCTGTTGTTGCCGACCGATATCTATATCGGTGCCGGTGTGACGGCGGTGGCGCTGACGCTGGTGCTGCTGGCGTTCCTGCCCGGCTGGGTGGCGGCGCGGCTGTTCCGCCCGGTCGGGATTATTCGCCGCCCGCGCGGGATCGGGCTGCACCATGTAACCAGCTGCCTTGCGGCGGTCCTGTTGTGGGGGCTGGTCTGGCGCGGCTTCACCGGGGCGCATGACCCGACGGTCAATCCGCTGCCGCTGTTCATCTGGACGCTGTGGTGGGTCGGGCTTGTGACCTTGCAGGGGCTGCTGGGCGATCTGTGGCGCTATATCAACCCCTGGACGGGTCCGACAGCGGTGCTGGCCCGGCTGACCGGATCACGCGCGCCGCTGCGCTACCCCAATGCGCTGGGCTATGGTCCGGGCATCGTCATCTTTCTGGCCTTCGCGGCGTTCCTGCTGGCCGATCCGGCCCCGGCGGATCCGCACCGGCTGGCCGGTGTGGTGGGGGGGTACTGGTATCTGACGCTGATGGGGGTCACGCTGTTCGGGCCAAGATGGCTGTTGCGCGCCGAGGCGATCAGTATCCTCATGCGCTGTTATGGCCGCATGGGCCTTTTCGGGCGCGCGCGCGGGCGCATCAGCGCCGGGCTCTGGGGCTGGCAGCTGTTTTCGCAGGGGCGCGTGCCCTTGGGGCTGGCGCTCTTCATGGTGCTTTTGCTTGGTACCGGCAGTTTCGATGGCGTCAACGAGACCTTCTGGTGGCTGGCCCTGCTGGGGGTCAATCCGCTGGAGTTTCCGGGCCGCTCGGCCGTTATGACGCAGAACCTGATCGGGCTGGGTTTGGCCAACGCGGCGCTGATCGCGGTCTTCGCCGCCTGTCTCTGGCTGGGCGAGCGGATCGCTGGCACGCGCCGCACCCTTGGCGATGCGCTGCGCCTTTTTGCGCCCTCGATCCTGCCGATCGCGCTGGGCTATCATCTGGCGCATTACCTCACCAGCTTTCTGGTGGATGGCCAATATGTGCTGGTGGCGCTCAGCGATCCGCTGGGGCGCGGCGATGATCTGCTGGGGCTTGGGCCGTTCTTCGTGACCACGGGGTTTCTCAACACGCCCGGCACGGTCAAGGCGATCTGGCTGACGCAGGCGGGGGCGGTGGTGCTGGGCCATGTGATCGCGATCCTTCTGGCCCATGCGCAAGCGGTGCGCGCTTATGGCAGCAACCGGCGCGCGGTGCTGGCGCAGGCGCCGCTGGCCGCGTTCATGATCGCCTACACGTTTTTCGGCCTCTGGCTGCTGGCGTCGCCGCGTGGCATATAGGCCGCCTCAGGGCTGGACAAACACCGCCCCGCTTCGCAGATTCTGCGTCAACGGGGCCAAGGCGGGCCCGCAGGCCCCAAAAAACGGGAGAGACAAAGGCATGACGACCAAGACCACCAAAGGCACAACGCGCCGCGCCGCGCTCAAGACCCTTGCGGGCGGTGTCGCCGGGGCGGCCAGCCTGCCGCTCTGGGCGCGCTATACCCATGCGCAAAGCAGCGAGCCGATCCGCATCGGCTTTCAGGTCCACCGCACCGGCATCGGCGCCGCCTATGGCCGCTGGTATGATCGCACCACGCAGGCCGCGACCCGGCTGATCAACGAGGCCGGCGGCATCAATGGCCGCCCCATCGAGATCATCGCCGAGGATGATGGCACCGATCCCAAGCGCGGCGCCGAGGTGGTCGAGAAATTCGCCAACCAGCATGGATGCGACATCGCCTTCGGGACGCTGTTCAGCCATGTTGTCACCGGCTCCGCACCCCGCGCCGGGGAATTGAAACTGCCGTATTTCGTGGTCTCCGAAGGGCATCACGTCGCCTCGGGCATCCTCAACCGCTACACGCTTCAGCCCGGCATCACCGATGTCAAAAGCCAGGTGTTGTCGATGGCGCCTTTCGTGGCCGAGAACCTTGGCAAGAAAGTCACGATGATCTTCCCCGATTACGCCTTCGGCCATGATCACCGGGATTTCTTTTCCGAAGCGATCCAGGCGCATGGCGGCGAGGTGATCGCCAAGCTGGCGATCCCGCCGACGGAAACGTCCTTTACCCGCTACTTCCCCAAGATCCCGCGCGAGACCGAGGTGATCTATCACGTCATGGTCGGCCCCGGCGTGCTGACCTTCGTCAAGGAAATGGGCGAGTTTTTCGGCCCCTCCGCGCCGCAGCTTTTCGGTTTCATCGACAGCCTCGAAGCGGTCGCGATCGACAGCCCCGGCCTCGAATTCCTGGAAGGCAGCCATTTCTGGGAAGGGATGCCGCGCCACCGTCAGCCCGACCAGACCGCGTTCGAGACATTCTACCGCGAACAGGTGGGCGTCGATGATCGCGGCGCGTCAATCAGCGATCCGACGGATGTGTCCACCTATGGCCATATGTTCGGCTGCTGGGAGACGCTCTATATCGTCAAGGCCGGGATGGAGGCTGCGGGCTATCAGGGGCCGGGCGACCGCCCCGCGCTGATCGAGGCCATCGAGGCGATGACAGATCTGCCCCATTCCAGGGAATATCCGCAAGGCCCCAAGGTGTTCAACGGCAAGACCCACCAGGTCTTCGGGCAGCAGCACATAACCCGGCTTGAAAAGGGCGATCTGGTCAAGGTGCATACCACCTCGATCGAGGACACGTTCTATCCCGACGAGGTCGATTACACCACGCAACCGTTTTGACAATGCATTGGCGCGGCCCCGCGAGGGCCGCGCCGACCCTCCGGCGCGTTCAGAACACCACGCCAGGCAGCCATGTCGCCAGTTCGGGCAGCGCCCAGATCACGGTGATGGCCAGGATCTGCAACAGGATGAAGGGCGCGACACCCTGATAGATCTGGCCGGTGGTGATCTCGGGCGGGGCGGCGCCGCGCAGGTAGAACAGCGAGAACCCGAAAGGCGGCGTCAGAAAGCTGGTTTGCAGGTTGATCGCGATCAGGATCGCCAGCCATACCGGATCATGCCCCATCAGGATCAGAACCGGCGCGATCAGCGGCAGCAGGATCACGGTGATCTCGACGAAATCCAGGAAAAAGCCCAGCACGAAGATCATCGCCATCGCGAAGATCAGCGCGCCGGTCGGCCCGCCGGGCATGGATTCAAGGATATGCGCGACGCGCTCCTCCCCGCCCAGCCCGACGAAAACCAGCGAAAAGACGCTGGCCATCAGGATCGTGGCAAAGATCATCGCGGTCACGGTCATCGTGCTGGTGACAGCCCCGGCCAGCACATCGCGCTGCGCCAGACGCCGCAAAGACGCCAGGATCGCCGCCATGCCTGTCAGCGCCAGCAGCCCGTAGATCGCGCCCAGCGTCCAGGCCCCTGCGCCCGCGTCGCTGCGTTGCAGGCGCACCGGCGCCAGACCGGCGGCAAAGGCCAGGATCAGCAGCGCCGCGACCCCGGCGCCGATCAGGCGCGGGCTCACGCCCTGACGCGCGCCCGCCATCAGGATCGCGCCGATCGCGCCGACCGAGGCCGCCTCGGTCGGGGTGGCGATGCCGCTCAGGATCGCGCCCAGCACCGCGATGATCAGCCCCACCGGCGGCAGGATCGCGCGCGCCACCTCGCCAATGCCGGGGCGCCCCTCGGAGATGGGCGCGGGGGGCATGTCCTGCGGGCGGATCACGCCGCGCGCCAGCACGTAAAGGATATAGATCGCCACCAGCGTCAGCCCCGGCACCAGCGCCCCGGCAAAGATCTGGCCGACCGATATGGTCTCGACCGAAAACTTGCCCTGTTCATATTGCGCCTGTTGATAGGCGCTCGACATCACGTCGCTTAGGATGATCAGAAGGGTCGAGGGCGGGATGATCTGCCCCAGCGTCCCGGCGGTGCAGACCAGCCCCGAGGCCAGCCGCGGATCGTATCCGGTGCGCAGCATGGTCGGCAGGGCGATCATGCCCATCGCGATCACCGTCGCCCCCACGATCCCCGTCGAAGCCGCCAGCAGCGCCCCCACCAGGATCACCGAGATTCCAAGTCCGCCGCGCAACTGACCGAATGCACGGCCCATCGTATCCAGAAGGTCCTCGGCGATGCGCGAGCGTTCAAGGATCACGCCCATCGTCACGAACAGCGGAATCGCGATCAGCACCTCGTTGGTCAGCACGCCGAACACCCGCTGCCCCAGCGCGCCCAACAGGTTGAGATTCATCACGCCGCTGGCCCATCCCAGATAGGCGAACAGGATCGCGGTGCCCGAGATCGCGAAGGATACAGGGAAACCCGACAGGATCGCGCCCATCAGCGCGGCGAACATCAGAAGGTCCAGATATTCAGCGAAGATCATGCCGTGCGCCCCGTTTGAAGCCTCAGAAGGTTGCGCAGGAGGCAGGCCAGCGATTGCACGATCAACAGGATGCAGAACGCCGGGATCAGGGTCTTGAGCAGGAAGACCGCAGGGATGCCACCCACCGAGATCGCGCCTTCATGGATCGCCCATGCGTTGCGCACCGATGGCCATGACCAGTAAAGCAGTGCCAGGATCGAGGGCAACAACAGGACCGCATGACCGATCAGGTCGATCCATGCCTTGCCCCGCTCGCTGGCGCGCGCCTGGAAAATGTCGACGCGCACATGATCGTCCACCAGCAGGGTATAGCCCGCGCCCAGCATGAACAGCGTGGCATGCATGTAAAGCACGCTTTCATTCACCGCGATCGAACTGAAGCCATAGACATAGCGCATCAGCACGATGGTGAATTGCACCAGCACCATGAGGATCGCTAGCCAGCGCACAACGCGCCCGACGCTGCGGTTCACCATGTCCAGCCGCTCGGCCCAGCGTTCCATCACCTGCCCTCGCTTCCGTTGCGCATTCAGGCCCGGCGCGGGATGTTGCGCGCCGGGCCGGTTGGTGGGGTCGGGAGTCAGTAACCCAGAACCTTGGCGCGGGCGTTCATGTGCCCGTTATCCGCATAGGTCATATAGGCCCCAACCGAATCGCGGTAGGCCACGAAGCTTTCGGTGATGCGCCCGACCAGCTCGTCGCTGTCGCCGCGCAGCTCCTCGATCACCCCGGCGGCGGCATCGCCCATCGCCATCACCACCTCGTCGGGCAGCTTGCGCGGGATGACGCCTTCGTTGTCGACAAGCTCCTTGAAGGCGCGGGCGTGCTTGGTCTCGTATTCGGTCCACACGTCGTTATAGAGGCTCGCGCAAGCGGTCCGCACAACGCCTTTCAGGTCTTCGGGCAGGGCGTTCCATGCCTCGGCATTGACGCCGCATTCCTCGGCCGACGAGGGCTCGCCGACGCCGGGCCAGTAATAGTTCTTGGCCAGCTGGTGGAACCCGAGCGCCGAATCCGTCCAGGGGCCGATGAACTCGCCCGCATCCAACGCGCCCGATTGCAGCGCCTGGAACATCGCCGGGCCGGACATCGCCTGCACCGCCATGCCGATCCGCGAACACATCTCCGAGGCAAGGCCCGTGGTGCGGTATTTCAGCCCCTTGAGATCGTCGACCGAGTTGATCTCGTTGCGGAACCAGCCGAACCATTGCGGCCCGGAATTGCCGCACAGGAACGGCTTGATGCCGAAACGGCCATACATCTCGTCATAAAGTTCCTGGCCGCCGCCATGCACCATCCAGCCGACCTGCTCGTCGGCGCGCAGGCCGAAGGGCTGGGAACCGAACAGCAGGATGCCCTTGGATTTCGAGCCCCAATAGGCGGGGACCGCGTGATAGATATGCGCGGTGCCCTCGGCCACGGCATCGAACACGCCCGGACCGGGCACGATCTCGCCCGCGGCATGGAGTTTCACCTCCAGCCGGCCACCCGACAGGGTGGTGATCCGGTCCGCAAGGGTCTGCGCGGCCACGCCCGGCCCCGGCAGGTTCTTGGGCCATGCGGTGACCATCGTCCATTGGGTGATGTCCTGCGCCACGGCAGGGGCGGCCAGCGTGCTTGCCGCCGCGCCGATCGTTCCGGCCTTGATGAAGTCACGTCTTTTCATGTCAGTACCTCCTTGAAATGATAGGGTCATTCAGTTCGTTCTTCCCGGTTCTTCAGCCGGATTTCTGCTTTCGGCCTCGAGCAAGTCAAGAGTGATCGGGCAGCGTTGCCCATCATGGAACGTGTCCAGCACGTTGCCAAAGACCTGCCCGCCGCCGGCTGCCTCGAAAAGCGTCATGGATGAGCGCAGTTTAAGCGCATCCACTGTGCCAAGAATGGCCTCGGGGTCGCGCCCCGCATGGGCCAGCATCGCCCGCGTGATCTCTTTCAGGCGCGGGCCAAGGGTGGGATCGGCCAGAAATGCGCGGGCCTCGGCAAGATCCGCGATTCCGTATTTCTGCGCCGTCGCCGAGCGCCCCAGCCCGCGCAGCTGCGCAAAGACGAACCACATCCAGTGGCTGTCCTTCCGGCCCGCGCGGATTTCCTCCAGCGGCCGGGGCCAGACGCGCGCCTGCGCTTCTATGAAGCGCGCCAGGCTCACTTGAGGATGCCCGGCAGGTTGAGGCCGTGTTCGCGCGCGCAATCCAGCGCGATGTCATAGCCCGCATCGGCATGGCGCATGACGCCGGTGGCCGGGTCGTTCCACAGAACGCGCTCGATACGGCGGTCGGCGTCCTTTGTGCCGTCGCAACAGATCACCATGCCCGAATGCTGGCTGAACCCCATGCCGACGCCGCCGCCGTGATGCAGGCTGACCCATGTCGCGCCGCTGGCGGTATTCAGAAGCGCGTTCAGCAGCGGCCAGTCGCTGACCGCGTCGCTGCCATCCTTCATGCCCTCGGTCTCGCGGTTGGGCGATGCGACCGAGCCTGAATCCAGATGGTCGCGCCCGATCACCACGGGGGCCGAGAGTTCGCCGTTGCGTACCATCTCGTTGAAGGCCAGCCCCAGCTTGTGGCGCAATCCCAGCCCCACCCAGCAGATCCGCGCCGGAAGCCCCTGAAAGGCGATGCGCTCGCGCGCCATGTCCAGCCAGTTGTGCAGATGCGGGTCGTCGATCAGTTCCTTGACCTTGGCATCGGTCTTGTAGATGTCCTCCGGGTCGCCCGACAGCGCGCACCAGCGAAACGGCCCGATCCCTCGGCAAAAGAGCGGGCGGATATAGGCGGGCACGAAGCCGGGAAAGGCGAATGCGTCCTCCATCCCCTCGTCCTTTGCCACCTGGCGGATATTGTTGCCGTAATCCAGCGTCGGCACGTCCGCGTTCCAGAAATCGACCATCGCCTGCACCTGCACCCGCATGCTGGCGCGGGCGGCCTTTTCGACGGCCTTGGGTTCGGTTTCCTGACGCGCGCGCCATTCGGCCACGGTCCAGCCCTGCGGCAGGTAGCCATGCAGCGGGTCATGCGCGCTGGTCTGGTCGGTGACGATATCGGGGCGCACGCCGCGCTTGACCAGTTCCGGGAAGACATCGGCGGCATTGCCGATCAGCGCCACGGATTTCGCTTCGCCCGCGCTGGTCCAGCGCTCGATCATCGCCAGTGCCTCGTCGAGATCGCTGGTGATCTCGTCCACATAGCGCGTGCGCTTGCGGAATTCGGCGCGGCTTGCGTCGCATTCCACAGCCAGGCAGCAGGCCCCGGCCATCACCGCCGCCAGCGGCTGCGCACCACCCATGCCGCCCAGACCCCCGGTCAGGATCCAGCGGCCCGTCAGATCGCCGTCATAATGCTGGCGCCCGGCCTCGACGAATGTCTCGTAGGTGCCCTGCACGATGCCCTGGCTGCCGATATAGATCCAGGACCCGGCGGTCATCTGGCCATACATCATCAGCCCCTTCTTATCGAGCTCGCTGAAATGGTCCCAGTTGGCCCAATGCGGCACCAGGTTGGAATTGGCGATCAGGACGCGCGGCGCATCCTTGTGGGTGCGAAACACGCCCACGGGCTTGCCCGATTGCACCAAAAGGGTCTCGTCTTCTTCCAGCCCCTTCAATGTGCCCACGATCCGGTCGAAATCCTCCCATGTGCGCGCGGCGCGGCCGATGCCGCCGTAAACCACCAGCTCATGGGGGTTCTCGGCCACATCGGGGTGCAGGTTGTTCATCAGCATCCGCATCGGGGCTTCGGTGACCCAATGCTTGGCGCTGATCTCGGCGCCGGTATCGGGATAGATGTCGCGCGTGTTGTGACGGGGATCGGTCATGTTTGGTCCTCCCTCAATGGGCCAGCAGATGGCCGGCAATGATGTTGCGTTGAATTTCGGACGAGCCTTCGTAGATGCGCATGATCCGCAGATCGCGCGTCAGCCGTTCGATGGGGAAATCGCGGGTATAGCCATAGCCGCCGTGAATCTGCAGCGCGGTATCGGCAACCATGTCGGCGGCCTCGGACGCCTTGAGCTTGGCCATCGCTGCCGCATCGGAAAACCGCTCGCCCAGGTCGCGCCGCCGCGCCGCCTCCAGCGCCAGCAGGCGCGCCGATTGCAGCTCCAGCGACATGTCGGCCAGCATCCAGCGGATGCCCTGCTTGTCGCTCAGCGCCTCGCCGCCGATCACCCGCGCCGTAGCATAATCCTTGGCGGCGTCCAGCGCTGCCTGCGCCATGCCGATACATTGCGCGGCCACCTCGACGCGGCCATTGTCCAGCACCTTCATCGCCGTCTTGAAGCCCTGTCCCGCCTCGCCCAGAAGCGCATCCTCGGGCAGTTCGCAGTCGATATTGAGCGTGAACACATGCCCGCCCTTGAGACCCATCGTCCGCTCCGGCGCGCCCGGCTCGAACCCCGGTGTGCCCTTCTCGACAACAAAGGCCGAAATCCCGCGATGCCCGGCCTCGGGGTCGGTGACCGCATAAACCACCACGAAATCCGCGATCCCGCCATTCGAGATAAAGCATTTCGTGCCCTTGAGGTGCCAGCCGTCTTTGGTGCGCCGCGCGCGGGTCTTCATGTCGGCAGGGTCGCTTCCGGCGGTCGGCTCGGTCAGCGCGAAGGCGCCCAGCATTTCGCCAGTGGCGGCCTTTGGCAGGACCGCCGCGCGCTGCGCCTCGCTACCCCCGATCAGGATCGAATCCGTCGCCAGGTAATGCGCCGTCAACGCCGACACCGTCGAGCCACAGCCCCCCGCCACGATCTCGACCGCGCGCAGCAGCGCCTGCGCCGATATACCCGCGCCGCCCTGCGCCTCGGGCAGGTTCGCGCCCAGCAACCCGGCTTTGGCCAGCACCTTGATCTGCTCATGCACGAAGGCGCCGGTTTCGTCGGTCTCGGCCGCTTTCGGGGCGATCTGCTCAGCGACGATCCGCTCCAGCATGTCGCAAAACAGCCGCTCTTCCTCGCTGAGCATGTGAAACAGCCCGCTCATGTCAGCACCCCCGCCTCTTTCAATGCATTCAGTTCCGCGCCATCCACGCCACAAAACGCGCGCAGGATGCTTTCGCCATCCGCGCCCAGTCCGGGGGCCGATGTGTTTGCCGTGGGCTTTTCATCGTCAAAGCGTACCGGCTGTGCCACCACGGCGGCGCGTCCCAGCACGTCATGGGGCAGATGGGCGATCAAGTTGCGGCTCTTCGCATGTTCGCTGGCGCTGGCCTGCGCGATATCCCAGATCGGTGCGCTGGGAAGCTGCGCCTCGGCAAGGGCCGTCATCGCCGCTTCGGTCGTTCTTGCGCGGCTCCAGTCCTCGATCATGGCCTTCAAGGCGGGTTCATGTCGTGTGCGCGCCGCATCCGTGGCAAAGCGCGCATCCTGTGGCAGCTCCGGCTGCCCGATCAGCTCCGCAAGGCGCCCAAATTGCGCGGGCGTCAGCACCGCGATCACGACCTGGCCGTCTTGCGTCGCAAAACAGCCGAACGGGGTCGAGAGCGGATGCCGGTTGCCCACGCGTCCGGGCGTTTCGCCACCGTAAAGATACTGCGCATGGCTGGTGGTCAGCAGCGAAAACAGCGCGTCATACATCGCCACATCCAGCGTCGCGCCCTGTCCGCTGCGCGCCTTTTGCACCAGCGCCGCCATGATCGCCCAGGACCCGAACAGACCACCCATCAGGTCGGCGATCGATTCCCCGGTCTTCAGCGGCGCGCCGCCCTCTTCGCCGGTCGCGGCCATCAGCCCCGACATGGCCTGCACCACAAGGTCATAGGCGGGCAGGTCGCGAAACGGTCCGCTTTGCCCGAATCCCGAGATCGAGCAATAGACCAGCCCCGGATCGTCTCCGCGCAGCTTTTCTGGCCCAAGCCCGATCTTTTCGGCCACGCCGGGGCGGAAATTCTCGACCACCACATCGCAGCGCGCCGCAATGACGCGCGCCAGCCGCAACCCCTCGGGGTCCTTGAGGTTCAGCGCAATGCTTCTCTTGCCCCGGTTGTTGAGCGTGAAAAGCGCGCTTTCCCCCTCGGCGAAGGGGCCGATCTCGCGGTAATCGTCGCCGCGCGGCGGCTCAAGCTTGATGATCTCGGCGCCCAGATCGGCCAGCAGTGCGGTGCAATAGGGGCCTGCCAGCACGCGGGTCAGGTCCAGCACGCGGATACCTGCAAGCGGCTTCACGACAGCGCCCCGCTGCGGCCCAGATCATCCAGCTGCTTCAGGATTTCGGCCAGATGCGGGCGCAGCGCCCCGGCGCGCTCGTGCAGGTAGGGCCAAGGCGGGGATTCCTCCATATAGGTCGCTTGCGCCAGCTCCATCTGGATCGCGTGGAGCCCCTCGGCGGGGCGCCCGTAATGGCGCGTGGTCCAGCCGCCCTTGAACCGCCCGTTCATGACGCAGCTATACCCTTGGGCGGCGCGGCAGACATGCTCGACCGCCTCGGCCACTGCCGGCGCACAGGTCTTGCCCTCATTGGTGCCGATGTTGAAATCAGGCAGCGTGCCCTCGAACAGGAACGGGATGTGCGCGCGGATCGAATGGCAATCATAAAGGATCGCCACCCCGTGAATCGCCTTCACCCGCTCCAGCTCGGCGCGAAGGGCGGCGTGATAGGGCGCATGCCATGTCTCGCGCCGGTATTCGATCTCGCCCCCCGATGGCGGCTCATCCCAGATCGGCGCGCCATCGAAATCGGTCAGAGGCACAAGCCCTGTCGTGTTCTGGCCGGGATAAAGACTTTCCCCGGACGGGTCGCGATTGGCGTCGATCACATAGCGATGAAACCGCGCACGCACCATGGTCGCGCCCTCCAGAAGCCCCTCGTAAAGCTTGTGAATGTTCCAGTCGGTATCGCTCAGCCCCTTGCCGCGCGCATTGAGCCTTGCGCGGATCTCCTGGGGCACATGCGTTCCGGTGTGGGGCAGGCCCAGAACCACCGGACTGTCGCCGCGTGTCACCTCGACCGGAGTCATCACCATATCCCTTCTTCTGTTCTCAAATATCCCGGGGTGAATTGGCCGCAGGCCAAGAGGGGCCGCGCCCCTCCCTTCCTTGCCCCGATGCGCTGGCGCCAGCTGCTCACAGTGCCATCTCCAGCCCGGCCGCCACCACAAGATCACCCTCGCGAATAAGTGCTGCGGCCTCCTGAAGGTCGGGCGCCAGATATCGGTCCGCCTCCAGCGCCGGGATCGCCTCGCGCAGCCGCGCGATCACCTTTTGCAACGGCGCGCTGGTCTTCAGCGGCGCGCGAAATCCGATCCCCTGCGCGCCGCAGATCGCCTCGACACCAAGGATCGTGTTGAGGTTCGCATTCATCCGCGCCAGCCGCCGCGCGGCATGGGCGGCCATGCTCACATGGTCCTCCTGGTTGGCGCTCGTGGGCGTGCTGTCGGTGGTGCAGGGATTGGCCAGGTGCTTGTTCTCGCTCATCAGCGCGGCGGTCGTCACCTCGGCGATCATCAGCCCCGAATTGAGCCCCGGCGCAGGCGTCAGGAAGGGCGGCAGGTCAAAGCTCAGGTTCGGGTCCACCATCAGCGCCACGCGGCGCTGCGCGATGGCGCCGATCTCGGCGATGGCCATCGCGATCTGGTCGGCGGCGAAGCCCACCGGCTCGGCGTGGAAATTCCCGCCCGACACGATGCGCCCCTCATCGACCAATACCAGCGGATTATCCGTGACCGCGTTGGCCTCGATCTCCAGCACCTCGCCGGCGCGGCGCAACAGGTCAATCGCGGCGCCGCTCACCTGCGCCTGACAGCGGATGCAATAGGGATCCTGCACGCGCGCATCCCCTTCGCGGTGGCTTTCGCGGATCTCGCTGCCATCCATCAGCGCCCGCTGGGCGCGGGCCGCCGCGATCTGGCCGGGATGGCCGCGCAGCGTATGGATCGAATCGATCAGCGGCGCGGTCGAGCCCATGATCGCATCGGTCGACAGGCCCGAGGTCACGATGCAGCCCTGCGCATTGCGCCACGCATTCCACAGCCCCGCCAGCGCGCAGGCGGTGGAAAACTGCGTCCCGTTGATCAGCGCCAGCCCCTCCTTGGGGCCAAGCACGATGGGGGCAAGCCCCGCCTGCGCCAGTGCCTCGCCGCCCGGCATGCGCGCGCCATCGCCCACACGCGCCTCGCCTTCGCCGATCATCACCGCCGCCAGATGCGCCAGCGGCGCCAGATCGCCCGACGCCCCGACCGAGCCCTGATCGGGCACCACCGGCGTGACGCCCTGCGCCAGCATATCCTCGATCAACGTGATCGTGCGCCACGTGACGCCCGAGGCCCCGCGCCCCAGCGACATGAGCTTGAGCACCATCATCAGCCTTGTGGTCGCGGTGTCCAGCGCCTCGCCCACGCCGCAGCAATGCGACAGGATCAGGTTGCGTTGCAGGGCTTCGGTCTGATCGGCGGGGATCTTGACGCTGGCCAGTTTGCCAAAGCCCGTATTGACCCCGTAAACCGCCTCATCGCCCTCGGCGGCCTTTTGCACCAGCGCGGCGGCGGCCTCGACGGCGGGGCGGCAGGCGCGATCCAGAACCGCGCTCAGGTTGCCGCGCCAGATCGCTTCCATCCGGGCCAGGGTCACTTCGCTTGGAACCAGCGTCTCGGTCATGCCTCACCTCCGAAAATCCGCCGGTAAAGCGGGTTGAACCCGATGCGATAGGCCAGTTCGGCGGGCTGCGCCGCGTCCCAGATCGCCAGGTCCGCGCGCTGGCCAGGCGCAATGGTGCCGCAATCCTCCAGCCCCAGCGCCCGCGCCGCATGGCAGGTGACACCGGCCAGCGCCTCTTGCGGGGTCATGCCAAACAGGGTGCAGCCCATGTTCATGCTCAGCAACAGCGACGACATCGGCGACGAGCCGGGGTTGCAATCGGTCGCCAGCGCCATCGGCACGCCATGCTTGCGAAAGGCGGCGACCGGGGGCTTTTGCGTTTCATGCAGCGTGTAGAATGCGCCCGGCAACAGCACCGCGACGCTGCCCGATGCGGCCATCGCGGCGGCGTCATCCTCGTTGGCATATTCCACGTGATCCGCCGACAAGGCGCCATATTGTGCCGCCAGCCGGGTGCCGCCGATATGGCTCAACTGCTCGGCATGCAGCTTGACCGGCAGTCCCAATCGCTTCGCGGCTTCGAACACCCGTCCGATCTGCGCCGTGTCAAAGGCGATCCCCTCGCAGAACCCGTCCACCGCATCGACCAGCCCCTCGGCGGCGGCGGCCTCAAGGGCGGGCAGGCAGATATCGTCGATATAGGCGTCGGGGCGGCCCTTCATATCGGGGGGCAGGGCATGGGCACCAAGGAAAGTGGTCACGATCCTGACGGGGCGCAGCGTCGCGATCCGCCGCGCCACCCGCAGCATCCTGAGCTCGGTCTCGATATCCAGCCCATAGCCCGATTTCACCTCGATCACGCTTGCGCCCTCGGCGATCAGCGTATCGGCAAAGCGCAGCGCACCCGCCAGCAGCGTGGCCTCGTCCGCATCGCGGGTGGCGCGCACGGTCGACACGATCCCGCCACCGGCGCGCGCGACCTCTTCGTAGCTGGCACCGCCAAGGCGCATCTCGAATTCGCCGGCGCGGTCGCCGCCATGCACGATATGGGTGTGACAGTCGATCAGCGCCGGTGTCACCAGCCGCCCGCCCAGATCCTCGGCCGGTTCCCCGGCATGTTCGGCGGGCAGATCGGCGGCGGGGCCGACCCAGCGGATCAGACCGTTTCCGATTGCGACCGCCGCGTTTTCGATCAGGCCATAGGGCCTGTCGCCAACCATCGTCGCCACTGTCGCGTTTTGCAGGAGCATTGCACAACCTTGTTGATCTGCGAGTCGTTTCATGTGATTATGTCTATACATATTCCAACGGTCAAGACGGGAAAATGGCGATGACACGGATCTGGGCTGAACAGGCGCTTTTGCCTTCGGGATGGGGACGCGACGTGGCGGTTGAACTGGACGCGGCGGGGCGCATCGCCTCGGTCGCCCAAGGGCAAGAGCCGGGTTCGAAAGATTACCGCAGCGGCATCCTTCTGCCCGCGCCCGCCAATGCCCACTCCCACGCCTTTCAACGCGCCATGGCCGGTCTGACGGAATCGCGCGGCCCCGATCCGCGCGACAGTTTCTGGACCTGGCGCAAGCTGATGTATCGCTTTCTTGACCGGCTCGATCCCGATCAGGTGCAGGCCATCGCGGCCCTTGTTCAGATGGAGATGCTCGAAGCGGGCTATGCCACCAATGTCGAGTTTCACTATCTGCACCATGCCCCCGGCGGCGTGCCCTATGACAGCTTGTCGGAAATGGCGCAGCGCATCGTTGCGGCCACGCAGCAGACCGGCATCGGCCTTACGCTCTTGCCGGTGCATTACCGCTTTGGCGGCTGCGACCGGCGCGACCTGACCGCCGGGCAGATCCGTTTCGGCAATGATCCTGACCGCTTCGCGCGGCTGGTCGAAGACTCCCGCGCGGCGCTTGGTGCGCTGCCGGATGACGCGCGCCTTGGCGTTGCTCCCCACAGCCTGCGCGCGGTCACGCCCGGGGATATCGCCCGTGCGCCCGATCTGGCGCAGGGCGGGCCGCTGCATATGCATCTTGCCGAACAGGTGGCCGAGGTCGAAGAGGTGCAGGCGGCGCTGGGCGCACGTCCGGTGGAATGGTTGCTTGATAATGCGCAGGTGGATGGCCAGTGGTGTCTCATTCACTGCACCCAGATGAAGCCGCATGAAACCGGGGCGCTGGCGGCCTCGGGCGCGGTGGCGGGGCTGTGCCCGATCACCGAATCCAGCCTTGGCGACGGCATTTTCGATGGTGTGCGCTGGATGAATGCGGGCGGGCGCGTCGCTGTGGGGTCGGATTCCAACATCCGTATCGCCCTGTCCGAGGAACTGCGCACGCTCGAATATTCCCAACGCCTGCGCGACCGCTCACGCGCGGCGCTGGCCAATGCGCAGGCCAGCACCGGGCGGCGCCTCTTTGATGCGGTCTGCGCGGGCGGCGCGCGCGCCGCGGGGCGCGACAGCGGGCGCATCGCGCCCGGTGCTCTGGGCGATCTGGTGGCGCTTGACGCAGGCCATGTGGACCTCAACGGCCAGACCGGCGACATGCTGCTCGATTGCTGGATCTTCGCGGGTAATGACGCGATGGTGCGCGATGTCTGGTCAGCGGGGCGGCACCTTGTGCAGGGCGGGCGCCACCATGCGCGCGACCGCATCACCGCCGCCTATGCGCGCGCGATGGAACCGCTGCGGGGGGCGCTCTGATGACGACCGGCGCGCCGCCGCCCAAAGGCTGGCAGGCCATCCATGACGAGGTGCTGCGCCGCATCCATGCGCGCGACTGGCCGCCCGGCCATGTCATCCCCAACGAGGTGGATCTTGCGCGCGAATTCGGCTGCGCGCGCGCCACGGTGAACCGCGCGCTGCGCGCCCTTGCCGAGGAAGGCATCCTTGAACGGCGCCGCAAGGCGGGCACCCGCGTCGCCCTGCACCCGGTCAGCCGCGCCACTCTTGATGTGCCGGTGATCCGGCGCGAGATCCAGGAACGCGGCCAGCGTTACGATTACCGGCTGCTGGATCGTTGTGTCGCGCAGCCCCCGGCGGCGATCCGCGCGACGCTGGGCGCAGGCGAGGCGCTGCATGTCACCGCGCTGCACAGCGCCGATGGCGCGCCGTACGTGTTCGAGGATCGCTGGATCAGCCTTGCCACCGTGCCGGGCGCTGCGCAGGAGTGCTTCACATCGCTCAGCGCCAATGAATGGCTGCTGGCGCGCGCGCCCTATACGCACGGCGATATCGCCTTTTCGGCCGAGGCCGCTTCGGATCGTGACGCCGATCTTCTGGACACCGCTACCGGGGCGCCTCTGTTCGTGATCTGGCGCACCACCTGGGATCATGACCGCGCGATCACCACCGTCCGGCTGGCCTATGCGCCGGGCTATCGCATCCGCACGCGCATCGGCGGCGTGGCGGGGGGCGGCGGTCAGGCCTGAAACGCTTGTCGCGCGCCCTCAGCCGTCATTCTCTCGGGCATAGACATCTTCGTAGCGGATGATGTCATCCTCGCCCAGATAACTGCCCGTCTGCACCTCGATCAGCGCCATCGGCACCTTGCCGGGGTTCTCCATCCGGTGCACCGCACCCAGCGGCACATAGACCGACTCGTTTTCGCTGACCAGTCTCACCTCGTCGCCGATGGTGACCCGCGCGGTGCCCGACACGACGATCCAATGTTCGGCGCGGTGAACATGGCTTTGCAGGCTCAGCGCCGCGCCCGGCTTGACCACGATCCGCTTGACCTGGAACCGCTCCGACAGGGCCAGCGTCTCGAAATAGCCCCAGGGCCGGTGATCGCGGGCAAAGCTGTCGGCCTGGCTCACGCCCTTGGCGCGCAGCGTCTTGACGACCTGCCCCACATCCTGCGTGCGCGACATGTCGGCGACCAGCACCGCATCGGGCGTCGCCACGACCATCATGTTGCTCAGCCCCAGGCCGACCACCTCCAGCCCTTCGCTTTCCGAGCGCAGCAGCGTGTTCTCGCAGTCTATCGCCGTGGCCGGTCCCGACAGGCAAACGCCATTCTCGTCCGATCCGGCCTCCTGGCTGACAGCGGCCCAACTGCCGAGATCCGACCAGTGATGCGCATAAGGCACCACCGACAGGTTCTTGGCGCGTTCCATCACCGCGAAGTCAATCGAGATGCTTTCGGCTTTCGCCCAAGCCTGGGGGTCAAGGCGCAGAAAGCCAAGATCGGGGCGGGCCTTCTCGACCGCTTCGCGCACGGGGGGCATCAATTCGGGGGCGTGGGCCTCGAAGGCGGCGATCACGTCGCGCGCGGCAAACAGGAAAATCCCCGCGTTCCACAGGAAATTCCCCGCCTCCAGCATGTCGCGGGCGACATCGGCATCGGGCTTTTCCACAAAGCGGCGCAGCGCCTTGGCGCGGCCCGACCCGTCAGGCGCATCCCCCAGTTCCAGATAACCATAGCCTGTCTCGGGGCGCGTCGGCGTGATCCCGAAGGTCACCATCTGCCCGCTCGCGGCGGCCTCGGCCCCGGCGGCGATGGCGGCGTGAAAGGCGCCGGTGTCGGGGATGACATGATCCGACGGCGCCACCAGCATCAGCGCGCCGGGGTCGCTGGCGGCCACATGCAGCGCCGCCGCCAGAACGGCGGGCGCGGTATTGCGCGCCTCGGGTTCGATCAGCACCGCGCCGGGCTCGACACCGGCCTCCAGCAACTGTTCGGTCACCATGAAGCGGAAATCGGCATTGGTCAGCACCACGGGCGCGGCAAAGGAAAGTCCGGCGCCTTGCCCGCTCAGCCGCCTGGCACACCCCTGCAGCAGGCTTTCATCGCCAAGGATGCGCGCGAACTGCTTGGGATAGCCCTTGCGCGACAGCGGCCAGAGCCTTGTGCCCGAACCGCCGCAAAGGATGACCGGAGTGATCGTCTTCATCTGTCAAAATCCCGTCGCTTCATCTGAACGTTCCCGTCTTCCTGTCGCCCTTTTGGGGCAGGGCAAAGGCGCGCTGCGGGCATTCTGTTGACCTTCGCGCTCAGCTTTCGCGCTCCACCGCCGCCACCACATCGCCCAGAACCCGATCCAGCAGCGCCGGATCGACGGCCTCGGCCATGACCCGGATCAACGGCTCTGTTCCCGATTTGCGGATCAGCAGTCGGCCTTCGCTTCCCAACGCCTTTTCGCCCTTGGCGATGGCGTCCTGCACCGAATCCGCCTCAAGCGGGGCCTTGTCGGGCTCATAGCGCACATTGATCAGCTTCTGGGGCACCGGTTCGAAGACGCGCGCCAGCTGGCTGGCGCTCTGGCCGGTCTCGACCATGCAGGCCAGGAATTGCAGCGCCCCGATCAGCCCGTCGCCGGTGGTGGCGTAGTCGGTCATCACGATATGGCCCGATTGCTCGCCGCCCAGCGAATGCCCGCCTTCGCGCATCGCCTCGACAACCGCGCGGTCGCCCACCGCCGTGCGCTTGAGGTCGATCCCGCGGTCGTTCAGATGCCGCTCAAGCCCCAGGTTGGACATCACCGTCGCCACCAGCGTATTGCCAGCCAGACGGCCCTGTTCGGCCCAGCGCGTGGCGATCAGGCCCATGATCTGGTCGCCGTCGGCGATCTGGCCCTTCTCGTCGATCAGCACCACCCGGTCGGCATCGCCATCAAGGCATATGCCGATATCGGCGCGTGTCTCGATCACCTTCCTGGCGGCGGCGTCGGGATGGGTCGAGCCGCAATTCTTGTTGATGTTGGTGCCGTCGGGCTCCACGCCGATGGCGATCACCTCGGCGCCCAGTTCCCACAGAACGGCAGGCGCGGTGCGATAGGCCGCGCCATGGGCGCAATCCACGACGATACGCAGCCCGTCCAGACGGCGGCGCGACGGAAAGGTCGTCTTGGCATATTCCACGTAACGCCCGCGCGCGTCGTCGAAGCGCTTGGCGCGGCCGATATTCTCCGGCGCGGCGGCCTTGATCCCGTTCGTCATCAATGCCTCGATCCCGGCTTCGGCCTCGTCGCTCAGCTTGAAACCGTCGGGGCCGAAGAACTTGATACCGTTATCCGAGGCCGGGTTATGGCTGGCCGAAATCATCACCCCCACATCGGCGCGCAGCCCGTGGGTCAGATAGCCGATCGCCGGAGTCGGCATCGGCCCCAGCAGGAACACGTTCATCCCGGTCGATGTGAACCCGGCGGTCAGCGCGTTCTCGATCATGTAGCCCGAGAGCCGCGTGTCCTTGCCGATCACCACCCGGTGCTCTTGCGTATCGCGCCGGAAATAGCGCCCAGCCGCCGCTCCCAGCTTCAGCGCGATCTCGGCCGTCATCGGCCAGCTGTTGGCGCGTCCGCGCACGCCGTCGGTGCCAAAGAGTTCCTGGGCCATGGCCGTGGTCCTTCGTTCCTGTCATGCTTCTGGCATGGTTTGCCGCTTCTCCTTACCCGTGTGCTGCGGGTCTGTCCAATGGCGGATGCAGCGCGCAGCGCAGCGGGCCATTGCCGCAAGCGGGTTTTCGCATCACGCCTTGCGCGGCTTTCTCGCATCCTGATTGACGCAGGTGCGGGCGATCTGCATTAAAGGGCGCGCAGTGGGCAGGTTCTGGAAAGGTAAGCGGTCATGAAAATCGCAATGATCGGAACGGGCTATGTCGGGCTTGTCTCGGGGGTTTGTTTCTCGGATTTCGGGCATGACGTCGTCTGCGTCGACAAGGACCCCGACAAGATCGAAAAGCTGGAAGGCGGCGAGGTGCCGATCTACGAACCCGGCCTTGCGGGGCTTCTGGAAAAGAATGTCGAGGCGGGCCGGCTGTCCTTCACCGGCGATCTCGAGCAGGCGGTCCGCGGCGCGGATGCGGTGTTCATCGCCGTCGGCACACCCACCCGGCGCGGCGATGGCCATGCCGATCTGGGCTATGTGATGGCCGCGGCCGAGGAAATCGCCCGCGCCGCCAGCGATTACGTGGTCATCGTCACCAAGTCGACCGTTCCCGTCGGCACCAACCGGCAGGTGAAACAGACGGTCAAGAAAGCCAATCCCGGTCTTGATTTCGATGTCGCCTCGAACCCCGAATTCCTGCGCGAGGGCGCCGCGATCGAGGATTTCATGAAACCCGACCGCGTGGTCGTCGGCGTGCAGACCGACCGCGCAGGCGAGGTCATGGCCGATATCTATCGCCCGCTCTACCTGCGTGAATTCCCGATCATGACCACCGATCTGGAAAGCGCCGAGATGATCAAATACGCGGCCAACGCCTTTCTGGCGACCAAGATCACCTTCATCAACGAAATCGCCGCCCTGTGCGAGCGCACCGGCGCCGATGTGAAGCAGGTCGCGCGCGGCATGGGGCTTGATGGGCGCATCGGCAACAAGTTCCTCCATGCCGGTCCCGGCTATGGCGGCAGCTGCTTTCCCAAGGACACCCGCGCGCTGGCGCGCACCGGTCAGGAACATGGCGTGCCGCTCCATATCACCGAATCCGTGATCGCCGTGAACGAACAGGTCAAACGGCGCATGACCGACAAGCTGCTCGACCTTTGCGATGGCTCGTTCAACGGCAAGACGGTGGGGGTTCTGGGCGTCACCTTCAAACCCAATACCGACGACATGCGCGAGGCCCCCTCGCTGTCCATCGTGCCCGCATTGGTGGGCGGCGGCGCCAAGGTGCGCGTCTGCGATCCGCAAGGGCGGCGCGAGGGTGAACACCTTCTGCCCGGCGTGAACTGGATGGACGATCCCTATAAATGCGCCCACAAGGCGGACCTTCTGGTGATCCTCACCGAATGGAACGAGTTCCGCGCCCTCGATCTCAAGCGCATCGCGCGCAAGATGGCCACGGCGCGGCTGGCCGACCTGCGCAACATCTACAGCGCGCGGGATGCGAAACGCGCAGGCTTCCTCGCCTATGAAAGCATCGGGCGCGCGGGTTACCTTGAACCCGCCGCCGACGAAGCCGAAACCGGCTAGGCCCCCGGCGCGATCAGGATCGCGCGGAAATCATTGACATTGGTCAGGGTCGGCCCGGTCACCACCTGGCCGTTGATCGCACCGAAAAAGGAATGTGCGTCGTTTCGCGCCAGCGCCAGCGCCGCGTCCACACCCACCGCGTGCGCGCGCTCCAATGTTTCCGGCCCGATATGCGCCCCCGCCACCTCGGCGGCGCCATCGACGCCGTCGGTATCGCAGGCCAGCGCGTGAATGCCCGCCGCACCCTCCAGCGCCATCGCCATCGCCAGCGCGTATTCCGCATTCGGCCCGCCGATGCCGTCGCCGCGCCGCGTCACCGTCAACTCGCCCCCCGACAACAACAGCACCGGTGCCTCGCCCGGGGCCAGCGCGGCGCGAATCTCCATTGCCAGCGCCGCGTGATCGCGCCCCAGCTCGCGCGCCTCTCCCTCCAGCGCGTCACCCATCACGCGCACCGTCATGCCCTCCTGCCGCGCGATCTCGGCCGCCGCCTCAAGCGATTGCGCGGGGGCCGCGAAAATCACGTTCTCGACCCTTTCCAGCCTGGGATCATCCGGCCTGACCACGCCGCTTGCCCCCTCAAGCACATCCGTCACCGTCTGCGGCAACGCGATCCCGTGCCGCTCCAGCACCGCCCTCGCTTCCTGCGGCGTGCTCTCATCGCCCACCGTCGGCCCCGAGCCGATCATCGCCGGATCGTCCCCCGGCACATCCGAAATCATCAGCGCCAGCATCCTTGCCGGATAGGCGGCGGCGGCCAACTGCCCCCCCTTCACCCGGCTCAGATGCTTGCGCACCAGGTTCATCTGCCCGATCGCCGCCCCCGAGGCCAGCAGCGCGGCATTCACCGCCTGCTTCTCCTCCAGCGTGATCGCCCCCGCCGGCTGCACCAACAATGCCGAGGCCCCGCCCGATATGAGCGCCAGCACCATGTCGCCCTCGCCCAGATCACCCAGCATGTCCAGCATCCGCTCGCTCGCCTCCATGCCAGCCTTGTCCGGCACCGGATGCGCGGCCTCGACGATCTCGATGCCCTTGCAGGGGCGCGCATAGCCGTAACGGGTGATGACCAAACCCTCGCAGGGGCCGTAAACCGCCTCCACCGCCTCGGCCATGCGGGCACTCGCCTTGCCCGCCCCCACCACCACAAGCCGCCCTTCGGGGCGCTCGGGCAAGGCGTGGTGCAGGGCCTGCATCGGATCGGCCACCGCCACGGCACGATCGAAAAGCCGCCTCAGGAATGGGATCGGATCGCTCATCGCCGCTGCCTCCTCATGCCGTCTCGCGCCCATCCTATCGCGCCCCTTTCGCCGCCGACAGCCCCCTCTGCCGCACCTTCATCTGGCCTCAAATACCTCGGGGGAGTCGCGCCTTGGCGCGACGGGGGCAGCGCCCCCATACACCCTCCGCCAGGGCGCGCGCAGCTTGACAATCCCGGGCGCGCGCGCGACAGACGCGGCCATGATCATGACCTTCCTCCTGGTGGCCCTTGGCGGCGCTCTCGGTGCCGTGCTGCGCTTTGGCACCGGGCTGGCGATGCTGCGGCTGGCCGGTCCGGGCTTTCCGCTTGGGGTGCTGACGGTCAATATCCTCGGCTCCTTCCTGATCGGTCTCTTCAGTGTCTTTGCCTTTCACCGTGGCGTTCAGTATCTCAACCCTTTCGTGATGACCGGCATCCTTGGCGGCTTCACCACGTTTTCGGCCTTCTCTCTCGAGGCTTTCACCCTTTATGAGCGCGGCCAGATCGGCACGGCGGGGCTTTACGTTTCGCTTTCGGTCGTCCTGTCGCTGGGGGCTTTGGTGCTCGGGGTGTGGATTGCGCGCGGGGTCTGGGCATGAGCGGCGTTCAGACCCTGACCGTCGGCGCGGATGACGGCGACCAGCGGCTTGACCGCTGGCTGCGCCGCCAGTTCCCGCAGCTTCAGCAGGGACGCATAGAAAAGATGTGCCGCAAGGGCGAGCTGCGTGTCGATGGCGGCCGCGTCAAGGCCAATACCCGGCTCGAGGCGGGCCAGCAGGTGCGCGTGCCCCCCTTGCCCAGCCCTGACAAACCCGCGCCCGCTTCGGCCAGATCCGCGATCAGCGATGCCGACGCGCGGATGATCCGCAACGCGGTGATCTATCGCGACGATCATATCATCGCACTCAATAAACCCCCGGGCCTGCCTGTCCAGGGCGGCAGCAAGCAGACCCGCCATGTCGATGGTCTCGCCGAGGCCCTGCGCTTTGACGCCGAGGAAAAGCCCCGCCTCGTGCATCGGCTCGACAAGGACACGTCGGGCGTGCTGGTGCTGGCGCGCAGCCGCAGCGTCGCCAAGGCGCTGACCGCCGGGTTCCGCCACCGCGACACGCGCAAGATCTACTGGGCCGCCGTCGCCGGTGCGCCGGTGCCGCGCATGGGCACGATCCGTTTCGGTCTCGTCAAGGCGCCGGGGCATGGCGCGTCGGGCGAGGGCGAAAAGATGCTTTGCCTCCATCCTCGCGATGTGGACAGCACCGAAGGCGCCAAACACGCCACCAGCGACTACGCCGTGATCGAGGCCGCCGGCACCCGCTGCGCCTGGGTCGCGCTGGTGCCCGTGACCGGGCGCACCCACCAGCTTCGCGCGCACATGGCCGAGATCGGCCACCCCATCGTGGGCGATGGCAAATACGGCGGCTCGGGTCAGGAGAACATGGGCGACGGCTGGGGCGCGCAGCTTGGCGGCGAGGTCAGCCGCAAACTGCATCTCCATGCCCGCTCGCTGACGCTTGAACACCCGGTCACGCGCGCCATGCTGCACCTGACCGCACCGCTGCCCGAACATATGCTGCGCACCTGGGAGATGTTCCAGTGGATCCCCTCCGACGCCCCCGACGATCCGTTCGAGGCGCCTGAATGACCCTGTCGCCGCTGCGTCTCGTGATCTTCGACGTGGATGGCACGCTGGTGGACAGCCAGGCCGACATCCTCGCCGCAATGGGCCATGCCTTCTCGCTGGCGGGGCATCCGCTGCCGCCGCGCGAGACTGTGCTGTCGATTGTCGGCCTGTCGCTCGATGTGGCGGTGGCGCGGTTGGCGCCGGGGATTGATGGCGCGGTTCAGGCCCGCATGGTGGATGGGTACAAGGAGGCCTATATCGCCCTGCGCGCGCAGGCGGGCGCGGCGCAATCCTCGCCGCTCTATCCCGGCGCGCTGGCGGTGATCGAGGCGCTTCATGCCCAGCCCGAAACGCTTCTTGGGGTGGCGACGGGAAAATCGCGCCGTGGTCTCGACAAGCTGCTCGAGGCGCATGACCTGGGACGCTATTTCGTGACCCAGCAAGTCAGCGATCATCACCCTTCCAAGCCGCATCCCTCGATGATCGCGGCGGCGCTCTCGGAAACCGGGGTCGCGCCGGGCGATGCGGTGATGATCGGCGATACCAGCTATGACATGGATATGGCGCAGGCAGCAGGGATCGCCGGAATCGGCGTCGGCTGGGGGTATCACTCGCCCGCGGCGCTGGCGCGCACCGCCGCGCATCGCGTGATCGACGATTTTTCGCAGCTTCCCCCCTGTCTCGATCTTCTTTGGGAGAAAGCCTCATGAGCGAATGGAAAGCCCGCCGATTCTGGAAGGCCGCCGAAGCCGTCCCCGAGGGGGGAGGTTTCACCGTCCGCCTCGATGGTCGCCCGGTCAAGACCCCGGCCAAGGCGGCGCTGGTCGTGCCCAGCCATGCCATGGCCCAAGCCATCGCCGCCGAATGGGATGCGCAGGGCGAACAGATCGACCCTCGCGCCATGCCGGTCACCCGCGCCGCCAATGCCGCCATCGACAAGGTCGCGCAGCAGCATCCCGAAGTGGCGCAGATGATCGCCGATTACGGCGATTCCGATCTCTTGTGCTATCGCGCCGAAAGTCCGGTTGAACTGGTCGAACGCCAGCGGCAGGAATGGGATCCGCTGCTTGACTGGGCGGCCGATGCGCTTGGCGCGCGGCTGCGCCCGGTGACGGGGGTGATGCATGCGCCCCAGGATGGCGCGGCGCTGGCCACGCTGTCGCGGCAGGTCCATGCGATGGACGCGTTCACGCTGACGGCGTTTCACGATCTGGTCAGCCTGTCGGGCTCGCTGGTGATCGGCTTCGCCGCGCTCCACGAGTCGCGTGACATCGCGGCGCTCTGGCAGGCGTCGCGGGTCGACGAGACCTGGCAGGAGGAACTCTGGGGTCCGGATGAGGAAGCGCGCGAACATGCCGCACGAAAAGAATCGGACTTTCACGCCGCCAAACGCTTTCACGATCTTGCGCGTTCAGAGCATTTGGGCTGAAAGCAATAGGTTACGTAAGGATAGGTCGGGCCCTGATCGATTGTTTTTCATGATCCGGGGCTTGACGTTTCATGATGAATCCACTCACACTCGATGCCACTGAAGGGGAACCGCCCCTTTTACAGTATGGCGCGGCCCCTGCTGGCCGCACGAACCGCCTTTGAAAAGGCGGATAATCAGGAAGAGGTAAACATGAAAAAATCCGTAATTCTTGGCGCGCTGACCGTAGCCGGGCTTTCGGCTGGTGCCGCTGGTGCTGCTACGCTTGACGACGTGAAAGATCGCGGCAAGCTTAACTGCGGCGTGACCACCGGTCTGGTCGGCTTCGCTGCGCCGGATGCCAATGGCGAATGGCAGGGCTTTGACGTCGGCGTCTGCCGCGCTGTCGCCGCCGCCGTTCTGGGCGATCCCTCGGCCGTCGAATTCGTGCCGACCACTGGCAAGACGCGTTTCACCGCTCTGGCCTCGGGCGAGATCGACATGCTGGCGCGCAATACCACCTGGACGCTCAGCCGCGACGTCGATCTCAAGAACGAGTTCGTCGGCATCAACTATTATGATGGTCAGGGCTTCATGGTTCCCAAGGCACTGGGCGTCAGCTCGGCCAAGGAACTGAACGGCGCCACCGTCTGCATCCAGACCGGCACCACCACCGAGCTGAACCTGGCTGACTACTTCCGTGCGAACGACATGGAATACGAGCCGGTTCCGATCGAGACCAACGCCGAAGGCCAGCAGCAATACCTGGCCGGTGCCTGCGACACCTACACGACGGACGCATCCGGTCTGGCCGCGACTCGCGCCACCTTCGAGAACCCGACCGAGCATGTCATCCTGCCCGAGATCATCTCGAAAGAGCCGCTTGGCCCGCTCGTGCGTCACGGTGATCAGCCCTGGGGCGATATCGTCCGCTGGACGCTGAACGCACTGATCGCCGCCGAGGAATTCGGCATCACCTCGGCCAATGTCGAGGAACTGGCGGCCAACGGCACCGACAAGCCCGAAGTCAACCGTATCCTCGGTGTCGAAGGCACCCTGGGCGAGATGCTGGGCCTCGACACCAACTGGGCCGTGAACGCGATCGCAGCCGGCGGCAACTATGGTGAGCTGTTCGAGAAGCACATCGGCGAAAAGACCCCGGTGGGTCTGGCCCGCGGGCTGAACGCTCAGTGGAAAGATGGCGGTCTGCTGTACTCGCCGCCGTTCCGCTAAACCCGATACTGTCAAGGGCGCGGGGCCAACCCGCGCCCTTTTCGATTGAGTACCAACGATCGGCCCACGGCGCGCACCCGCGTGGCGACATAGAAAAACCCGGGCCGACAGACGGGGAACATCCTGGATGACAACATATACCGACCCCCCCAAGGAGTCGTTCCGGCTATCTATGCTTCTCTATGATACCCGGTATCGTTCAATGACGATCCAGATCGTCGCTCTGATGGGTTTCATGTTGCTCGCCGCCTGGCTGATCAGCAACACGATCCAGAACCTTGCCGCGCTCGGAAAACCGATCGAATTCGGGTTCTTCACCGAAGCCGCCGGCTATGACATCAACCAGACGCTGATCGAATACGACAATCAGGATTCACACCTGCGCGCGTCCTTCATCGGGCTTCTCAATACGCTGGTGGTCGCCGTTCTGGGCTGTGTCACGGCCACGATCGTCGGGGTTCTCATCGGCGTGCTGCGCCTGTCCAAGAACTGGCTGGTCGCGCGGATCATGACCGTCTACGTGGAAATGTTCCGCAACGTGCCGCTGCTTCTGTGGATCCTTCTGGCCATGGCGATCCTGATCGAAAGCCTGCCCCAGCCAAGCGCCTTTCGCGGCGAGGATCCCGCCGCCACGATGAAGATCTTCGACAGCGTCGCCATCACCAATCGCGGCGTCTACGTTCCCGAACCCCTGTTTTCGCGCTCTCTGGGGGAAATTCACCTGTTCGGGCAATCCAGCTTCCGGATGGATGTCTCGGTCGATCTGATTGCCATCATCCTCGTTCTCGGCCTGTCGATCTTTGCCGTCCGCAAGGTCACTGCGCGCGCCGAAAGGATCCAGAACGCCACCGGCCTGCGGCCGACCACATGGTATATCAACCTCGGGCTGATCGTGGTCCCGTTGGCGCTCCTGCTGGCCGCTCTCGGGTTTCACTTCGGCTATCCCGCCCTCAAGGGGTTCAACTTCCAGGGCGGCACCCATCTGCGCAACTCGCTGATCGCTCTGTGGCTGGCGCTGTCGCTCTATACCGCCGCCTTCGTCGCCGAGATCGTGCGCGGCGGCATCCTTGCCATCAGCCACGGCCAGACCGAGGCCGCATCGGCGCTCGGGCTTCGCCCGCAGCGGATCATGCGCCTCGTGGTGCTGCCTCAGGCGCTGCGGGTCATCATTCCGCCGCTGATCTCGCAATACCTGAACCTGACCAAGAACAGCTCGCTCGCCATCGCGGTCGGCTACATGGACATCACCGGCACGCTTGGCGGGATCACCATGAACCAGACCGGCCGCGAACTGGAATGCGTGCTGCTTCTCATGCTGGTCTACCTGATCATCTCGCTGATCATTTCGGCGGTCATGAACTGGTATAACAACCGTGTCAAACTGGTGGAGCGGTAAGATGTCAGAACACCAATTCGTCCGCAAAGAAATGCTGCCCGAACAAGCGCCGCCCGCCTCCGAGGTCGGTGTCATCGGGTGGATGCGCGCCAACCTGTTTTCTGGTTGGTTCAATTCGATCCTGACAATCCTGTCGCTGCTGTTCATCTATTACATCCTGTCGGGAATCTTCCCCTGGACGTTCCAATCCGTCTGGAACGCGGGATCGCTCAGTGAATGCCGCGAGATTGCGCAAGCCACCTGGGGCGAGTCCCACGGCCATGCCTGCTGGGCGGTGATCAAGGATCGCTGGCTGCAATTGCTTTACGGCTTCTACCCGCCCTATCCCTATGCGCCCGACGCTACCGTCGGCAACCCGCCCGCCGATGCCTGGCTGCCGTCCTATTTCCGGCCCAACCTGGCGCTCGTGCTGTTGTTCGTCGCGCTGGCGCCGGTTCTGTTCGGCCATGTGTCGCGCAAGCTGCTGATCGTATCGGCGGCCTATCCGTTCCTGATGCCCTGGCTGATGTGGGGCGGGTCGATCTGGGTGCCGCTCAGCGCCGCGTTCGGTTTCATCATCCTCTTCGGGGTGCTGAAATACGGGCCTTCGGTGATGGGCTCTCTGGTGTCGGTGATTGTCGCCGTGCTGGCGGCGCTTGCCTGGTGGCTGGTGCTTTCGGGCTATGTCACCCCGATCCTCGCGGATATCATGCCCATCGCCCTTCCCGAGGTGCAAAGCCGTGAATTCGGCGGCTTCATGCTGGCGGTGCTGCTCGGGGTCGTGGCGATCGGGCTGTCTCTGCCTATCGGTGTCGTGCTGGCGCTTGGCCGGCAATCCGACCTGCTGATCGTCAAATCCCTTTGCGTCGGCTTCATCGAAACCATCCGCGGCGTGCCGCTGATCACGCTTCTCTTCGTGGCGTCGGTTCTGCTCAACTACTTCCTGCCGCCGGGCACGGATTTCGATATCATCGTGCGGGTCATGATCATGGTGACGATCTTCGCCTCGGCCTATAACGCCGAGGTGGTCCGGGGCGGTCTCGCCGCCCTGCCCAAGGGCCAGTATGAAGGCGCCGACAGCCTTGGCCTCAATTACTGGCAGGCGCAGCGGCTGATCATCATGCCCCAGGCGCTCAAGATCGCGATCCCGGGTATCGTCTCGACCTTCATCGGCGTGTTCAAGGATACGACGCTGGTGTCGATCATCGGCCTTCTGGATCCGATCGGCCTCTCACAGGGTATTCGCTCCAACGCCGAATGGAATGGCATCTACTGGGAGCTGTTCGCTTTCATCGCCGTGCTGTTCTTCATCTTCTGCTTCGGCATGTCCCGTTACTCCATGTGGCTGGAGCGCAAGCTTCAGACCGGACATCGTTAAGAAAGGATCACGTCAATGTCTGATCTGGCTACCGATCACAATATCGACCGCTCCAAAATGCAAGTCTCGGACGAGGTCGCCGTCGACATCACGAACATGAACAAGTGGTTCGGCGCCTTCCATGTGCTGCGCGATATCGACCTCACCGTCTACGAGGGCGAACGGATCGTCATCGCCGGCCCCTCGGGGTCGGGCAAGTCCACGCTGATCCGCTGCATCAACGCCCTCGAGGAACACCAGAAGGGCAAGATCGTGGTGGATGGGACGGTGCTGTCCAACGACCTCAAGAACATCGACCGGATTCGCTCCGAAGTCGGCATGGTGTTCCAGCACTTCAACCTGTTCCCGCATCTGACCATTCTCGAAAACTGCACCCTCGCGCCGATCTGGGTGCGCAAGGTGCCCCGCCGCGAGGCGGTCGAGACGGCGATGCATTTCCTCGAAAAGGTCAAGATCCCCGAACAGGCCAACAAGTATCCCGGCCAGCTTTCGGGCGGTCAGCAGCAGCGCGTGGCGATTGCCCGCTCGCTCTGCATGATGCCCAAGATCATGCTTTTCGACGAACCGACCTCGGCGCTTGATCCCGAAATGATCAAGGAGGTGCTCGATACCATGATCGAATTGGCCCAGGAGGGGATGACCATGCTCTGCGTCACCCACGAGATGGGATTCGCCCGTCAGGTGGCCAACCGGGTGATCTTCATGGACCAGGGACAGATCGTTGAACAGAACGAGCCCGAGGAGTTCTTCAACAACCCGAAATCCGAACGGACCAAGCTGTTCCTCAGCCAGATCCTCGGACACTGAATCTCGCACTTTGACCGGTATCGGCGCGGCCCCTTTCTGGGGCCGCGTTTTTCGTCATTTCGGGGTGGTTTTCCGGGTTTTGTACAAACCTGTCGCGCGAACTGGGGAATTTTGTACAAAACCGCCGTACAAAACGGACGATTTGTACGGTCAATCCACCAATTCGCGCGGCACGATAAAGGCCTCGACATGGCCTCTCATGCCGCGGTGCAGGGCGCTCCAATCGTCGATGTCGAAGCTCACGACCAGCGTCGCGCCGGTCGGATAATCGGCAAATCTTGCGTGATCGGGTGGGGTGTCCACTATATCCTGTGCAAAATCGCCGATCCCGGGATTATGGCCCAGCAGCAGAACGCACTCCCCTTCGCCCTGCTGCAACGCCCCCAGCAGATCATCAGGGTCAGCATGATAAAGCCCGTCCAGAAACCGCATCTCCCCTTTGACCCCAAGATGCTCGCAGGTCTCCCGCGTGCGCTGCGAAGTGGAGCTAAGTATCTGATCAGGCGTAAAGTTTTGCTTTCTCAACCAGTCGCCAAGCGCCTTTGCCGAGCGTCGTCCACGCCCGTTCAATGGTCTCGCATGATCGTTCAGACCGGGCTGCCCCCAGCTCGATTTCGCATGCCGCATCAGGATAACTCGTCTCATTTGAACGCCCTCATATGAAATGCCGACTGTTCCTCCCGCCGGCCGTGGGATCGACTGACAGGACAGGCCCGCCGAACCAAGCAACCTTTTGACATACAATGATTTTCAGGGTCCTTCAGGTGCGCCCGGCAGGTCTCCACCTCATAGGCGCCCTGCCCAAGCGCCCCAACCGGGCAGGCGCTCAGGCAGGGGCGATTTTCGCAAGTATCACAAGGGTTTGGCGGTGGATCGGGAAGGTTGATCGCCTCCGCAAAGCCAAGCGCCCCGCGATAGGACAGCATCAGCCCCGCCACGTCATGCACCAACGGCCCCACCGGCGAAACATGCGCCCGTCCGCTCGCCCGCGCCCATTGCAGAAACGGCTGATGCGGCGGTCCGCCAAACGGGAAAAACGCCTTTGCATTCAATGTGTTGGCCAGTTCTCCAATAACCCGCTCCGACCAGCGGTCCAATGGATCGACGCGCCCGTCCCCATATTCCGCCGACCCCGTGAAATGCCCCCAGAACCCCGGCTCCAACGGACCCAGTAGCAGCAATGTGGAGATGCCTTCAGGCAGGCTGTCGCTGACGCCACCGAGAATCGCCAGATGCTGCTTTTCCACATGTTTTTCAATGTCTTGCAGCATCATGGAAGCGCCCTATCTTGGCCGGATCAGCGACCCTGCGCCATGCTCGGTGTAAAGTTCCAGCAACACCGCATTCGGCGCTCGCCCGTCCAGAATGACCACCGCGCGCACCCCGCCGTCGATCGCTGCCAGGGCTGTCTCGGTCTTGGGTATCATCCCCCCCGAGATCGTTCCCTCCCGCGTCATCTGGCGAATCTGGTCGGCGGTCAGCTCGGTCACCACCTCGCCGCTATCATCCCGCACACCATCGATATCGGTCAACAAAAGAAGGCGATCCGCCTTCAGTGCCGCGGCGATCGCCCCGGCCGCGGTGTCGCCATTGATGTTGAACGTCTCGCCATTCCGACCCGCGCCAAGGGGCGCGATTACCGGAATCGCGTCGTCGTTGAAAAGCGTGTGCAGGATCGATGTATCGATCTCGGACGGGTTGCCCACCAGCCCCAGCTCCGGATCGGCCGGATCGCATGTGATGAGGCTCGCGTCCTTGCCAGACAGCCCAACCGCCTTGCCGCCCTGCGCATTGATAGCTTGCACGATCCGCTTGTTCACACGGCCCGAGAGCACCATTTCCACGACTTCCATGGTGGCCTCATCGGTCACCCGCTTGCCGCCCACGAAATCCGACTTGATGGCAAGCTTCTCGAGCATCTGATTGATCATCGGCCCGCCGCCATGCACGATCACCGGATTGACCCCAACCTGCTGCATCAACACCACGTCGCGCGCGAAGGTATCCATCGCCTCGTCGCTGCCCATGGCGTTACCGCCAAGTTTGATCACGACAACAGCGCCGTCATAGCGTTGCAGATAAGGCAGCGCTTCGGACAGGGTGCGGGCGGTGGCGATCCAGTCGCGGTTCATCTGACGTTTCTTCATCTTGCCGATCCTCAGGTCCACCGGGTTATCCCCATAAGCGGTCCCGCCTTCAAGAGATTTTCCTGCTCTCGTCGGTGGATCGACTATTCCAGCGTGGCGATCACGGCGCGCAGCGTGGCAATACCGTCGCCCTTTTCGCTGGAAGTCAGGATCAGTTCAGGGAATGCGGCGGGGTGTGCGGACAGTTTGCTGCGGACCTGATCGAGCACCTTGTCACGCTCGGCTACCTTGATTTTGTCGGCCTTGGTCAGCACGCATTGAAAGGTGACAGCGGCGCTGTCGAGGAGGCTCATGATCTCTTCGTCCACCGCCTTGATACCGTGGCGCGAGTCGATCAGCACAAACGCACGGCGCAGGTTCTGGCGACCCGAAAGATACCGCTTCAGAAGGGCCTGCCACGTCGCGACCTTGTCCAGCGGCGCATTGGCATAACCATAGCCGGGCAGGTCGACGAGGTAGTGATCGTCGCCCAGGGTGAAATAGTTGATCTCTTGCGTGCGCCCCGGGGTGTTCGAGGCTCGCGCAATCGCCTTTCGTCCAGTCAGCGCATTGATAAGAGAGCTTTTTCCGACATTCGAGCGGCCCGCGAAACAGACTTCGATCCGGTCGCTTGCCGGCAGGCCGGACATAGCGACGACACCTTTCAGGAATTCGACGGGACCGGCAAACATCTTGCGCGCGCGCTCCGACGTGATCTCGTCCGGCTCATCGGCGACAGGAAACGGAAGCGCCATCACAACACCTCGACCGGATCGCCAAGCGCGATCTCTCCGGTTTTGACGACCTCGCCGTAGACACCGAAATCCTGGTGGCCAAAGCTGTTGTTGAGCGTGCCGAGCGTGTCGGCATCGCGTTCGCCGGTGGCCGGGTTGGCGGTGGTGGCGAGGCAGCGGCGGATCGGTTCGCGGATGGCAATCTCGGCGCCGCCGAGGCGAACGGATCTGCCGATCCAGTCGAACTCCTCCCAAGGGGCGAAGCCCGAAACATGGATGTTGCAGCGCCAGCGCAGCACCGAGATATCCTGATCCATGGTTGCGCTCATGACGTCGTTCGTGGCGGTATTGATCAGACTGACCGAGGGGTAATCCGTGTCAGTCATGCCCCGCCCCTCAACCCGCAGAATCCGCGTGGATTGCGCGCGATTTACGGGCATCACTGGCCGCACCCAATCCAGAAAAGCGTATTGATCGCGGTCGGGGTCGAAGATGAGGTCGGGCAGGTCAGGGTGGCTGAGCGTGACGATACCCGTCGCCTCCTCCACCTTGGCGTTGATCGCCATCAACGCGCCGACCTTGGCCCCGCGCGAGAAATTGGCGCAAGGGGACCAAGCGCTGTCATCCGCCTTGGACAGTTCATGCGCGACGGCCCACCGACGGTCCCAGGGCATGGTTTGGCCTTCGGTCATCGTGACCCGTTCCAGGCTCTCGCGCCCGTGGCTCTTGATCGGGTGACGCCAGAGGGCCGAGACCCGCCCGGTCATTTCTGATCCGGCTTCGGCTTGCGCTTCAGGCCGGACAGGATGTTGCCGAGGACATCGGGCTTATACCCTTGGCTGCGCATGATCAGATATTGCTGGGCAAAAGTGATCGTGTTGTTGGCGATCCAGTAAATCACCAGCCCGCTGGCAAAGCTGCCCAGCATGAACATGAACACCCAAGGCATCCAGGCGAAGATCATCTGTTGCGTCGGATCGGTGGGCGCGGGGTTCAGCTTCTGCTGAAGCCACATCGAGACCCCCAGAAGCAGCGGCAGGATGCCGATGAAGATCAGCGCCATGATCGAACCGGGTTCGGGCGCGCCCCAGGGAAGAATACCCCAGAGGTTATAGAGCGACGACGGGTCCGGCGCCGAAAGATCGCGAATCCAGCCGATCCAGGGGGCATGGCGCAGCTCGAGCGTGACGAAGATCACCTTGTAGAGCGAGAAGAAGATAGGGATTTGCAGAAGGATCGGCAAACAGCCTGAGGCCGGGTTCACCTTTTCCTTCTTGTAGAGCTCCATCATCTCTTTCTGAAGCCTCTGACGGTCGTCGCCAGCAGATTCCTTGATCTTCTCCATTTGCGGCTGAAGTTCCTTCATCTTCGCCATCGAGACGTAGGACTTATAGGCCAACGGCAGCAGAACCGCCTTGATCAACAGCGTGAGCGCGATGATCGCCCAGCCCATCGAACCAACCAGCCCCAGCCCCGCAAACGTCGCATTCAGCCAGTGCAGCACGGCGAAGATCGGTTTGGTCAGAAAGAAGAACCAGCCCCAGTCGATGGAATCCAGAAAGCGGTCAATCCCTTGTTCGTTCTGGTAATTGCGGATCGTGTCCCATTCCTTGGCCCCGGCAAAGAGACGGGTGGAGACGGTCACGTTTTCGCCGGGCGCAAGTGTCTTCGTGCTTTGCTTGGCCGTTGTCTGATAGATGTTGCGGCGCGTGTCTTCAAAGGTGGTGAATTGCGCGTTGCCTTCGGCCGGTATCAGCGTCGTCATCCAGTAGTGATCGGTGAAGCCGGTCCAGCCGGTTTCGGCAACGGCGACGGGCTGGTGATTGGTGGCGGGTTCAAAATCGTCGTAGTCGATTTCGGAGAGTTCGCCATCGACCATGCTGATGCCGCCTTCGTGAAGGATGAAGAAGTTCTTCAAATCCACGGGTTCGCCATGACGAGCCAGAATCCCATAGGGCGCCAGCGTGGTTTCAGCATTGCCGGTGTTCTCGACCGACTGGGTGACGGTGAACATGAATTTTTCGTCGACGCTGATTTCGCGCCGGAAAACAAGACCTTCGCCATTGTCCCAGACCAGTGTGAGGGGCGAGTCCGGTGTCAGTTCATCACCGGATTCCACCTCCCAAAGGGTGTTCGCGCCGGGGACGGTCTCGGGTGTCAGACCCTGACCGGGAGCCCAGCCGAACAGCGCATAATAAGGGTGGCTGCTGCCGACGGGGGAAAGCAGCGTGACGATGTCTGCGTCCGGTTCAGGCGTTTCACGGTAGTTGCGCAGGGCCAGATCGTCGATGCGCCCGCCTTCAAGCGAGATCGCGCCTTTCAGGCTGGGGGTCATGATCGGCACGCGCGGCGCGTCGGAGGCTTCGGACTCGGCGGCGGTGGCGGATGCTGCGGGCGCCTCGCCGGTTGCGGTCGGGGGCGCGGCGGTGGCCGGGGCGCTTGCCGTATCGGTCAGCGGGGCATCGCCCTGAACGGTTTCAGGCGCGGTCAGGTTGTCTTGCGCGGGCTCGGGCGGAGGGAACAGGACGAACCACACAAGGATGACGATGAAGCTCAGCGCGGTCGCGAGGATTAGGTTCTTGTTCTGATCATTCATCGAAGGGTGCCACCCGTATGTTTGCAGTCACCGCGGTTCAACAGAGTGAGCGGCCAAAGGTCAAGGGGATTCAGGGAAAACAGGGGTGCGAGTCGCCCCGGAGATGAGTGCTCCAGGCCATTCAGCGCAAGCGCGGCAAGGCGTCCGGATTGGCGTTCTCAGGGGGTGCGCCGCGGTCCAAGCCCATGAAATCAAAGAGTTTTGGATCGAGGAGATGGGAGGGGCGGGCGTTCATCAGGGCGCGGAACATGACCTGGCGGCGACCGGGGGAATTGGCCTCCCAGCCGTCGAGAATCTGTTTGACCTGCTGGCGCTGCAAACCGTCCTGAGACCCGCAGAGATCGCAGGGAATGATCGGGTAATTCATTGATTTCGCGAACTTTTCGCAGTCAGCCTCGGCCACGAAGGCAAGGGGGCGGCAAACGTGAAGATCGCCCTCTTCATTCAGCAGCTTTGGCGGCATGGTTGCCAGCCGCCCGCCGTGAAAGAGGTTCATGAAAAACGTCTCGAGAATGTCGTCGCGGTGATGGCCCAGAACGACCGCCGAACAGCCCTCTTCGCGGGCGATCCGATACAGATTGCCGCGCCGAAGGCGCGAACAGAGCGCGCAATATGTTCGGCCCTGCGGCACCTTGTCGACCACGATGGAATAGGTGTCCTGATACTCGATCCGGTGCGGAACGCCCATTTTTTCAAGGAATTCCGGCAGCACGGTGGCCGGGAATCCGGGTTGCCCCTGATCGAGATTGCAGGCCAGAAGGTCGACCGGCAGCAAGCCGCGCCATTGCAATTCATGCAGCACGGCGAGGAGCGTGTAGCTGTCCTTGCCGCCCGACAGGCAAACCAGCCAGCGGGCGCCTTTTTCGACCATGCCGAATTGCTCGATCGCCTCGCGGGCCTGGCGCACGATGCGTTTACGAAGCTTCTTGAACTCGGTGCCCGAGGGGGCGCCGGAGAAAAGCGGATGGATATCTTTTGCATCGTCGAGCATGGGCAGGCTTTAGGGAATTCACGCCCCTGCGGCAAGGGTTGCGTGTTGTACAAAACGTCCGTTTTGTACGCGGGTTTTGTACCAGAACCGGGAGACCGCGCCGAGAATTTGTACAAAACCCGTGTCTTGGCCATTTTCGGGGCTTCAAATGGCTGCCCAGTGCCCCGCGCGACGGCGCCCGATGGGACGACGCGGCGCGGCCGGGACAAGGGATCGTCGAATCAGGATCCGCCCGAGATCAGCGCGGTGATGATCGCCTTGGCACTATCCGAGTTCCAATGCGCGTCACCCTGAAGGCGGGCGATCTCCTGACCCTCGGGGTCAAGGATCACGGTGATCGGCAGGCCGAAGACGCCCATCTCGCGGGCGATGGCGCTTTTGGGGTCGCGGTGCAGCGGCAGGTTGTCGACGCCGATCTCGTCAAAGAACTTCTTCATCGCCGGTGGCGCGTTGCGGCCGGTGGCGAGGGTCACGACCTCGAATGCGTCGCCGCCCAGTTCGGTCTGTAACTCGGAGAGCATGGGCATTTCCTTGCGGCAGGGCGCGCACCAGGTGGCCCAGAAATTCAGCACGACGTGCTTGCCCTGGAAATCCGCCAGGGTGCCGGTGCCGCCATCGGCATGTTCGAACGGGGTTTGGGACACGGCTTGGGGGCTGCTGTGAAAGGTCAGCTTTTTCATGTCGCCTTCGCGCAGGGCTTCGAGAGCGGAATTATCGGCGATGGCGGCGTTTGCACCGAGTGCGAGCGCCATATAAAGGATGACGAAACGAATGAAGTTCATTTTCCCTCCGAAGGGCTGAGACATGACTGACACGACCTCGAACCAGATGTGGGGCGGCCGCTTTGCCGCCGGGCCGGATGCGATCATGGAGGCGATCAACGCCTCGATCGGATTCGACAGGCGACTGGCGGCACAGGATATCGCCGGCTCGCGTGCCCATGCCGCCATGCTGGCGGCAACGGGTATCATAAGTGATAGTGATGCCGAGGCGATGAGGGAAGGGCTGCTCACGGTCTTGTCAGAGATCGAGGAGGGGCGGTTCGAATTTTCCACCGCGCTGGAGGACATCCACATGAATGTCGAGGCGCGGCTGAAGGCGGTCATCGGCGAACCGGCGGGGCGCCTGCATACGGGGCGGTCGCGCAACGACCAGGTGGCAACCGATTTTCGCCTGTGGGTGCGCGATCAGCTGGACGCCACCGAAGCCGGGCTGAAGGCACTGATCGGCGCTCTTTTGGGGCAGGCCGAGGCCGGGGCTGATTGGGTGATGCCGGGATTCACCCATTTGCAAACCGCGCAGCCCGTCACCTGGGGCCATCACATGATGGCCTATGTCGAGATGTTCGCCCGCGATCTGGGGCGGGTGCGAGATGCGCGGGCACGGATGAATGAATGCCCGCTGGGCGCGGCGGCGCTGGCTGGCACCAGCTTTCCCATCGACCGCGACATGACGGCGAAGGAACTGGGGTTCGACCGGCCTTCGGCGAATTCGCTGGATGCGGTCAGCGACCGGGATTTCGCGCTGGAATTCCTGAGCGCGGCGAGCATCTGTGCGATGCATCTGAGCCGCTTTGCCGAGGAGTTGGTGATCTGGTCGTCGGCGCAGTTCCGTTTCGTGGCGCTGTCGGACCGGTTTTCCACCGGATCGAGCATCATGCCGCAGAAGAAGAACCCCGACGCCGCCGAATTGATCCGCGCCAAGATCGGGCGGATCTTTGGTGCGAATGTCGCGCTGATGACGGTGATGAAGGGTCTGCCGCTGGCCTATTCCAAGGACATGCAGGAGGACAAGGAGCAGGTGTTCGATGCCGCCGACAACCTGATGCTGGCGCTGGCCGCGATGGAAGGCATGGTGCGCGACATG
>CAZMZS010000007.1:18999-45477 GCA_964570675.1 uncultured Roseovarius sp. | reverse complement strand
GCTGCCCGATCGCGCCGTTTCACGCGATTACCGATGCCTGTATCGAATACGATCTGGACGAGGATGATTTCCGCGACGCGCTTCTGGCCGAAATGGCCTTCGCCGATCCGTCCTAGTATGCCGCGTAGACTCTGTTTGCCGGTGACGGTGGGGAGGCCGCTCTAGCGGTCCGCACATCAAGAAAACTTCAGAGTGCTAGCTGCTAAAACGACTTCGAGACATAAGAGTCTGGTAGCTTATCCGAGATTTTCGTGATGGCCTCGAATGGAAAAAATACATAGTCTCTTTCATTGTATCGCCAATCGTCAGTGCCAAATTTGTGCACCAGAAAGAGAACCCCGCTTCCATTGGCTGCGATAGTACTCCCGACAACGGAGTTGGACTCGGTATACAACGTTTGAAGTTTGGCGGCTCTTGTCTGGAAGAAAGATTGGCCGGTAAAGTAAAAGAAAGATGCTGCGACAATGGAAAAGCAAGACAACGCGTAAAGAAACCAACGATCCTCAGATATGCCCAGAGGCCTCTTGGGCAGCGGAGTGAAATGTCTTGGGAAGGAGTTCTTTTCGGGACGGAAGAAGAGTGGATACAAAATCGTAGGCGTCACCATCAATGCTACCGTGACTTTCACAATGGCATGGAGACCAAAAAAATTACTAAATGCGAATAATGCAAAGAAAGAAAGACCGAGCAAAAGGCTACCTGCAAAAGAGTTCCGACGGAAAAACCTTGTAATTCTCAACTGGAGTGCTCGAGATGTTCTGTGATCCTGCAAGAACATCTTAATAAAAAAGTATGTAAGATTTGTATTTCTTACAATTTCATAAATCGCATAGAAAAAAAGCCTGCCGGACAAGGCGGACACTACGATTTTTGTACTTACCTCAATTGAAACACCGCTGGTACTCCATGCGCCCATAATAATTATGTGGGAGAAGGGAGTGCGAGAGAAAAATCCGATGTAGAATAAGCTGTAAGCCGCTACGAGTGAGGATACACCCATTAAAATTGGAACTGGTTTTGGGTATCTGGCAAATATCCAGCGAAACACAGTTCTATTCATTCACAGACTCCTCACCCCGACTATGAAACTTTAAACACATGCTCACCCACTTGGGATTGCAGCCACTCGCTTTTCCTACCAGCCAAGTTTCGTAAGACAATTTGCGATTAGTTTCTTCAGAGTGCAACGCCACAGAAGCTAAACTCGGTTAAAGGTAAGAAACGTTTATTTTACTCCACACAGGCGCCTTCTCACAGCTCCCCCGGCGCCAACGGCACACCGTCCGTTAAACGTCGCTCAGCAACACCAGCCGATGCGGATCGGTCACGACGATATGCTTGCGGGTCGAGCGCACGATCCCGCTTTTCTCCCAGGCCGACAGCAGGCGGCTCACCGTATGCAGCGTGGTGCCGGTCATGTCCGAAATGTTCTGCCGTGTGACCGGAAAGGCGATCTCGATCCCCTCGCCGGTCTTGCGCCCGCTCTGATTGACCAGCCGCAGCACCGCCGAGGCGACGCGCTTTTCCACGGCCTGCGTCGCCATCTCGGTCAGGGTCTCCTGGATCTGGCCCAGCCGCTTGCCCAGCGTCTTGTAGCTTTCCGAGGCGAACCCCTCATAGGACGCGGTGAAGTCCGGCCAGAGCCGCACCGGCCATGACAGCGCGATGGATTCCGCCGCCGCGATCGCGCTGGCCGGGTAGGTGTCGCGCTGCAGCGCGGGCGCGATCCCGAATAATTGCCCCGGCGCGATATGCAGCACGATGATCTGATCGCCCCCGGGCGTCGTGCGCACCACCCGCAGGTAGCCATCCAGCAGCAGATAGAACCGCTCCGCGTCATGGCCCTCGCGAAAGATCTCCGTGCCCTCGTCATACCGCCGCGATGTCGCGTGATCCAATATCTCGCGAATCTGCTCCCGGCTCAGGCGGGAGAAGGGCGGCAGGCCGGACAGAAGGCTTTCGTCGAGTTTCGCCACGAATGGTTCGGAAGTTTGTTTGAGAGCAATGTTCGCCCCGACCTCATACACCATAACAAATGCCAGCGAAACAACCGGACGACACGAACCGGACAGGATGAAAGGAATCTCCGATGATGAAACCGCTGATACTGACCGCCGCGCTTGCCCTGCTGGGCGCAGCCGCCGCCGCCGAAACCCACGATGTGAAGATGCTCAACCGCGGCGCCGAAGGTGCGATGGTGTTCGAGCCCGCCTATATCAATGCCGCGCCGGGCGAAGTTGTCCGCTTCCTGCCCACCGATAAGGGCCACAATGTCGAAAGCATCGACGGCATGCTTCCCGACGGTGTCGACAGCTTCAAGACGAAATTCAACGAGGAATTCGAACTGACGGTCGATGAACAAGGCGTCTATGGCATCAAATGCACGCCGCATTACGCGATGGGCATGGTCGCCGTGGTCCAGGTGGGCGATGCGGTCAATCTCGACGAGGCCAGCGCCGTCAAGCATCGGGGCAAGGCCAAGTCGCGCATGGCCGATCTTGTCGCGCAGGTCCGCTAGGGCAGCGTCCCGCCCTGCCAGACCTGCCGGGGCGCCGCGATGGGCGGCGCCCCTTCTTTTCCCTCACGACCGGAGATGCGCCCATGACACCGCGCAACCAGTTCAGCGGACCCACGCTGTTCTCCTACGGGTTCAGACCGTTCTTTCTTGGCGCGGCCCTGTTCGGGCTTTGCGTCGTGCCGGTCTGGTTCTTCATCTGGCGCGGGGATCTGGCGCTGCAAAGTCATTTCGCGCCTGTGGATTGGCATATCCATGAAATGATCTTCGGCTATGGCGCGGCGGTGATCGCGGGTTTCCTATTTACCGCCGTGCCCAACTGGACAGGCCGCATGCCGACGCGTGGCTGGCCGCTTGCGGCTCTGCTGGTGCTCTGGCTGGGCGGACGCCTGGCGCTGGCCTGGGGCGCGGCCCTGACGCCGCCCGTGGTGCTGCTGATCGACCAGGGCTTTCTTCTGGCCGTGGTCGCCATGATCGCGCGCGAGATCATGGCGGGCAGGAACTGGCGCAACCTCAAGGTCTTGCTGCCCGTCACCCTGCTCTGGGCCTCCAATCTGCTTTATCACGCAGAAATCATGAGCCTTGGCACCGCCGATCTGGGGCGGCGGCTGGGTTTGGCGCTGCTGGTCTTCCTGATCATGCTGATCGGCGGGCGCATCCTGCCCAGCTTCACCCGCAACTGGCTGGCGCAGCGCGGCGCGGCCCGGCTTCCGGTGCCGTTCAACCGCTTCGACGGGCTCGCGCTCGTGACTGGTGCGGGTGCGCTTCTGGCTTGGGTCTTCGCGCCCTTCACCCTCGCGTCGGCCGTGCTGGGCGCGCTGGCGGCCCTCCTGCATGTGGCGCGGCTCTCGCGCTGGTGCGGGCACGTTACATGGCGCGCGCCGCTCCTCTGCATGCTGCACCTGGCCTATCTCGGCATCCCCGCCGGTTTCATCGCCATCAGTGCGACGGCCCTCGGGCTGGCCTCGATGGCGGCGCCGGCGCATCTGTTCGGGATCGCTGCGGTCGGTGGCATGACCGTGGCGGTGATGATGCGCGCCACCATGGGCCATACCGGGCGCGAACTGGTGGCAGGGCGCGCCCTGACCCTGGCATTCGCGCTTCTGCTTCTGGCGGCTCTGGCGCGGCTCGCGGGGGGCGCGGTGATCCTTGCCGGGCTTGACGGCATCGCCCTTTCGGCGCTGCTCTGGACGCTCTCGTTCGCGCTTCTTTCATGGCGGCTCGCGCCTTGGCTGGCGCGCCCGCGCGTGGCGCGGCGCGTGCCCTCTCAGGCCAATCCGCGCCCCGCCTCATGAAGCGGCGAACATATCCTTGAACTCATCGCGCAGGATGTTCTTTTGCACCTTGCCCATCGTGTTGCGGGGCAGGGAATCCATGACCACCAGCTTACGCGGATGCTTGAAACGCGCCAGCGACGCCTGCGCCGCGTCCATGATCGCGTCAGGGTCGGGCTCATGGCCCTTTTCGGGCACCAGAACCCCCAGAACCGTCTCGCCGAAATCGGGATGCGGCACGCCGATCACGGCACTTTCCAGCACGCCGGGCTGATCGTCCAGCAGCAGTTCGATCTCCTTGGGATAGATGTTGTACCCCCCCGAAATAATCAGATCCTTGTTGCGCCCGACGATGTGGATATAGCCATCCTCGTCGATCCGCCCCAGGTCGCCAGTGATGAAGAACCCATCCTCTCGCAGCTCGGCGGCGGTCTTTTCGGGCATCTGCCAATAGCCCTTGAACACGTTCGGCCCGCGCACCTCGATCTGGCCGATCTCGCCTTGCGGCAGGGTGTTGCCGCTTTCGGGATCCGTCACCTTCAGTTCCACCCCCGGCAGGGCGAAACCCACGGTGCCCGCGCGCCGCTCGCCGTCATAGGGGTTCGAGGTGTTCATGTTGGTCTCGGTCATCCCGTAGCGTTCCAGAATACGATGCCCGGTGCGCTCTTCGAATTGCACATGGGTCTCGGCCAATAGCGGCGCCGAGCCCGAGATGAACAGCCGCATATGCCCGACCAGATCGCCGGTAAAACGCGCATCATCCAGCAGCCTTGTGTAAAAGGTCGGCACGCCCATCATCGCCGTGGCCTTGGGCAGCCATTCGATCACCTGATCGACATCGAATTTCGGCAGGAAGATCATCGCGCCGCCGGTCGCCAGAATGATGTTGGTCGCCACGAAAAGACCATGCGTGTGAAAGATCGGCAGCGCATGCAGCAGCACGTCATCGCCGCTGAAACGCCAGTGATCGACCAGCACTTCGGTATTGGACAACAGATTGCCCTGCGTCAGCATCGCCCCCTTCGAGCGCCCGGTCGTCCCCGACGTATAAAGAAACGCCGCCAGATCATCGGCCCCGCGTGCTACCGTCTCGAACGTCTCGGGCTGGCCCTGCGCCGCCGTCATCAGACTGCCCGTGCCGTCCGCGTCCAGCGTTTCGACCCTTGCATCAAGCGGCCCGGCCATCGGTGCGACCCCGTCCTTCTTGGCGCTGTCGCAGACGATCAGCCGCGCGCCGCTGTTCTCGATGAAATAGGCCAGCTCGTTGACCGTATAGGCAGTGTTGAGCGGCAAAAAGATCACCCCGGCCTGCACACAGGCGGCATAAAGCGCCAGCGCCTCGGGCGATTTCTCGACCTGCATCGCCAGCCGATCGCCGGGCTTCAGCCCCATCGCGCTGATTGCATTGGCCAGCTGCGCGGCGCGCGCCAGAAATTGCGCATGGGTGACGATCCCGCCATCCGGCAGATGCAGGAACGGAGTGGGTTTGCCGGCATGTTTGCCCATCAGGCTGTCATAAAGAAGGTTTGCCATGATCTCAGGAATCCTCGGCCTTGACGAGAGTGGCGGAATTGGCGAGCGACCGGACCTCCGAAGTCGCCACCATTTGCCGCGTCGTTGCGAATTGTTCGTGGTTTTGCGCGACCTTGGCCAGATCGTAAAGGTAATTCACCATCGTGCCCCCTGATTGCGCTTGGCCGTTTTCGGATGTGTCGGCCTCGGCATGGACGGCGTGGACGATCGCGCCATTGCCCAGATGGAACCGCGCCACCGGATCGACCGGGTCGCCGTTATCCGTCTTGGCATTGAGCAGATAATGCGCCGCCAATGCGCGCATCTCCTCGCCGCTGGCATCCTGCCATTCATATCCCTGCGCATCCAGCCAGCGGGTCAGCCCCGGAATCGGCGAGAGCGTCACGAATGTCCGCAGCCCCGGCAGTTCGGCGGACAGATCCGCCGCCACCTGCTTGATGAGGGAATTGCCGAAGGAAATGCTGGCCAGCCCCGCCTGACAGTTGGAAATCGAATAGAACACGGCCGTATCGGCCTCGTCCTCGCGCAGCGTGTTGCGCTCGCTCGTCAGCAGCGCCTGCACCGATCCCGGCGTGCCGCGCGTCAGCGCTACCTCGACGAAGATCAGCGGCTCGTCGGGCATGGCGGGATGGAAAAAGGCGAAACAGCGCCGGTCCTGCGGCTCCAGACGGCGGCGCAGATCGTCCCAGCTGTGGATCGCGTGTACCGCCTCGTATTGCGTGATCTTTTCCAGAATATGCGCCGGGCTCTCCCAGTTGATGGGCCGCAGCACCAGAAACCCGCGATTGAACCACGACGCGAAAAGATGCCGGAAATCGAGGTCCAGCGCCTCCAGCTCCGGGGTGCCGCGCCCCAGCCGCAACAGGTCCGCGCGCATTTCCACCAGCGCGCGTGTCGCGCCGGGTACACCGTTGAGTCGCCGGATCAGCTCTTGGCGGCGGGGCTCTGCGGCGGCCATATAGGCGCGGTACGTGGCCTTTGACGGTGCCTGCTCATAGGCGTCAAGCGCATTGCGCACCGCTTCGGGATCGATATTCATCTCGGTGGCCAGATGGCTGAAGAACGCACGCTTGTCGTCGTCCTCCATCTCGCCGAAACCCGAAAGGATCTCGGTCGCAAGGCTCACGCCCGAGGTTTCGCCCGCCGCGCCCACCAGCTCATCTGCCAGATCGGGCAGGGGGCGGGTGCCGCGCCGGCGCAGCGCGAAGGGGCGATAGCGCCGCTCGAACACCGTTGACAGAAGGTCCGCCAGCAATGTCATCGCGCCGACCCCATCACCGCGTCGGGCAGCCATGTGGCCAGCCCCGGAAACAGGCACAGCAGAACGATGCCGATCACCATGCAGGCCACGAAGGGCAGCGACCCGGTCAGGATCGTGCGCAGCGAGATATCCGGCGCGATCCCGTTGATCACGTAAAGGTTCAGGCCCACGGGCGGCGAAATCAGCCCGATCTCCATGTTGATCGTCAGCACCACGGCGAACCAGATCGGATCGAAACCGGCGGTGGTGATGATCGGCAACAGGATCGGCGCGGCCATCAGGATCACCGCGACCGGCGGCAGGAAGAAACCAGCGATCAGCAAGAAGACGTTGATCGCCCCCATCAGCACCCAGCGGTTCACATCCAGCGTGCCGATCCACTCGGCGATCGACTGGGTGATGAACAGCGATGACAGCATGTAGCTGAACACGCCCGCCGCGGCGATGATGAACAGGATCATCACGCTTTCACGGGTGCTGTCGCGCAGCACCGACCAAAGCTGGCGGGGATCCCAAAGCTTGTAGATCACCATCGCGATGACCATGCACAACAGCGCCCCCACCGCTGCCGTCTCCGAAGGTGTCGCGACACCGCCATACATGGCGTAAAGCACGCCCACGATGATCGCGAGGAACGGCAGCACGCGCGGCAGGATCTCGAATTTCTCGCGCCAGCTGTAATTGCCCGCGCTCAGCACCGATTGCGCCCCCGAGCGCCATGTCGAATAAAGCGACCACGCCATGAACAGCATGACCAGCATCAGCCCCGGAATGACACCGGCCAGGAACAGCCGCCCGATCGAGGTCTCCGTGGCGATCCCGTAGACGATCATCGTCACCGATGGCGGGATCAGGATGCCCAGCGTGCCCCCCGCCGCGATCGACCCGGCGGCGACGCCGTCGGGATAGCCGCGCTTGCGCATTTCGGGGATGCCCATCTTGCCGATGGCGGCACATGTCGCCGGGCTCGACCCAGACATCGCCGCGAACAGCGCGCAGGCCCCGAGATTGGAAATCACCAGCCCGCCGGGTACCCGCGTCAACCAGCGCTCCAGCGCCTCGTAAAGGTCCGCGCCCGCCCGCGTCGAAGATATCGACGCGCCCATGATGATGAACATCGGGATCGACAGCAGCGCGAAATTGTCCAGCTTGCCGAACAGGATCTCGGGCATCAGCTCCAGCGAGCGCAGCCCGTCGAAGATGATCAGGAAACCGGCCGAGACGATCAGCAGCCCGATCGCCACCGACACGCCCGAAAACAGCACCAGGATCGTCGCCATGGCGACAAGGGCTCCAAGCAGAAGCGGGTCCATCAGGCGTCCTCCAGTCCGAAGGGTTTGTCCACGCCGATGATCACGGCGATGAGGTCGGCAACCAGTTGCAACAGCAACAGCGCGAAACCGACCGGAATCGAAAGATAGGGAATCCACAGCCGCACACCCCAGACCGTGTCCGAGCGCCAGCCGCGATCCCAGGCGAAGTGCCAGAATTCAAAGCCGTAAAACAGCATCACCGCGACGATGGCGATCGACAGCGACAGCGTCACCATCGCCAGCACGAAACGTGGCCTCGCCGCCAACGTCAGCGGGAACAGGTCCACATTCACATGGCCCCGCAGCCGCTGCACATAGGGCAGGCCGATCAGCGTCGCGGCGATCATCAGATACACCACCGCCTCGGTCTGCCAGATCGTCGATCCGTTCAGCACGAAGCGGATGAAGATCATCTGACAGGTGATGCCCACCGCCGAAACGATCATCGCCGCCGAACACCATCCGGCCAATGTCGAGATCGCGGCGACGGCCCGCAGGAACGGGTTGCTGCCCGTGCGCGCTGCGCCTGCCGAACTTGGAACGGCCATGCGATACCTCCCTCATGCGTGTGATCTGGTCGGGTATCCGGGGCGGCGCCGTCTGTGGGCCGCCCCGGATGTCAGCTTATTCGACGGCCAGCGCCATATCCAGCAGGGCCTGCCCGTCGGACACTTCCTCGACAAAGGCCTTGTAGGATGTCTCGGTCGCCAGCGCGCGCCAGGCCTCGAAATCCTCCTGCGACATCTCGGCGATCTCGACGCCCGCATCGCTGAACACCTTGACCGACTCGGCGTCTTCCTTCTTGGCCTCTTCCAGGTAATAGGCTTCGGCCTTTTCGCTCGCCGCCAGCAATGCCTGCTGCTGCTCTTCGCTCAGCCCCTCGAAGGTGGACTTGTTCATCAACAGCGGCTGATACATGAACCACAGCGCCACATCGCCCGCCGGGGTATAGCACTTGACCTGCTCATAGATCCGGTAGGACACGAAGGACGAGGACGACGTGTTCGCCGCATCCAGAACGCCGGTCTGCATCGCGTTGTAGATCTCGGACGAAGCCATCGAGGCGATCGACGCGCCCGCCCCGGCCAGCATCTGCTCGAACGCCTTGCCGGCGGCGCGCATCTGCTTGCCTTCGACATCCGAAGGCTTGGTCAGGCACTCCTCCGTACCCGCGAAGCCGCCCGCCAGGTAGCCATGCACCAGCACCATCACGTCATCCTCGGCCATCTTGGCCTCAAGCGCCTCCATGAAGGGGCTCGCGGACAGGCGCGCGGCGTGGTCGTGGTTCTTCACCAGCCCCGGCATCAGCGTCAGGTTATAGGCCGGCTGCTGTCCGCCCGCATAGCTGAGCGGCAGCACCGTCATGTCAAGCTGCCCGCGGCTGAGCGGCGTGTATTGCTCGCGCGGCTTGAACAGCGATTTCGACCCGAAGATCTTGATATCGAGGTCCACATCGGCTGCGGCGACCTCGTCGGCGACGATCTGCGCCACCTTGTGACGCACATCATTGTTCGACCACTGATGCGACAGACGCAATTCGGTCGCCTGGGCCAGGCCCGCGGTGGACAAAAGCGCCGCGGCCGCCACGGCGGTTCTAAGCATTGTTTTCATGTTCTCCTCCCAAAGCATTGCCCCGGCAGGGCCGGGGATGTCCGGCAAGACTACGTGCGCCATGTTTTTCAAGTCAACAGTTTTGTATACAAGACGCAACATATTGCATCGCAGCGATCTCATGCTAGAGTTCATCCCCATGCAGCAACGCCGCGCCGATCATATCGCAGTCCAGTTGGAAGAACTGATTTTCGATGGCACCTTCCAGGACGGCCAGCGCCTCGACGAGGTGCGCCTTGCCGATCAGTTCGGCGTGTCGCGCACCCCGCTTCGCGAGGCGATTCAACGGCTTGCGTTATCGGGGCTGGTCGATCTCATCCCCCGGCGCGGGGCCTTTGTGCGCCAACCCGGCCCCGTGGAGCTGATCGAGATGTTCGAGGTGATGGCCGAACTCGAAGCGGCCTGCGGGCGCCTTGCCGCGCGCCGCATCAGCGACGCGGCTCTGGCCGATCTGCGCGACGCCAACGCCCGCTGCCGCGCCGCCGTCGAGGCCCGCGATTCCGACAGCTACTATACCGAGAACGAGCGATTCCACAGAATCATCTACCAGCAATCAGGCAATGGCTTTCTGGAACAGGAAACCACCAAGCTGCATAAACGCCTCAAACCGTTCCGGCGCAAACAGCTCGGGTTTCGGGGCCGCATGGCGCAATCCATGGCCGAACACGAGGCCATCGTCGCCGCCCTAGAACAAGGCGACGGCCCACGTGCAGGCGACACCCTGCACAAACACGTCGCCGTCCAGGGCGAGAAATTCCACAACCTCATGGCCACCCTCAAAAGCGCGGCCGAGTAGACGTTGCGCGCCTGCGCGATGGCGCAAGATAACCCGGATCTGCGCAACCAGCGGTGTCGACCGCCTCAAAAGTCGTTGATGGCCCTGGCCTGCTCAATGATCTCCCGGACAATCTCGGCAGCGGGCTGAACCTTCTTCACAAGGCCCACGCCCTGGCCGGCCCACAAGGGAAGCGGCTCGATATCCCCCTCCAGCTCCGCGAAAGCCACCGCGCTGGCATAGCGGGCAATCTCGACACCATCCGGACGCCGGGCAAGCACTTCGCCTTCTCGCGGCCTCTGGCCGAGGGGTGGCCGTCCTGCGGCCTCCCAGATTTCGGAGGTGCTGTTCCTCAGGGCGCGGTGCGGCGCGTTGGGCCAGACAAGATCATAAAGATCGTCGTAATGCTCCGTGTCCTCGCCGGATGCGGCGAACAGACGCTCAAGATAGACCGGATGGACCGGTGCCTCCTTGGCTGCCAGGAAACGGGTGCCGATCCACACGGCCGAGGCCCCAAGTGCCAGGGCTGCCGCCAACCCGCGCCCGTCAGCGATGCCGCCAGCCGCGATGACGGGAACGTCGCCGACCGCATCGGCCACCGCGGGCACAAGCGCCATGGTCGAGACCTTGCCCTCAACGTGCCCGCCAGCCTCCCAGCCTTGCGCGCAGACGGCATCGGCCCCAAGCGCGACAGCCTCGCGCGCGCTCGCGGCCGTGCTGGCCGTGATGATGACTTTGGCCCCGCGTGCTTTCGCGCGCTCGACGAAATCGCCGCACTCCCCCCAGAACAGCGAGATGATCCCGACGCCCTCTTGCAGACAGACCTCCAACTGGTCCTCGTTGCGAAAGTCCATGTTCAGATTGACCCCGAAGGGCTTGTTGGTCAGCTGCCTGATCCGGCGTATCTGTGACCTCATCAGGTCCGGGCCGTCGGTCCATAGCGGCGCCAACCCCAGACCGCCCGCATTGCTCACGGCGGCGACCAGTTCCGGTGGCCCGACACGTCCCATTGGCGCCAGAACTACGGGGTGATGGATGCCGAAATTCTTGCAGAATGCGGTGGTCATTGCACATACCCCTTCTCGGAATTACCGGGAAGGCTAGCAGAGGATAGAGACGACCCCATAGTGAATTCCAAAAAACCGGTTCCGGCGGCGCCACAACCCGAAAGTGACCCCGGACGCTCGCAAGAGCGGGTTTCCGGGGCCCTGTGGCGCGATCCATGGCCGAACACCAGGTCACGTTCGTCGTGCGGGACGAGAAAATTCACAATCTGATGACCACCACCCTCAAGAGTGCCGCCGAGTAGCTGCCGACCGCCCCCTCGGGCGGGCGCTCTTGCCCCGTTGCGAGGTGACTAGAGCGCCGAAGGATCTGGCCGGCATAAACCGCGCCCCACATCCGCTCCAGAGCCCACCCGAAGGTCGGGCGTCGCGCGGCTTACCCCTCCCCAAACCAAAAAACCCCGCGCCGAAGCGCGGGGCCATTCCGTTCGGTTCAACGATCAGGCGCGATCAGTCCCAGCTGACCTCGTTGAAGATCGCCTGCGCCCGTGCGGCGTTGTCGCCATAGACTGCGGTGTTGGTCGTCGTGTCGGGGATGAAGATGCCCAGACGCGCGGTATCCTCGTCCAGCGGCACGCCGCTTACGGCCGGGTATTCGTTGTTCTGCCCGGCAAAGTGATGCTGCGCGAAGTCGCTGGTGAAGAACTCCAGCAGCTTGTCGGCATTCTCGGCGTTGGGGGCATGCACGGCCTTGGCGGCGGTCGACAGGTTCACATGCGTGCCGCGCCCGCTCTGGTTGGGCCAGACAAAGCCGATATTCTCGATCCCGTCGGTCAGCCCTTCGACATCCTGCTCATAGCCGCGCAGGAAGTAATAGTGGTTGGACACCGACACATCGCATTCGCCCGACAGGATGCCGCGCAGCTGATCGGTGTCGCCGCCCTGGGGCGCGCGCGCCATGTTCTCGACGATGCCCTCGGCCCATTCCTTGGCCGCGTCCTCGCCATGAACCTCGATCAGCGAGGCCATCAGCGACTGGTTATAGATATTCGAGGAGGAGCGGATGCAGACCTTGCCCTTCCATTCCGGCTCGGCCAGTTCCTCATAGCTGCGCGGCGGGGTCTCGACGCGGTCTTTCGCGTAAAAGATGATGCGCGCGCGCTGCGAGACGCCGAACCACATGTTCTCGGGGTCGCGCAGATGCGGCGGGATGCGCTCTTGGATCATCTCGGATTCGAAGGGCTGGAGCAGGCCCGCATCCTCGGCGCGCCCCACACGGCCCACATCGACCGTCAGCAGCACGTCGGCGGGGCTGTTCTCGCCCTCGGCTTCCATGCGCGCGATCAGTTCGTCCGCCTTGGCCTCGATCCGGTTCACGGTGATGCCGGTGCGGCTGGTGAATTCGTCGAACAGCGCCTGATCCGAATCGTAATGCCGGCTGGAATAGATGTTGACCTCTTGGGCCAGCGCGGGGGCCACCGTGGCCGAAAGCGCAAGCGCAGCGACGAAGCTGCGGGTGATGGTTTTGGTCATGGTTTCTTTGAGCCTCCTGAAAACCGAGTGAAACAGTAAGACATTTCTACGCATTTCCGACAAAAACAGTCAACAGCAAAGAATCGACGCGAAAACCTTTCGCCTTGGCGGAGCCTCCGGGTCGGTATTCAAGGGTGGTTGCAGGGGGTCAGCGCCGTGCCACGGCCCGTCCCAGCGCTGCCGCGCCGCTGGTCAGCGCAAAGATCAGCGCCGCCACGCAGACGATCGTCGGCCCCGTCGGCGTGTCCAGCACGAACGAGCCCTCGACTCCCGCCAGCGCCGCCAGCGCCGCCAGACCGACCGCCACCGCCGCCATCCGTTCGGGCGTGCCCGCCAGCGGGCGCGCCGCGGCGGCGGGGATGATCAGCATGGCCGCGATCAAGAGCACGCCGACCACCTTGATCGCCACCGCGACCACCACCGCCAGCGCCAATGTCAGGCCCAGCTGTTCGCGCCGCGGGTCGATCCCGCTGGCCTGCGCCAGATCGGGGCTCAGCGTCGCGGTCAGCAGTGCCTGCCAGCGCCAGGCCAACAGCCCCACGACCAGCACCGCGCCGCCCCAGATCACCGCGAGGTCGGCCTTGCCGACGGCCAGGATATCGCCGAACAGATATCCCATGAGGTCGATGCGCACGCCCTGCAGGAACGACACCGCCACCAGCCCGAAGGCCAGCGCCGAATGCGCCAGTACCCCCAGCAGCGTATCCATCGCCACACCGCGCCCCGACAGGGTCGAGACCGCCATCGCCATGACCAGCGCCACCACCAGCGCCCCGGCAAAGATCGACATCCCGAAGGCCAGCGCCAGTGCCACCCCCAGGATCGAGGCATGCGCCGTCGCATCGCCGAAATAGGCCATTCGCCGCCAGACCACGAAACAGCCAAGCGGCGCCGCTGCCAGCGCCACGCCCAGCCCGGCCAGCGCTGCGCGGATCAGGAAATCATCCATCAACGCCCCGATCATCGCGTCGCCCCGTATTGATGTTCCTTCTCATGCCCGTGCGCGTGCGGATCATGACCGCCCGCGCATCCCGCATGATCATGGTCATGATCGTGATCGTGCCGGTAAAGCGCCAGCGCCCCCTGCGTGCCGCTGCCGAACAAGGCCCGGTACGCCTCGGCCTGCGCCACATGCTCGGGCTGCCCCTCGCAGCAGACATGCCCGTTAAGGCAGATCACCCGGTCGCTCGCGCTCATGACGACATGCAGTTCATGGCTGACCATCAGCACCGCACAGCCCATCTCTTGGCGCACCTCCTCGATGCGCCGGTAGAACGCCGCCGAACCGGGCTGATCCAGGCCCTGCGTCGCCTCGTCAAGGATCAGAAGATCGGGCTTTTCCATCAAGGCCCGCGCCAGCAGCACCCTCTGGAACTGGCCGCCCGACAGATCGCCCATCTGCCGACCGCCCAGATCGGGCAGCCCGGCGGCCTCAAGTGCCGCGCGCACATCCGGGGCGCTGTGCCGGCGCGGCAGGCTCAGAAACCGCCCCACCGTCATCGGCAGCGTCGGGTCGATATGCAGCCTCTGGGGCACATACCCGATCCTCAGCCCCGGCGCGCGCACAACCTCGCCCTCGCTTGGGGTGACCGCCCCGATCAGCGCGCGCAAAAGCGTCGATTTGCCCGACCCGTTCGGCCCCACGACAGTGACGATCTCGCCCGGCTCGATGGCGAAATCCACGTGATCCAGGATGCGGTTGCGCCCGATGCTTACCCCCAGCGCGCGTGTCTCCACAAGGCTCATGCACCGGCCTCCGCGCAGGCCGGGCACAGCCCCAGCGCCTCGATCACCGCCTGCTCAATGACAAAGCCGCTGTCGCGCGCCGCGCGGCCCAGCAACCCGCTTGCGGGGTCGGCATGGGCCTCGGCCACCGCATCGCAGCCCCGGCAGATCAGAAAGGCGGGGGTGTGGTCCTCGCCCGGATGCATGCAGGCGATAAAGGCATTGAGCCTCTGGATCTTGTGAGCGAACCCGTTGCTTACCAGAAAATCCAGCGCCCTGTAGGCCACTGGCGGCTGCGACCCGGCGCCTTCTTCGCGAAGGATGTCGAGGATCTCATAGGCACCCATCGCCCGGTGCCCCTCAAGCAGCAGCTCCAGAACCCGCCTGCGCCCCGGCGTGAACTGCAGGCCGCGCTCGGCACAGGCCTGCTCCACCCGCTCCAGACCGGCGCGAATGCAGCCCTTGTGGTCATGGTTTTCAAATCCGATGGCGTCCATTTCAGGGTCTCCCGCTTTGCAGGGTTGATATGTTATAGAATTACAATTATCAAGCAGCAGAAATGTTATATTATCACATGGAGATCCCGATGCGCCTTTCCGCCGCCGCGCTTGCCGCCCTTCTGCCGCTTGCCCTTCCGGCCACCGCCGAATCGCCCCGTGTCGCCACCGATATCGCACCCGTCCAGTCGCTCGTGGCGCGGGTGCTCGACGGGGTGGGGGCAGATTCGATGCCCGCGGTGATCGTGCGCCCCGGCGCCTCGCCGCATGGCTACGCGATGCGCCCCTCCGAGGCGCGCGCCCTCGAACAGGCCGACCTCGTGGTCTGGATGGGGCCGGGGCTCACACCCTGGCTTGGCGATCCGATCGAAACGCTGGCGCCCGAGGCCGCCCATCTGAGCCTGCTTACCGCACCCGAAACCCTGATCCTGCCGGGCCGCATCGACCCTCGTTTCGCCGCGCATGACCACGACCACGACCACGGCGCGGCGGAGGGCGGTGGGCACGACGATCACGACGATCACGACCACGAGGCGGGCCACGATCACGACGATCACAAGGACCACAACCACGAGGCGGGCCACGATCACGACGATCACAAGGACCACGACCACGAGGCGGGCCACGATCACGATGATCACAAGGACCACAACCACGAGGCGGGCCACGACGATCACGACGACCACAAGGATCATGACCACGCGGCAGACCATGACGACCACGCGGGGCATGACCACGCCGACGCCGCCGACGCCCATGACCATGCGCATGCCGGTCCCGACCCTCATGCCTGGCTCGACCCGCAGAACGCCGCGCTCTGGCTTGACCTGATCGCGCGCGAACTCTCGGCGCTCGATCCTGAAAACGCCGATCTCTACGCCGCCAACGCCGCCGCCGGTCAGGCCGAACTCTCCGCATTGAGCGAAGACATCGCCGCGCGGCTTGCCCCGCTGGCGGATCGCTCCTTCCTCGTGTTCCACGATGCCTACCAGTATTTCGAAAATCGCTTCGGTCTCGGGGCGGCAGGCGCGCTGTCCATCGGCGATGCCAGCGAACCCAGCCCCGCGCGCCTTGTCGAATTGCGCGCCCTCGCGCAGGAACAGGGCGCGGACTGCGTCTTCGCCGAACCCCAGTTCAACACCGCCGTGATCGCTTCGGTCTTTGGCGATTCCGTCCCGGTGGGCGAACTTGATCCGATCGGCGTCGGCCTTGAACCGGGTGCTGGCCTTTACCCTGCGATGCTGCGCAACATGGCCGGCGCCATGGCCGAATGCCTGACGCCCGAGGGCTGACAGATCGGTGCCGCTGCTGCGGTGTGCGCGTGTCGAAACGCAGCGTAAACCTTGCGCCGCTGGTCAAAGCCTTCCATCTTGCCGGGCAGGAGAAAAACTGGCCGGCAAGAGGCCAGGATCGGGGAGGATGACCAGATGACCTTTGCCTCGCGCCAGGATGCGCTCGATATCGAGAAAGAGATGGGGTGGGAAGAACGCCCGCGTCCCGCGACGCTCTACCAGATGCTGCGCGAAACGGTGGATGCCTTCCCAGATCGCCCCGCCGTCAGTTACCAGCTTCTCTCGGGCGCAAGCGATCCCTCGCAGACCATGACATGGCAGCAGTTCCACGATCAGGTCTGCCGCGCCGCCAACCTGTTTCGCGATCTCAGGATCGATGAGGGCGATGTCGTCGCGCTGGTCCTGCCCAATACGCTGGAAACCGCCATCGTCACCATCGGCGCGGCCATCGCGGGCATCGTGAACCCGATCAACCCGCTTCTTGAGCCCGAACAGATCGGCGCGATCCTGCGTGAAACCGACGCCCGCGTCGTGGTCACGCTCAAGGCGTTCCCGAAAACCGACATCGCCCAGAAAACCGCCGAGTCCGTGCGCCATGCGCCGCGTGTCCACACGGTTCTGGAAATCGACCTCAACCGCTACCTGAGCCCGCCCAAAAGCTGGATCGTGCCGCTGATCCGCCCCAAGAATCCGGGCAATCACCATGCCGACGTCAAATGCTTCAACGCCGAGATGCGCAAACATCCGGTGACGCTCGGTTTCGATGATGGCGGGCAGGACCGGGTTGCGGCCTATTTCCACACCGGCGGCACCACCGGCATGCCCAAGGTGGCGCAACACCGCTATTCGGGAATGATCTATAATGGCTGGCTCGGGCATACCCTGCTGTTCACCGAGGAAGACAGCGTGATGTGCCCGCTGCCGCTCTTTCATGTCTTCGCCTGCCACGTCATCCTGATGGCGATGATCAAGTCGGGGGCGCATGTGGTCTTTCCCACGCCTGCGGGCTACCGCGGCGACGGGGTGTTCGACAATTTCTGGAAATTGCTGGAACGCTGGCAGACGACTTTCGTGATCACCGTGCCGACGGCCGTGTCGGCGCTGATGCAGCGCAAGGTGGATGCCGATATCTCAAGCGTGAAGAACGCGTTTTCCGGCTCGGCCCCGATGCCGCTCGAACTGTTCAACCGCTTTGAATCCGCCACCGGCATGACCGTGATCGAAGGCTACGGGCTGACCGAGGCCACCTGCCTCGTGTCCTGCAATCCGCCCGAAGGGCAGAAGAAAGTGGGCTCGGTCGGCGTGCCCTTTCCCTATACGGATGTGCGCATTCTCAAGACCGACACATCGGGCGCGCCGCTGGAATGCGCCACCGACGAGGTCGGCGAGATCTGCATCTCCAATCCCGGCGTCTATGCCGGCAACACCTATACCGAAGCCGCCAAGAACGGCGATCTTTATCACTACGAGCGCTATCTTCGCACCGGCGATCTGGGACGGATCGACCCGGATGGCTACCTCTGGATCACCGGGCGCGCCAAGGATCTGATCATCCGCGGCGGTCATAATATCGACCCGGCGGATATCGAAGAAGCCCTCATGGCCCATCACGACGTCGCCATGGCAGGCGCCATCGGCCAGCCCGACGCGCATTCCGGCGAATTGCCCTGCGCCTATGTGGAACTGGTCGAGGGCGCCAGCGTCACCGCCGAGGCGTTGCGCGAGCATTGCAGGGTCCATGTACATGAACGCGCCGCCATGCCGAAATACGTCGAAATCCTCGACGAACTGCCCAAGACGGCGGTCGGCAAGGTGTTCAAACCGGACCTGCGCAAACGCGCCATCACCCGCATCTACGACGCCGCCCTGGCCGAAGCCGGACTGGATGCCCGCGTCGCCCAGGTGATCGATTCAAAAAAACGCGGCCTCGTGGCACAGATCGAACGCGACGGAGCGCTCGACGAGGAAGAACTCGCCCATGTGCTCGGCCGCTTCACCCGCCCCTGGGAATGGGCTGACGAGGCCGAATCCGAAACCACCTGACAGGGTTTTCCCTGCGGGATCCGCCGGGGGGCCAGCCCCCCGGACCCCCCGAGGTATTTGTAGCCAGATGAAGAGGCGGAGTGATCCGCCATGGCCCTTCTTCTGTTTTAAAATATCCCGGGGGAGTCGCGCTCTGCGCGACGGGGGCAGGGCCCCCATGCAAGGCCCGAAATGAAAAGACCCGGTCACGCGCTGCGGCCGGGTCTTTCACTTTTGCTGTCAGCGGGCAGGGCGGGTCAGCTCACGTCCTTGTAGCTGATCTCGCGCTTGTCCTCGCCCAGGCGGCCGCGGCGCACCAGCAGGCGGTTGAGCGCGTTCACATAGGCCTTGGCGGAGGCGACGACCGTATCGGTATCGGCCGACTGGCCGGTGGCGATATTGCCCTCTTCCTCGAGCCGCACAGAAACCGTGGCCTGCGCGTCGGTGCCCTCGGTCACCGCATGCACCTGGTAGAGCGACAGATGCGCATCGTTGGGGTGCAGTTCGCGCACCGCCTTGAAGGTCGCATCGACCGGGCCGTCGCCGGTCTGCTTCACGCTTTTCTCGGTGCCGTCGATGGTCATCACCAGCTCGGCCTCGGCCGGCCCGCCAGTGCCGCAGACCACACGCAGCGACTTGATGACCAGCCGGTCACGGGCCTCGTCCTCGCCCGCGCGCATCAGCGCGATGAGGTCCTCGTCATAGACCTCCTTCTTGCGGTCGGCCAGTTCCTTGAAGCGCACGAACATGTCGTTGAGCTGGTTCTCGGCCAGCTCATAGCCCAGATCCCTGAGCTTGGCGCGCAGCGCCGCGCGCCCCGAATGCTTGCCCAGCACGATGCTGGTCTCGGCCAGGCCCACATCCGCCGGGCGCATGATCTCGAAGGTCTCGGCGTTCTTGAGCATCCCGTCCTGGTGGATGCCCGATTCATGGGCGAAGGCGTTCTTGCCCACGATCGCCTTGTTGTATTGCACCGGAAAGCCGCTGACCGTGGCGACCCGGCGCGAGATGTTCATGATCTTGCGGCTGTCCACATGGGTATAGAACGGCATGATGTCGCCGCGCACCTTCAGCGCCATCACCACCTCTTCGAGCGCGGTGTTGCCGGCGCGCTCGCCCAGCCCGTTGATCGTGCATTCGATCTGGCGCGCGCCGCCCGCCACCGCGGCCAGCGCATTGGCCGTCGCAAGGCCCAGATCGTTATGGCAATGGGTCGCGAACACCACCTCGTCGGCGCCGGGCACATCGGCGATCAGGCGGCGGATCAGATCGGCGCTTTCCACCGGCGCGGTATAGCCCACCGTGTCGGGGATGTTGATCGTGGTCGCGCCCGCCTTGATCGCGATCTCGACCACCCGGCGCAGGTAATCCCATTCGGTGCGCGTCGCATCCATCGGCGACCATTGCACGTTGTCGCACAGGTTGCGCGCATGGGTCACCGTTTCATGGATCCGCTCGGCCATTTCGTCCTGGCTCAGATTGGGGATCGCGCGGTGCAGCGGCGAGGTGCCGATGAAAGTATGGATGCGCGGGCTGCTGGCGTGTTTCACCGCCTCCCAGGCGCGGTCGATATCCTTGAGATGCGCGCGCGCCAACCCGCAGATCGTGGACTGTTTCGCCCGCTTGGCGATCTCGCTCACGGCGCGGAAATCGCCCTCGGAGGCGATGGGAAAGCCCGCTTCGATGATATCGACGCCCATTTCATCGAGCAGGTCGGCGATCTCGAGCTTTTCATCATGGGTCATGGTCGCGCCGGGCGATTGCTCGCCGTCGCGCAGGGTGGTGTCGAAAATCACCACTCTGTCCTTGTTCGCTTCAGGCGATACGGTCTTGGTCTGGTCTGTCATGTCGGATCTCGTTCATTGTCCTAAGCCAATGGCGCGAAAAGGCACATCCTCTGAGCGGTCGCGCCGGATCGGCACGCTCAGAGGCGGCTTAGGAGCAGCAGGACGCGAACGCAACCCGACTGGCGGGGCGTCACGGCAAAAGAGATATGGTCCTGCTTGATCATGGGCCAAAGTATAGGGACCGTGGCGGGCGTTGAAAACCCCCGAATCCGACCTGCCGCCATCCGGGCCGCGAACGCCCTTGCCGCGGCCCGGCCCCAGCCTATCTGGCGCGCATGGACACCGCATTGATCATCGGCGCCTCGGGCGGAATCGGCACCGCACTTTGCGACACGCTCTCGGCGCGGGGTGTCGCTCTCACGCCGCTCTCGCGCCGCGTTGACGGGATCGATCTGACCGACGAGGATTCGATCAAGGCCGCGCTGGACCCACTCGAGGGGCCTTATGACCTTATCTTCGTCGCCACCGGCGGGCTTGAGATCGACGGCCAGCGCCCCGAGAAATCCCTCAAGGAGTTGAACCCGCAGGCCCTGTCGGACCAGTTCGCGCTCAATTGCATCGGCCCCGCACTGGTTCTCAAACATGCGCCGCGTCTTCTGGCGCGCGAGCGGCGGGCGGTCTTTGCGGCGCTTTCGGCGCGGGTCGGGTCGATCGGCGACAACCGCTTTGGCGGCTGGTACGGCTACCGCGCCGCCAAGGCCGCGCTCAACCAGATCGTCCATACCGGCGCCATTGAACTCAGCCGCTCGCACCGCCAATCCATCTGCGTCTCACTGCATCCCGGCACCGTGGAAACGCCCCTGACGGCGCGCTATGCCCGCAATCACCCGACCGTCCCCGCCCCCGAGGCGGCGGCCAATCTTCTGAGCGTGATCGACGGGCTGACCCCTTCGCAGACCGGGCAGTTCTTCGACTGGGCCGGAAAACCCGTGCCATGGTGAAACGCCTTGTGCTGGTGCTGGGCGACCAGTTGAGCGCGGGGCTTTCCGCGCTTGGCGCCGCCGACAAGGCGCATGACCTGATCGCCATGGCCGAGGTGGCGGACGAGGCCAGTTATGTCCCCCACCATCCCAAGAAGATCGCGCTCGTTCTGTCGGCGATGCGCCATTTCGCGGCCGAACTGGAGCGCGACGGCTGGCAGGTGGCCTATACCCGGCTGGATGATCCCGACTCCTCGGGTTCGATCGTGGGCGAACTCATACGCCGCGCCGAGGCGTATGGCACCGGTAAGGTGATCGCCACCATGCCCGGCGAATGGCGGCTGATCCAGGCGCTGGAAAACGCGCCGCTTTCGGTGACGCTTCTGCCCGATGACCGCTTCATCGCGACGCCGGGCGAATTCGACGCCTGGGCCGAAGGGCGCAAGGAACTGCGCATGGAGTGGTTCTATCGCATGATGCGCCGCAAGACCGGCCTTTTGATGGAGGGCGACACACCGGCGGGCGGCAAGTGGAATTTCGACCATGACAATCGCAAACCCGCTGCGCCGGACCTGTTTCGCGCCGCGCCGCTGCGTTTCGCGCCTGACGCGGTGACGCAAGAGGTGCTCGACCTGGTCGGTGCGCGCTATGCCGACAATTTCGGCACGCTGCTGCCGTTTCACTACGGGGTGACGCGCGCCGATGCGCTGGCGGCGCTCGATCATTTCGCGCGCCATCTGCTGGCGGGGTTCGGCGACACGCAGGACGCGATGCTTGAAAGCGATCCTTTCCTCAATCACTCGCTGCTCTCGCCCTATCTCAATCTGGGGCTGCTGAGGCCGCTGGAAATCTGCCGGCGCGTCGAGGCCGAATGGCAGGCCGGGCGCGTGCCGATCAATGCCGCCGAAGGCTATATCCGCCAGATTATCGGCTGGCGCGAATACATGCGCGGGATCTACCTGCGCGAAGGCCCCGATTATACCGCGCGCAACGCGCTGGGCCATGAGCGTGCCCTGCCTGCCATGTTCTGGGGCGGCGAGACACGCATGAACTGCATCTCCCATGCCGTCGCCCAGACTCGCGACGAGGCCTACGCCCACCATATCCAGCGCCTGATGGTGACCGGCAATTTCGCGCTTCTGGCCGGGGTGGACCCGGGCGCGCTGCATGAATGGTATCTTGCGGTCTATATCGACGCGTTCGAGTGGGTAGAGGCCCCCAACACGATCGGCATGAGCCAGTTCGCCGATGGCGGGATCATCGCCTCGAAACCCTATGTGAGTTCAGGCAATTATATCGACCGGATGTCCGATTACTGCGCCGGTTGCGCCTATAAGGTGAAGGACAAGACGGGCGAGTCGGCCTGTCCGTTCAACCTGCTCTATTGGGATTTCCTGATCCGCCACCGTGACCGTTTCGCGCGCAATCCGCGGATGGGGCCGATTTATCGTACATGGGAGCGCATGGATGAAGGCCGCCGCGCGGCCGTGCTGGAGGGCGCGGCGCGGGTGCTGGAGCGGCTGAAACGGGGCGAGGTCGTCTGAGCGGGGCAGGGGGCGCTGCCCCCGCCGCGGCCAGAGGCCGCGACTCCCCCGAGGTATTTCTGGCCAGATGAAGCGCCGGGGCGCGTCAGTCGCTTTGGGGGGCGTCGGACTGGGGTTCGGCTTCGGGTGCTTCGGGCGTGTCGGCGGGGGCTGGGGTGTCGTCGGCGGGGGCGGTTTCCGTCTGTTCGGCCAGCGCGCCGCTGTCCCAGGTGCCGCTTTCCTCTTCGCCGGTAGCATAGCGCATCGTGCCTTCGCCCTGGCGTTTGCCCTTGAGGAAATTGCCCTCGTAGACATCGCCATTGGTGTAGGTGGCGACGCCCTGGCCCGAGATCTCGCCCTCTTTCCATTCGCCTTCATATGTGAAGCCGTCGGGCATGGTGATCTTGCCCTGACCGTGGCGCTGGCCGTCCAGGAATTCGCCTTCGTAGATGGTGCCGTCGGGATAGGTGGCGGTGCCTGCGCCCTCGCGCTGGCCGTCTTTCCACTGGCCCTCGTAGCGATAGCCGTCGGCATAGGTCATCACCCCGTAGCCGTGGTTGCGCGCGTTTTCGAACGCGCCCTCGTAGACCACGCCGTTGGGATAGGTGGCGCGCCCTGTGCCGTCGATCACGCCGCCGCGCCATTCGCCTTCGTAGGTTGACCCATCGGGATAGGTGATCTTGCCTTCGCCATTGGCGAGATCGTCGCGAAACGCCCCCTCATAGACCGAGCCGTCGGGATAGGTCACCCGCCCCTGGCCCGAAATCTTGCCCGCGCTCCAGGAGCCTTCGTAGCGATAGCCGTCAGTGCCGGTGAAGACGCCCTGGCCGTGGCGGCGGTCATCCTCGAACGCGCCCTCGTAGACATCGCCGTTCTCATAGGTCACGCGGCCCTGGCCTTCGCGTCGCCCGGCCACCAGATCGCCCTCGTAGACATCGCCATTGGGCTGGATCAGCTTGCCGGTGCCGTCGATCTGCCCGTCCTGCCAGCGCCCCTCGTAGATCAGCCCGTCGGGCATGGTCAGCGTGCCCTGCCCGTGCCGCGCGCCGCGGCTGACCTCGCCCTCGTAGACGGCGCCGTCGGGATAGGTGATCCGCGCCGCGCCATCCTTGACGCCATTGACCCAGTCGCCCTCGTAGATATAGCCGCCGGGGCTTTCCATGCGGCCCTTGCCGTGATGCATCGCATTGCGGAACCCGCCCTCGTAGCGCACACCATTGGCATAGACCGCGACCCCCTGGCCGGTGATCTTGCCCTCCAGCCAGTCGCCCTCATAGGTGCCGCCATCGGCGAAGACGATCTTGCCCACGCCCTCGGGCTTGCCCTTGGCGAACTGGCCCTCATAGACCGACCCGTTGGGAAAGCGCGCAACCCCCTGGCCGCGAATCTCGCCATCGACCCATTCGCCTGAATATTCATAGCCATTGGGCAGCGTATAGGTGCCGGTGCCATGCTGCAGCCCGTTCCTGAACGTGCCCTCGTAGATGCCGCCATCGTCATATTGCTTGGTCTGCACCTCGCCGTCCTGCGCCAGCGCGGCTCCCCCGGCCAGCATCATTGCGGCGATCGTCGCATCCCTCATTGAAAAGCTCATGTCGGCCCCAGAATCCCCAGTTTCGCGCGCCAGCGCACCGCCCGAAATCTAGTGGAGCCTCGCGGGGCTGACAACGTGTTTTGCCCAAATCGGCTTTCCCTCGCGCAGCGATCTGCTAAATCATGGCCGCAATGCAAGCAGGAGGCATCGCATGGCCGACCGGTTTCGCGTGACGCTCGCGCAATGGAACCCCATCATGGGCGATCTTGAGGGCAACGCCGCGCGTGCCCGCGCCGCCTGGAGCGAAGGCGCCGCGGCGGGCGCCGACCTTGTTGCGCTGCCAGAAATGTTCATCACCGGCTACAACACCCAGGACCTGGTGATGAAGCCGGCCTTTCACGCGGCCGCCATCGCCGCCGTTGAAACCCTTGCGCGCGATTGCGCCGACGGGCCTGCGCTGGCCATCGGCGGCCCCGCGCTTGAGGGCGGCGCGCTTTACAACGCCTATTACATCCTCGAGGGCGGGCGCATCGCGGCGCGCGTGCTCAAACACCACCTGCCCAACGAGACGGTATTCGACGAAAAACGCATCTACACCCAAGGCCATGTCACCGGCCCCTATGCCATCAACGGCGTGCGCATCGGCTCGCCGATCTGCGAAGACAGCTGGTATGAGGATGTCTGCGAAACCCTGGCCGAGACCGGCGCCGAATTCCTGCTGGTGCCCAACGGCTCGCCCTATTACCGCGAGAAACTCGCGCATCGCCATCAGCTCATGGTCGCGCGCGTCGTCGAAAACGGCCTGCCGCTGATTTACCTCAATCTTGTGGGCGGCCAGGACGACCAGGTTTTCGACGGTGGCAGCTTCGCGCTCAATCCGGGCGGTGAACTGGCGCTGCAAATGCCGGTCATGACGGAATCGCTGGCGCATCTCGATCTTGTGCGCGGCGCGGATGGCTGGCGCATCGAACAGGCGCCGCTGGCCTCCATCCCCGGCCCCACTGAACAGGATTACCATGCGATGGTCCTTTCCTTGCGCGACTACCTGCGCAAGACCGGGTTCTCCAAGGTGCTGCTGGGCCTTTCGGGGGGGATCGATTCGGCGCTGGTGGCGGTGGTGGCGGTCGATGCGCTGGGCGCGGATAATGTCCGCTGCGTGATGCTGCCCTCCGAATATACCTCGCAAGCCTCACTGGATGATGCCAAGGCACTCGCCGAAAACCTGGGCTGCCGTTATGATTTCCTGCCCATTGCCGAAGGCCGCGATGCCATCACCAGCACGCTCGCCCCGCTTTTCGAGGGCACCAAACCCGACGTGACCGAGGAAAACATCCAGTCCCGCCTGCGCGGCCTGCTGCTCATGGCGATGTCCAACAAGTTCGGCGAGATGCTCTTGACCACCGGCAACAAATCCGAAGTGGCGGTGGGTTATGCAACCATCTACGGCGATATGGCGGGCGGCTATAACCCGCTGAAAGACATGTATAAAACCCGCGTCTTTGAAACCTGCCGCTGGCGCAACGCGCATCATAGCGACTGGATGGACGGCCCCGAGGGCGCGATCATCCCCACGCGCATCATCGAGCGCCCTCCAAGTGCCGAACTCGCCCCCGATCAGCGCGACGAAGACAGCCTGCCGCCCTATCCGGTGCTGGATGGCATCCTCGACATTCTGGTCGATCAGGATGGATCCATCGCCGATTGCGTCGCCGCCGGTTACGCGCGCGAAGATGCCAAGCGGGTCGAGCACCTGCTTTATATTTCGGAATACAAACGCTTCCAGTCCGCCCCCGGCACGCGGCTCAGCAAACGCGCCTTCTGGCTGGATCGCCGCTATCCCATCGTCAACCGCTGGCGCGATCAAAGCTGAGGCGACAAATCGCAACCGCCTCTGGAACGGGCCGGGGCCGTCTGGCTCTGGTTCGCGGGGATGTGGGTGCTGCTACTTGCGGTGCTTGTCTGGTTCATCGCGCAGCTCGGGCGCGCGGCCCTGATCCACCCCATATCGGTAGCGCTTTGCGCGGGCCTTCTGTTGCTGGCCGGGCGGTCCTTGCGCGCCGGATTGGGCCGCCGCACCGCGCGTGTGCCATGCCTGCTGATGCGCGCCAACGCAGATGGGATCGCCATCGGTGACGGGCCGGACATTCCTTGGTCGCAGGTCGAGTCGATCATTCATCAAAGCATGTATGTCGGCTGGGGCGCGCGCGATCACATTCGCGTCCGGCTTCGCTTCACCCCGAACGGCACGGCTGCGCGCCGCGCCGCACGCATGGCGCGGCATCTCCTGAATGAACCGGGC
>CAZMZS010000007.1:0-18899 GCA_964570675.1 uncultured Roseovarius sp. | reverse complement strand
GCTGCGCGCTGCCGGCTGGCCGAAGCGCCCAGGCGGCGTTTTCGCGGGATTTACATGGATCATGTCTATCCGCTTTCGCCGCTGGCTGACTGAAGCGGGTTTTGTCAGCATGCCCGCGCGATGCTATGCTCCGGGTATTGATCTGACCGGACACAGGATTTCCAATGACCCGTTTCATTTCCGCCATCGCGGCATTGTGCATCGCCACGCCGCTCGCCGCCGCTGACCTTTCCGAGCGATATACCGCCATGGGCACCATGACCGCCCAACTGGGCGACGACAGGCTCGAAATGGTGATCCCCTTCGATACGCAAGAACAATACGGCTATGCCGAGCAGAAGATGATCATGGGCAACTACCTGACCATCAATGTGGTCGGGCGGGTGGTGGAGTCCGATGGCGAGCCCGGCAGCCCCATTGTGCAGATCACCTTGCAAAAGCAAATGGGCGACATGGCTTTCCTGTCAGCCGAGGTCTTCGACGATCAGGGCTTTGACGCGCCGATGGCGATGGGGGCCGATGGCGGCGCCGGAACGCTGACCGCCTTCACCATGGACGGCAACATCGCCACCGGCGTGATCGAGGGCGAATTCCTGCGCCTCACCGCATACAACTCGGACCCGAAAGTGGCCGAAGGGGCCACGCCCGTTCCCGCGCGCATCGAATGGAATGTGGAGCTGCCGCCACTGGAATGAACCGCCTGCCTGTCTGTCATACTCGCCCTCATGTCTCGCCTCTGGTGAAGGCAGGAAACCACGGAGGGGTTAACAAATGGTTGGCGGGGTGTGCAGGGCGGGCGATTCTGCGCGTCATCGGGGGTTTGTACAAACTGAGAGCCTGACCGCCGGATTTCGGTACGAAACCGGCGTACAAAACGGACGTTTCGTACGTTAAGCGCGGCTCATTCCCACCAGCGGTCGATGCTGGCGATATCGGCATCCGACCAGCCGAAATGATGGGCGAATTCGTGGATCGTGACATGCGCGACCAGATCGGCGATCTCCACATTTCCCCGCTCGCGCCATTCGGCCAGTATGGGGCGGCGGAAGAGCCAGACGGTATCGGGTGCATATGGTTGATCCATAAAGGATTTTTCCGTTGCCGGGATGCCTTCGTATAGCCCTGTCAGATTCAGCGGATCATGCATTCCCAGCTCTCGCAGCATGTCGTGCGCGGGCCAGTCCACCACCCTCAGCGCCACCTCCAGCGCCGCCTTTCTGAACGGTTCGGGCAGGCCCGCGACAGTATCGCGGGCCATGGTCTCGAAGTCGGAAATACTCGGCTCATGCTGCATGCGATGCATCATAAGGCATTGTATACCGGGGATAAATCCCGTTCGTCATCCGTCCAGCATCAGCTGGTAACTGGTCGGAACATAGCGGAATCCATCGCCCTGCGCCTCCACATATCCCATACCCGGCCAGGGCATGTGATACCCGATAAAGGGCATTTCTTCAGCGGCCAGCATCTCCAGAATACGCCGTCTCGTGGCCGCCGCGGCGGCCTTGTCCATGTCGAACGACACTTCCCAATCCGGGTGGCCCAGCGACCAGACATAGTGGTTGGCAAAGTCCGCCGCCACCAGAAGTTGTTTGCCGTCGCTCTCCAGCATGTAGGTCATATGCCCCGGCGTATGGCCGAACGCGGCCATCGCGGTGATGCCCGGCGCGACGCTGGCGCCATCCTCCAGCATCTCCATCTGCTCGGCCAGCGGGCGCACCTTGCTCTCGAACCCTTCGTTCTCCATCGCCCCCCAGGCATCGAACTCCTTGGAACCAGTGACATATCTGGCATTGGGAAAGGTCGGCGCGTCCCCATTCATCAGCCCGCCGATATGGTCGCCATGCATATGGGTGATGACCACGACATCGACCTGATCGGGGCTGTAGCCGGCTTCGGCAAGGGCGGCCGTGGTGCCCTCGGCATTGAGGCCGGTATCGAACAATATCAATGCGTTACCGGTGTTGACGACGGTCGGAGTGAAGAAGAACTGCGCCACGTCGGTGGGGATGCGCGCCGCTTCCGAGGCTGCGCTGAACGCCGCGTCATCGACATTCAGACCGAAGATCGAATGCGGGTCCGGGCGTGGCATGGTCCCAGCAAGGATCGTCGTGACCTCGAACCCGCCAAGCCCCACGCGGTTGAACCGCGACATGCCATTGCCCATCATCGGCGCCGTCGCCCGCGCCACGCCTCCCGAAGCGGCCGCCAATGGCAGCGCCGCCCCTGAAGCCAGAACAGCCCGCCGGGAAATCAATGATCGTGACATGGGAATCCTCCTTGTTGATATGTTGCTTAGCATAATGCGCAAGCGCGCCATGGCGCGCCCTCTCACGCCAATGTGATAGCATGCCCGCAACTCCGCCCGAACCGTGAAATCTGGACAATCGCGCGGCGCTGTGACATGGCCCACGCGAACCAGGAGAAACCCATGACGACCACTCGTTTCGCCCCGTCGCCCACCGGATACATCCATGTGGGCAACCTGCGCACCGCTCTGATGAACTTTCTCATCGCCCGCAAGGCTGGCGGGCAGTTTATCCTGCGCATCGACGACACCGACCCCGAACGCTCGAAGGAGGAATATGTCGACGCGATCAAGCAGGACCTGGAGTGGCTGGGCCTGCATTGGGACAGGGTCGAGAGGCAGTCCGAGCGGCTGGACCGCTACGCCGAAGCCGCCGAAAAATTGCGCGAAATGGGCCGTTTCTACGAGGCGTTCGAGACCCCGACGGAACTTGATCTCAAGCGCAAGAAACAGCTAAACATGGGAAAACCGCCCGTTTATGATCGGGCTGCACTGACCCTGCCTGAAGCCGAAAAGGACAGGCTGCGCGCCGAGCGCGGCAACGGCGTGTGGCGCTTCAAGCTGGATCACGAGCGGATCGAATGGGATGACGGCATCCTTGGCGATATCTCGATCGACGCGGCCAGCGTCAGCGACCCGGTGCTGATCCGCGGCGATGGACAGGTGCTTTACACGCTGGCCTCGGTTGTGGACGACACCGAAATGGGCGTCACCCATGTCGTGCGCGGCTCCGACCATGTGACCAATACTGCCACGCAGATTCAGATCATCGAGGCGCTTGGCGGTCAGGTGCCGCATTTCGCGCATCACTCCTTGCTGACCGGGCCGCAGGGCGAGTCGCTCTCGAAGCGTCTTGGTGTGCTCAGCCTGCGCGATCTGCGCGCGCAGGGGATCGAGCCGATGGCGCTGCTCAGCCTGATGGCGCGGCTGGGGTCTGCCGATCCGGTGGAATTGCGCACCGACATGGCGGAGTTGATCGAAGGGTTCGACATCGCGCGCTTTGGTGCCGCGCCAACGAAGTTCGACGTGAACGACCTGTTTCCGCTGACCGCCCGCCTGCTGCACGAACGCAGCTATGACGAGGTGCGCGACGAGATCGTCGCCATTGGCGTGCCCGACGATCTGGCCGAGCGGTTCTGGACGGTCACGCGCGAGAACATCACCACGCTCAGGGATTTGCCCGCATGGTGGGCAATGTTCCGCGACGGGGCCGAGCCCGTGATCGAGGAAGAGGACCGCGAATTCGTCGCGCAAGCCATGGATCTGCTGCCCGAGGGCCCGTTCGACGACTCCACCTGGAGCACCTGGACCACCGAGGTCAAAGAGGCCACGGGCCGCAAGGGCAAGGGCCTCTTCATGCCCTTGCGCAAGGCACTGACCGGGCAAACACACGGGCCCGAGATGGCGCTGGTCCTGCCGCTTTTGCAGAACATCAAGGCGCGCGCTTAGGGCGCGCTGTCGGGCGGGTTGCCGCCCGGCCTTGCGCGCTGCGTTGCAAGAGGCAAAGCCTGTGCGGCGTGGCTGCGGGCGTGATAGGCCATGTCGCTTGCAGCCTTGCAAAGTGCTGTATCGGGGCTTTGAGACAAGGTCTCCAGAGCCTCCAGAAGCCGGTCGACCACTTCGATCATGCCGGCTCCGTCGCGCGCAATGCTGCCATAGGCGCTTTCGATCAGGTCCGCTGCCGCCACCTGTCGCATGAAGACCCGGTCATGCTTGGGCGTCGCGCCGTCGCGCGGAGTTTGCGCCCAGTCCCACAGAAGGCGTTCCTGACGGTTGATCACGTCAAGCGCGGTGCCCGGATCATTGACCCCCGGCGATAGAGCGCGCGCGGCGATTTCGGACAGGACCAGAAGGCCGAATGCGCTGTCCTGCTCGAAGGTGCGGGTATCCGAAATGGTCAGGCAGCCCTGAACCTGTGCATGTTCTTCCTGTGTCAGTCCTGCGGCATGGGCGATCACGCGGCCCTTGAGGATCGCTTCGCCCGGCGCGATGTTGAAATAGATCATTGCGTCGCCCTTTTCGAGAATCCGGTCGAGCCTGCGGAGATCGATGAACTGGAGATAACCCGAGCGCGGCGCAAGGATGGGGTCGGCATTCTCGGGCATCAGGGTCGCATCCGTCAGGGTCTGGGCGCCAAGCGCGGGGGCGATGCGGCTTCGCATGAGGCTGCCATGGGCCGCAGCCTCGGTCACGCGCAGGCTGTTATCCATGCTGCCAAGGTCGCTCAGGTGGTCGATCCAGCGCAGCATCGCGAGGATCACAAGCACCACGACAGCGACGGTGACGCCCAGGATCGCGACCGATGCCCCGGGGCCGTGCAGTTGCGCCTTGAACAGGATGATCGACGTCAGCGCATAGACGAATGCCCCGATGAAGGTGGCCAGCGCGGTATGGGTCGTGGTGTCGGCCAGCAGGATCCGATGCACGCGGGGGGTGGCTTGAGATGCGGCGGCGTTATGGGCCGAGACCATCACATTCAGTGAAAATGTGCTGACTGCGAGCATGCTCGAGGCAAGGATGGTCAATACCGGCATCACCGCGTTGGGCTTGATACGATCCTTGATCGTCGCGGGAATGACATCCTCCAGCAGAACCGCCAGCGTCGAGGCGGCAACGGCCAGTAGCGCCATCAACGCGACCCGCACCCAAAGCAGTTGCGCGCCGCGCATCAGCATCATCAGCGGTTTCGAAGAGGCTCTGTCGGTGTTCATGGCGGTCCCGTCCGGTTGCCTTCAGCTTGCCCCAAGCGTGCGGCCCGGTCCAGTGACCTGCGCACCAAGCCCGCTCAGCGGCGCAAGAAACGGACATCGCGGGCGCGCAATTGGTCGTCCACGAAGGCGCGTTCGTCAAGGCTCAGGTGGCGGTGACGCGGATAGAGCGGGTCGGCGCGATCATCCAGCACCGGTGCGTCCCAGCCATCGGTCGTGTCGAAGAAATGCTGCGCGCCAGACTCGCCAAATTCCCGCAGATAACCCTGAACCACCACGTCGATATAGCTGAGCAGAGCGGGGTGAGTCTCGGTCACGCCGCTGTGGCGGCCTTGAGGGATCGCATAGACCGCGATCTCGGGCATGTGGGGCAAGGTGTGGCTGATCTGGTGGGCGGCAGCGACGCGATCATAGGCGCTCTCGCGCTCGTCGAGTGCCGCCCAGTCGTCTCCTGGAACGGCGGCGATCAGTCCGTCGATCTCGGTGGTCGCGTCCGGCACGACGGTCAGATAGGCCACAGGGCGCAGGCTGGTATGACGCCAGACCCGCCTCCAGCCACGCAACTGCGCGCTTTGCGTGCGGGTGAACTCATGCGTGTCGCGGTTGACCAGGCTGCCATAGCCGAAGAAATATGTATCCTTCATGGATGTTATCTGCGGATCCCTTGATCTGAGTCATGTTGCAGGGTTCTTTTTGCAGTCACGATGGTCCGAATTCAAGCAACGGGCCTCTTGTACATGCGCATCACGAAACGCACCAACATCGCCATACGCGTCCTCATGTTCTGCGCGGCCTGTTCCGATCGGCTGGTCACGAAGTCCGAGATCGCGGCGCGTTGCAATACCTCTGAAAGCCACTTGGCGCAGGTGATCAACCGCTTGGCGCAACTGGGGTTTCTGCACACTCAACGGGGCCGCAGCGGCGGAATCGCGCTGGCACGGCCGATGGATGAGATCGTGATCGGCGATGTGTTCCGCCAACTCGAATCGAACGTCCCGATCGCCGAATGCTTTGCAGACGTGGACAATACCTGCCCGCTGACCGAAGCTTGCCGCCTCCGTCTCGCCATCGCCGATGCGGCCGAGGCTTTCTATGCCCATCTAGATAAGATCTCCCTTGATGCGCTGGTCTGCAACAACGAGCCGCTGCGGGCGATCTTTACCCCCTTCGCCTGCGTGAAACAGACTTGAAAGCCGGGTTTCGGTATACTAGCGTAGCCAACATTCGAAACGGGAGAACCGGCCTTGCCGGTGCCGAAGGAGCAACCGCCCCGGAAACTCTCAGGCGACAGGGACCGTTTCGACACTGAAAACTCTGGAGAGTGGTGCATGTGATGCGCCCGCCGAAGGGATAGCGATCTCAGGCATAAGGACAGAGGGGGCATCGAGGCGCGGGCCAGAGGGGTCGTGCATGGACGATGCCGGATTGATACAGCGATCAAACTGGCGCCATTTTGGGGAGAACCCGATGAGCGACACGCTGCGCAGGACGCCGCTGCACGCATTGCACCTTGAGTTGGGGGCCAAGATGGTGCCCTTCGCCGGCTATGACATGCCCGTGCAATACCCGCTGGGGGTGATGAAGGAACATCTGCATACTCGCGCCGATGCGGGGCTTTTCGATGTCAGCCACATGGGGCAGGTCATTGTGCGTGCCCATGACGGCTATGATGCCGCCGCGCGCGCTCTGGAAGCGCTTGTGCCGGTCGATCTGCTGGGGCTTGGCGCGGGGCGTCAACGCTATGGGATATTTACCAACGAAGCGGGCGGTATTCTGGACGATCTGATGATCGCGCATCGTGACGATCATCTTTTTGTCGTGGTCAACGCCGCCTGCAAGGAAGCCGATATCGCCCATATGCGCGCCGGGTTGACGGGCTGCGAGGTGGAGGAGATCGCCGACCGCGCGCTTCTGGCCCTTCAAGGGCCGCGCGCCGAGGCGGTTCTGATCGGGCTCCTCCCGGATATAGCCGGCATGCGCTTCATGGATGTGGCGGTTCTTGACAGCGATCATGGTGAGCTGTGGGTCTCGCGGTCTGGCTATACCGGCGAGGACGGGTTCGAGATTTCCGTCGCCAATGACAACGCCGAGGCTTTCGCCCGCGCGCTGCTGGCGCATGACGAGGTGGAGCCGATCGGCCTTGGCGCGCGCGACAGCCTGCGACTTGAGGCGGGGCTTTGTCTTTATGGGCACGACATCGACAGCACGACGACACCGGTCGAGGCAGCGCTGTCCTGGGCGATCCAGAAGGTGCGCCGTAATGGCGGCGCGCGCTCAGGCGGCTTTCCCGGCGCGGAAGTGGTGCTGGAGCAGCTTGAAAATGGCGCATCGCGCCGACGTGTCGGGTTACGCCCCGAGGCGCGCGCGCCAATGCGCGAGGGGACTGAACTCTATGATCAGGCCGAGGGCGGGGTGTCCGTGGGGCGCGTGACTTCGGGCGCTTTCGGCCCGACGATCGGCGCGCCGATGTCGATGGGTTACGTGCCATCCGAGATGGCCGAAACCGGCACCATGCTGTATGGCGAGGTGCGTGGAAAACGCATGCCGGTGAAGGTGGCGAAAATGCCATTCACCCCGGCTAATTTCAAACGCTGACTACAGGGGAGAGCGACATATGAAATTCACCGAAGAACACGAATGGCTGCGCGCCGATGGCGATGTGGTGGTGGTGGGCATCACCGAACATGCCAGCGAACAGCTTGGCGATGTGGTGTTTGTTGAACTGCCCGAAGTCGGCACCCAGGTCACCAAGGGCGACGACACCGTGGTGATCGAAAGCGTCAAGGCCGCTAGCGATATCCTTGCGCCCGTTGATGGCGAGATCATCGAGATCAACGAGACGCTGGCCGACGATCCGGGCAAGGTGAATTCCGATCCTATGGGGGATGCATGGTTCTTCAAGATCAAGACCAGCGACCCCTCGCAGATGGAGGACTACATGGACGAGGACGCCTACAAGGATTTCATAGGCTGACGCCCCCTGCGGCGGCGGCACTGGCCGCTGCTTTCTGACCAACATGTCGGGGCGGCCGCCAAGCCGCGCCCCTGGCCGATGATATGAAAAGGACAGACCATGCCTTTCGAGCCGATCGACTATCTGCCGTATGATTTCGCCAACCGCCGTCATATCGGCCCCTCGCCCGATGAAATGGCGCAGATGCTGGACCTGCTGGGCGCGGATGACCTCGAGGCGCTGATCGACGACACGGTTCCCAAGTCGATCCGCCAGGATGAGCCGCTCGATTTCGGCAAGGCGATGTCGGAACGCGAATTGCTTCACCACATGCGCAAGATTGCGGATAAGAACAAGGTTCTGATTTCGTTGATCGGGCAGGGCTATCACGGAACGGTCACGCCGCCCGCGATCCAGCGCAACATCCTCGAGAACCCGGCCTGGTATACCGCCTACACGCCGTATCAGCCCGAGATAAGCCAGGGGCGGCTTGAGGCGCTCCTGAACTTTCAGACCATGGTCAGCGACCTCACAGGGCTCGAGATCGCCAATGCCTCGCTTCTCGATGAATCGACCGCTGCGGCCGAGGCAATGACCATGGCGCAGCGGGTCGCGAAATCCAAGGCGAAGGCGTTCTTCATCGATGAAAACTGCCACCCGCAGAACATCGCCGTGATGCGCACCCGCGCGGCGCCTCTTGATATCGAGATCATCGTCGGGGCACCCGAAGAGCTGGAGGCTGACAAGGTGTTCGGCGCGATCTTCCAGTATCCGGGCACCCATGGGCATCTGCGCGATTTCTCGGGTGAAATGGCGGCCTTGCACGAGGCCAGGGCGATCGGCATCGTGAGCGCCGACCCGATGGCGCTGACCCTGCTCAAGGAACCGGGCGCAATGGGCGCGGATATCGCCGTGGGTTCGACACAGCGCTTCGGCGTGCCGATGGGCTATGGCGGCCCGCATGCCGCCTATATGGCCACCAAGGAAGCCTATAAACGTGCGCTGCCGGGGCGTCTGGTCGGAGTGTCGGTGGACAGCCACGGCAACCGCGCCTACCGGCTGGCCCTGCAGACCCGCGAACAGCATATCCGCCGCGAAAAGGCCACGTCGAACGTCTGCACCGCGCAGGCGCTTCTGGCGGTGATGGCGTCGATGTATGCGGTGTTTCACGGACCCAAGGGCCTGAAGGCGATCGCGCAGCGCATCCACCGCAAGACCGTGCGCCTTGCCAAGGGGCTTGAGGCGGCGGGCTTTCATGTGGAGCCGGACACGTTCTTTGACACGATCACAGTCGATGTCGGACTGTTGCAGCGCGGCGTTCTTCAGGCGGCCGTGCGCGAGGGCGTCAACCTTCGCCGCGTGGGCGACACCAAGATCGGCATCGCGCTTGACGAGCGCACCCGCCCGGCCACGATCGAGGCTGTCTGGCGCGCCTTCGGGATCGTCATGGACGATAGCGATTTCGCACCTGAATACCGGATGCCGGATTCCTTGCTGCGATCATCTGATTACCTCACGCATCCGATTTTTCACATGAACCGCGCCGAAACCGAGATGATGCGCTACATGCGCCGACTTGCGGATCGCGACCTGGCGCTGGATCGCGCGATGATCCCGCTTGGCTCCTGCACGATGAAGCTCAATTCCGCCGCCGAGATGATGCCGGTCAGTTGGCGTGAGTTCTCGTTGCTGCATCCCTTCGTGCCAAAGGATCAGGCGGCGGGCTATCGCCAGATGATCGACGATCTGAGCGACAAGCTGTGCAGCATCACCGGATATGCCGCGATCTCGATGCAGCCCAATTCCGGCGCGCAGGGAGAGTATGCGGGCCTGTTGACGATCTCTGCCTGGCACCGCGCCAATGGCGAGGGGCATCGCAGGATCTGCCTGATCCCGATGAGCGCGCATGGCACCAATCCGGCAAGCGCCCATATGGTGGGCTGGGACGTGGTGGTCGTCAAATCGGCTGCGAACGGTGATATCGACGTAGAGGATTTCCGCGCCAAGGCGCAAGAGCATGCCGGTAATCTGGCGGGCTGCATGATCACCTACCCCTCGACCCACGGTGTCTTCGAAGAGACCGTGCGAGAGGTCTGTGACATCACCCATGAACATGGCGGACAGGTCTATATCGACGGAGCCAACATGAACGCCATGGTCGGACTGGCGCGCCCCGGCGATGTGGGCGGCGACGTCAGTCACCTCAACCTGCACAAGACCTTCTGTATTCCGCATGGCGGCGGCGGCCCCGGCATGGGCCCCATTGGCGTGAAGGAACATCTGGTGGCGCACCTGCCGGGGCATCCGGTGACGGGCGGCACCGAGGGGCCGGTCTCGGCGGCGCCCTACGGGTCGCCCTCGTTGCTGCCGATCTCATGGGCCTATTGCCTGATGATGGGCGGCGAGGGGCTGACGCAGGCGACGCGCGTCGCCATTCTGAACGCCAACTACATCGCCAAGCGGCTCGAGGGCGCTTATGACGTGCTTTACAAGGGCCCGTCGGGCCGGGTTGCGCATGAATGCATCCTCGACACGCGCCCCTTCGAGAAAAGCGCCGGTGTCAGCGTGGACGATATCGCCAAGCGGCTGGTCGATTGTGGTTTCCACGCGCCGACCATGAGCTTTCCGGTGGCGGGAACGCTGATGGTCGAACCGACCGAAAGCGAAACCAAGGCCGAACTTGATCGCTTCTGCGATGCGATGCTGGCGATCCGCCAGGAGATCCGCGATATCGAGGAAGGGCGCATCGACAAGGAGAACAACCCGCTCAGGAATGCGCCCCACACGGTTGAGGATCTGGTCGGCGACTGGGATCGCCCCTATGGGCGCGAGCAGGGCTGTTTCCCGCCCGGAGCTTTCCGGGTGGACAAATATTGGCCGCCGGTCAACCGCGTCGACAATGTCTATGGCGACAGGCACCTGATCTGCACCTGCCCGCCGATGGAAAACTACGCGGACGCGGCAGAGTAAGCGGAAAACGGGGCAGGCGGGCCAAGCTTGGCCGCCTGCCAGCGTTATTCTCTTGCGCGAAGGATGCGGGCGGGGCGTGCCTGCATCGGCCGCCAGGCAAAGCCAAGACCAGCCAGAAGGCTGATCAGCGCACCGCCGCTGACGATCACCACAGCCGAGCGCCAGGCGACGGCGAAATCCGTGTCCATCACGAAATAGGTCACAGCCCATCCCCCCGCGATGCCTGCGCCAAGGGCGACAAGCCCCGCCGCCGCCCCCAGAAGTGCCGCGCGCAGCGCGAGGCTTTGGAGAATGCGGGCACGACTGGCGCCGATCGCCTTGAGGATCGCGGCCTCGCGGGTGCGGGCGGTCTGATCTGCGGCCGCCGCCCCGATCAGCACGAGGAACCCGGTCAGCAAGGTCGCGGTCGCGCCCCAGGCGGTGGCCGAGGCCAGCCCCGCCAAGATGCCCGATACCCGGTCGATGGCGTCGCGCACTCGTATCGCGGTGATGTTGGGGAACTGCCTCGAGAGATCGCGCAGTATCGCGGCTTCGGCCTCGGGTTCGGCATAGACCGTGGAGATGAATGTATGCGGGGCGGCCTCGAGGGCGGCGGGGTTCATGACCATCACAAATCCCATTCCAGCGGTCGAGAAGTCGACCTCGCGCAGCGATGTCAGCGTCGCGTTGATGTCGCGGCCAAGGATGTTGACGGTGATCACGTCACCCAACTTCAGCCCGATCTCGGCGGCTTCCTCGGCGGCGAAACTGATCTGGGGAGGTCCGTCGTATCCGGCGCCCCACCAGTCTCCTTCAGTGAGGGTGGTGCGCTCTGGCAACTCGGCGGCGTAGCTGATGCCGCGGTCGCCCTCGATCACCCAATGGCCGCCTGCGACCTCTTTCGCCGGACGGTCGTTGATCCGTGTCAGGATACCGCGCAGCATCGGGGCCGAGTCGATTCCGGTCACTGCCGGGTCATTTTCAAGCCGCTCCATGAAGCCGGGCATCTGGTCTTTCTGGATGTCGACGAAGAAATAGGCTGGGGCGCGGGTCGGCAAGTCGCGTGATATCGCGCTGCGCAGATTCTGGTCGATCTGGCCGACGGCGGCCAGCACCGTCAGGCCCAAGCCAAGCGACAGTACCACCGGACCTGCTGTGCTGCCGGGCCCGCCGATGGCGGCAAACGCCCAGCCAAGCGTGGGTCGCCCGCGCGCCGCGGTTTTCAACCGCCGTGCGGCCTGCCGGATCGCAATGGCGGCAAGGCCAAGCAACACCAAGGCCCCGGCAATACCACCCGCCGTCCACATCGTCAGCATGAGGTTACCCGAAAACCATGTCGCGGCACTCAGCAATGCGCCTGTAAGCAGGGCGATCGTCACCAGATAAGGCCAACGCGGCAGCGCCCGCCCCGCTCCGAACGCTTCGCGAAACAGTGTTGCCGCGCGGATATCCTGTGCACGTGCCAGCGGCCAGAGCGTGAAGATCAGAACGGTCAGCACCGAGTAAAGCACCGCCTCGCCCATCGGGCCGGGATAGGGCGCGAAGACCGCAGGGACCGGCAAACGCGCCTCGATGAGCGGCGCCAACAGGATTGGCGTTCCCACACCCAAAGCGAGGCCCAGAACAAGCCCCAGACAGGCCAGCACACCGATCTGAAGGAAATAGGTCAGAAAGATGGTCTGCCGGTCCGCCCCCAATGTGCGCAGCGTGGCGATAGTTTCAGTCTTGGTCGCCAGATAGGCCCGCAGCGCCGCAGAGATTCCGACGCCCCCCACGGCCAGCCCCGAGAGGCCCACAAGCACCAGGAATGCCCCCAGTCGGTTCACGAACTCAGCCACGCGCGGCGCGCCGTTGCGCGCATCGCTCCAGCGCAAACCGCTGTCGGGAAAGGTGGCTTCGGCCTCCTGCTGCAGACCCGCCAGATCAGCGCCATCAGGCAAATCCATGCGGTAATGCGTGGAAAACAGCGTTCCGGGTCCAAGCAGGCCCGAACCGTCCAGCGCCTCGGTCCGTACGATAGTGCGCGGGCCAAGACTGAAGCCAGCCGTCGCATTGTCGGGCTCACGGGTGATTTCTGCGCTCAGAACATAGTCATTCGATCCCAGCTTGAACCTGTCGCCGGGCTCCAGCCCCAGTTTTGCGCTCAAGAGAGGTTCCATGACCGCACCGGGAGTGCCGTCCTGTCCTGCAAGCGCCTGATCCAGAGCCATTTCGGGCGAAAGTTCGATCTGCCCCAAAAGGGGGTAGGCGCCATCGACCGCCTTGATCTGCGTGAGACCCCGCTCTCCGTCCTGCGACACCGCCATCGAGCGGAAATCGGCGATCTCCGACACGCGCTCGGCCTTGGCGTTCATCCACTCGCGCTCGGCTGGCGTGGCGAAGCGATAGGTCAGCTCGATTTCCGCATCGCCGCCCAAAAGGACCGCGCCCTCCTGCGCCAGCCCGGTGGCGATGCTTTCGCGCACCGTGCCGATCGCGGCGATAGCCGCGACGCCCAGGATCACGCAGCCGAGAAATATGCGAAACCCGCGCAAGCCGCCGCGCAGTTCGCGCCGCGCAAAGCGCATCGCCGTCAGTAGCCTCATGCAGGCACCCCGGCCATGTCGGAAAGGCAACCATCCACCAGTTCCACCACCCTGTCACAACGTGCCGCAAGGTCGGGCGCGTGCGTGACAAGAACCAAGGTTGCACCATGCCGGCGGCTGAGATCGAATAGAAGTTCTATGATCGACGCGCCCGTGGCCCCGTCAAGGTTGCCGGTGGGTTCATCCGCCAGCACGATATCGGGGCGGGGCGCTGCGGCGCGGGCAAGGGCGACACGCTGCTGTTCGCCACCCGACAGCTGCGAGGGGTAATGCTCGCCGCGGTCCGACAGGCCGACCGCGTCAAGCTCCTCGGCGGCGCGCTTGAATGCGTCGGGGTGCCCGGCCAGTTCCAGTGGTGCGGCGACGTTTTCAAGCGCCGTCATCGTGGGAATCAGGTGAAAGGATTGAAACACCACGCCGAAATGATCACGCCGCAGCCGCGCCAGTTGATCCTCGTTCATAACTGAAAGATCATGACCAAGCGCCACGACCTGCCCTGAGCTGGCCCGCTCAAGCCCGCCCATCAGCATCAGAAGCGAAGACTTGCCGGAACCCGAGGGGCCAACAAGGCCGAGCGTTTCGCCTTTCTGGACATCCAGCGTTATCCCGTGGAGTATCCGCACAAGCCCCGCATTGCCCTGAAGCGAAAGCGCGGCGTCTTTAAGTGAAAGGACGGGATCGGTCATGCAGCTACGCCTGATTACAAAGAACTTTCTGTCATATGGTGTATGCCTGCTGGGGGGCAAGGTGGCAGCGGCCTTTCTTTTTGCCGCGGCACCCGCCGCCGCGGCCGATCCGGTGACTTTGCTTGCGCTCGGGGACAGCCTGACGCAGGGCTACGGCCTCCCCGAAGAGCAGGGGCTGGTGCCGCAGCTTGACCGCTGGCTGGAAGCGCATGGGGTCGAGGCAGAACTGATCAATGGCGGCGTTTCGGGGGATACGACGGCGGGCGGGGCGGCGCGCGTGGACTGGAGCCTGACATCCGAGGTCGGCGGCATGATCGTCGCCCTTGGCGGCAATGATCTCTTGCGCGGCATCGCCCCGGAGGTCGCTCGCGCCAATCTGGAACAGATATTGAAGAGCGCTCAGTCAGAGGGCGTCGAGGTTCTGCTTGTCGGCATGTCGGCGCCGGGCAATTACGGCCCTGACTACAAGGCGGCGTTTGATGCGATCTATCCCGAACTGGCGCAGGAATACGACACGCTTCTCTTCAGGAATTTCTTTGCCGGTCTGAACGAGGACGACCCGGCCGAGGCGCGCCGATTCTTCCAGCCAGATGGCATTCATCCCAATGCGCAGGGCGTTGAGCGTATCGTTGAGGCGCTTGGTCCCGCTGTCAGCGAACTGGTGGCGCGCGTCAAATGAAAACGGGCCCCGAAAAGGGGCCCGCAAGTGTCAGATCAAATACGCGGGCTCAGGCCAGCGCGATATTCGATGCGGACTCGCGGCCATCGCGGCCGGCTTCGATGTCGAAGGTCACTTTCTGGTTGTCGGCAAGGCCGGTCAGCCCTGCGCGCTCGACAGCCGAAATATGGACGAAAACGTCCTTGCCGCCGCCCTCAGGGGCGATGAAGCCGTAGCCCTTAGTTGTGTTGAACCATTTGACGGTGCCATTGGCCATCCGATTTCTCCTTTGGTTTTCGCTGCCCGCCCGAGTGCGGCAGCCCGGCTAAGTCAGAGCAAGATCGAGTGACTGAGCCGTAGTCGGAGCAGATGGTCGATAGAGGTAACGTCGCATCAAGAATATGGAACGTCAAAATCAGTCCTGCAAGGGGAAAGCTGCGGAATCCAGTTCTCTGCCTGACCTGCGGCGGAGTCAGATGACGGTCACGACCGTGCCGACGGGGACGCGCTCGTAAAGGTCCTTCACGTGCTCGTTCAGCATCCGGATGCAACCGTTCGAAACCGATTGGCCGATCGAGCGCGGCGCGTTGGTGCCGTGAATGCGGAAATAGGTATCGCGCCCGTTCTGGAACAGGTACAGCGCCCGCGCGCCCAATGGGTTCTCCGGCCCGCCGGGCTGGACATAGTCATTATCCTTGAACCGACCGTAAGCGCGGGGGTCGCGTTCGATCATTTCCTCGGTGGGGCGCCAGGTGGGCCATTTTTTCTTGACGTCGATGGTGGCGGTGCCGGTGAATTGGAGGCCGGCTTTGCCGACGCCGACGCCGTAGCGGATCGCCTGGCGGGGGGCGGTGACGAAGTAGAGGAAATGCGCGCGCGGCAGCACGAGAAGCTGGCCAGGCTGGTAGTCAGCGGAAACGCGCACTTGGGTCGGCTTGAATTTCTCTTCCAGTTCAAAGGTTTGCGCGGCGGCGGGAAGGCTGGCAGCGGCCAAGCCCGCCCCGATGAAAAATCGTCGGTTGAACATCATTGGATCCCTCGATTGCACAGCGGGACGTATAAACTGCCCTCAAGGAAAGGAAAAATCAAAACCCGGTGACAGTCAAAGAATCCCGGCAAGCATGGCATCGGCATCACGTCGGTATCGCGTCGGTATCGCATCTGTGGCTGCGCGCGCCCGGGTCGGGGCTTGTTAACCATTTTGCCGGCAGGTTGTCCGCGCCCAGAGGAGACAGGCGATGACCAGCAAGACCACCCGCCAGCCACCGCGCATGACCAAGACCGAGCGTATCGCCCGCGAGGGGCTGATGAAGAACCTCATTCACCTGCATCGCGACGGCTGGATCACCTCGGTGATCGCGGACGAGGTGCCCGAGGCCTGGCATACGCTGGAGGCCGATCTGGATGTCGAGGAGACGAAGCAGAAGGTGACGCTTTACCTCGATCAATCGGTGGTGCGGTTCTACCGGGCGATGGGGAAGGGCTATCAGGCGCGGATCAACCGGCTTCTGGCCACATGGGCGCAGATGAAGATCGCGGGCGAGGTGCAACTGGATGAGCACCTGAAGAAACGGCTGGGTTACAGGGAGCCCGGCCCCGACGAGGCGCAGGCAGCGCAGGACGAACCGGGCGAGGGGGACGCGATCGGCGAGAACGAGCGGGCCTGGCTTGAGAGCGGCGGCAGGATCAGCAGTGGCGATGATGACGGTGGCGGGGAAGGCCCCGTTGCGCCGGGCTGAGCGTGCCGGACAACATCCCTGACACGCGAAGGGGGGCGGACCATTGGCCCGCCCCCCAAATTATTACCTGTCGCCGCGTGGGCGGTCAGTGGCCTCAGGCCAGCTGCAGGTTGGTCGCGCTTTCGCGGCCGTCACGGCCTGCTTCGACGTCGTAGGTCACTTTCTGGTCGTCTGCCAGGCCGGTCAGGCCCGAACGCTCGACGGCGCTGATGTGAACGAAAACGTCTTTGCCGCCTGTTTCAGGCGCGATAAAGCCGAAGCCTTTGGTGGTGTTGAACCATTTCACGGTGCCGTTGGCCATCCGTAGTCTCCTAGATATGTGCTGCCCACGATATTGCGGCAGCCCGGCGTCGTCGTCTGGATCGATTGACTGAGCGCCGTTTGAAGGGAGACAGTGGGTCGAAAAAGAATAACTTAGCAGGGGCGCGTATGACAGATACACGGCGTTCTGGCAAGCGAAATCGGCGGAGGTCCCGGTAACGCAACGTTAACCGTGGTCGGGTTTGATCGGGCGATGTCGCGGTATATCCGGCCCGCGATCCCAGGGGCATCCATCTTCTTCACGGTCATTCTGTCGGTTCGGGGCAGCAGGCTTCTGGTCGAGGAGAGTGCCCGTCTGCGCGCCGCCATGCGCGCGACCATGGCGCAGCGGCCATTTCATCTGGACGCCTGGGGCGTGCTGCCCGATCACATGCATGCGGTCTGGACACTGCCCAAGGGCGATAGCGGCTATTCGGTCCGCTGGGGCGCGATCAAGGCGCGGTTTACGCGTGGATTGCGGCAGGCGGGCTTCGCCACATTGCCCCGGTTCCCGCTTGTTCGGGCGGGTCAATATGCCGGGGTGACTCCCGGTCTTCGCCATGACAAGGGAGAGGTTGCCCTCTGGCAGCGCCGGTTCTGGGAGCATCACATCCGGGACGAGGCGGATTCCAACGCTCATGTCCGGTATTGCTGGAACAACCCGGTGAAGTATGGATTCACCGCGCGGGCGGCGGATTGGCCGTATTCGCCGATTCACCGCGATATGCGGTTGGGGCGGGTTGATCCCGAATGGGCTGGCGAGATTCCGGACGCCATGTTCGGAGAGGAGGCCGGGGTTTCACCCCGGCCTACGGGATGCGCTGGGGGTGGCAAGACGTTCATGCCACCGACGACATGCTTACCGTGCGAACTTCTTGTGCTTGATCCGCTTGGGCTCAAGCGCGTCCGGCCCGAGGCGGCGTTTCTTGTCTTCCTCGTAATCCTCGAAATTGCCTTCGAACCATTCCACATGCGCCTCGCCCTCGAAGGCCAGGATATGCGTGCAGATGCGGTCTAGGAAGAAGCGGTCGTGGCTGATGACCACCGCGCAGCCGGCGAAATCCACCAAAGCGTCTTCGAGCGCGCGCAGGGTTTCGACATCAAGATCGTTGGTCGGCTCGTCGAGCAGCAGCACGTTGCCGCCCGATTTCAGCAGCCGCGCCATGTGGACGCGGTTGCGTTCGCCCCCCGACAAGAGCGAGACCTTCTTTTGCTGGTCGCCGCCCTTGAAGTTGAAGGCGGAGCAATAGGCGCGCGAATTCATCTGTGCATCGCCCAGCTGGATGATCTCGGCGCCGCCGGTGATCGCCTCCCAGACGGTCTCGCCATCCTTGAGATCGTCGCGCGACTGATCCACGTAGCTGAGCTTGACCGTGTCGCCATATTCGACCGTGCCTTCGTCGGGCGCTTCCTGCCCGGTCAGCACCTTGAACAGGGTCGATTTGCCAGCGCCGTTGGGGCCGATCACCCCGACGATGCCGCCGGGGGGCAGCGAAAAGCTCAGATCCTCGATCAACAGCTTGTCGCCCATGTGCTTCTTGAGGCCCTCGACCTCGATCACCTTCGAGCCAAGGCGCGGACCGTTGGGTATGACGATCTGGGCGCGGGCCAGTTTCTCGCGCTCGGACTGGTTGGCGAGGTCGTTATAGGCGTTGATCCGGGCCTTGGACTTGGCCTGCCGGGCCTTCTGACCCTGGCGCATCCATTCCAGCTCGCGTTCCAGCGTCTTTTGTCGTGACTTGTCCTCGCGCGCCTCCTGCTGAAGGCGCTTGGCCTTCTGTTCCAGCCATGCCGAATAGTTGCCCTCGTAGGGGATGCCGCGGCCACGGTCGAGTTCGAGAATCCAGCCGGTGATGTCATCCAGGAAATAGCGGTCATGGGTGACGATCAGGATGGTGCCCTTGTAGTCGATCAGGTGCTGTTGCAGCCAGGCGATGGTTTCGGCGTCGAGGTGGTTGGTCGGCTCGTCCAGAAGCAGCATTTCGGGCGCTTCGAGAAGCAGTTTGCACAGCG
>CAZMZS010000006.1:0-45550 GCA_964570675.1 uncultured Roseovarius sp. | reverse complement strand
AGAGACCGGTATCGCGCGAGGGCATCGCAGTGAAATGATCCCGCAATGATCGCGCAATGATCGCGCGAGAGGGCATCGCCATGCAATGCCGCAAGTTGAGCCGCAGGCGAGCGGCCACATCAGCCAAGCCGCCCGCGTTCGGCATCAGGGCGAGGGAGGGGGATGGCCGCCAAGGGTTTCGGTGAGGTCCCGCGCGGCGCGGGCGACGATCTGGCCGATGCGGTCGATCTTGTCATCCGGAAGCCGCGCAGCCAGACCCGAGATCGAGATGGCGCAGGCGGCTTCGCCCTGCGCCGACCAGACCACCGCAGCAATGCAGCGCAGGCCGGTCACATGTTCCTCGTCATCAAGCGCATAGCCTTGTCGGCGGATCCGGGCGATATCCCGCATCGCGCTGTCGACATCGCGATGCGAGCGCGCCGTCATCGGGTGCAGCCCGGTGCGCGCGACGAAAGCGGCGATATCGGCATCCTCCCATGTGGCGAGGATTGCCTTGCCCATGCCCGAGCAGAAGGCGGGCACCCGCCCGCCGGGGGGCGAAATGGCGCGCATGATCTCGCGGCTTTCGACCTGGCTGACGGTGACCAGTTCGTCATTGTCGAGAATCCCGAGATTGGCGGTCTCGCGCGTGGCGTCGCGCAGGCGGCGCAAAAAGGGCAGGGCGGGGGCCACGAAATTCTGACGCCGCCCGAAGGATGCGCCGACGGCAAAGGCCTCGCGCCCCACATGCCAGAGCGCGCTGTCGGGATCGAACTGCGCGAAACCCTGCAATTCGAGCGTGGTCAACAGGCGGTGCGTCGTGGACACCGCCAGCCCGGTCAGGCGCGACAGGTCGCTGACCCTGAGCCCGTCATCATGCTGGCTGAGGCAGCGCAGCAGGCGCAGCGCGCGGGCGACGGATTGCACGCCTTCGGCTTTGTCGGGGCTCATTTCGGTATACCTTTCCATACCGTGGAAAACATTTTTCCATTTGTTACAGCTTCGGCCCCGCTGCGCTAGCCCTTGCGCCAGAAACGGAGGATGGACATGACCGAATATGTAGACCGTCACGGATTGTCGGTGGCCGCGCCGCTGGCGCGGCTTCTGGAGGATGAGATTCTGCTGGGTGTGAGCGCCGATCAGTTCTGGTCGGGCTATGGTGAGATGCTGCGTGAATTGGCGCCGCAGAACGCGGAGCTTTTGGAAAAGCGCGCCGAATTGCAGCGCCAGATCGATGAGTGGCACATCGCGCATCGTGGCCAGCCTTTTGATGACGAGGCCTATCGCGACTACCTCAGGGAGATCGGCTATCTTCTGCCCGAACCGGACCCTTTCGAGGTGACGACGGCCAATGTCGATCCCGAGATCGCCAGGGTGGCGGGGCCGCAATTGGTGGTGCCGGTGATGAATGCGCGTTTCGCGCTCAATGCCGCCAATGCGCGTTGGGGGTCGCTTTACGATGCGCTTTACGGCACCGATGCGATCGAAGGCACGCCCGAGGGCCAAGGTTATGACGCCAAGCGCGGCGCCAAGGTGATCGCCTGGGCGCGCGCGCATCTGGACCGGGTGGTGCCGCTTGCGACCGGGTCATGGGCGGATGTGAGCGCGCTCGATGTGGATGCTGGCGCGCTGAAGGTTTCGGTGAAGGGACAGGAGAGCGCGCTTGGCGACCCTGAGCAATTTGCTGGCTATACCGAGGCGGGCAATGTGTTCCTGAGCGCCCACGGTCTGCTGATCGAGGTGGTGATCGACCGCGACTCGCCCATCGGGCGGGACGACCCGGCAGGGATTGCCGATCTGAGGCTCGAAAGCGCGCTGACGGCGATTCAGGATTGCGAGGATTCGGTTGCGGCGGTGGATGCCGAGGACAAGTGCCTGGCCTATGCCAACTGGCTGGGGCTGATGCGCGGCGATCTGGAAGAGCGCTTTGATAAGGGCGGCAAGACCATGACGCGCCGCCTTGCGGGGGATGTGCATTACCTTGACCCCCAGGGCAACAGCGTCACCCATCCGGGGCGCGCGGTGCTGCTGGTGCGCAATGTCGGGCATCTGATGGCGACCGATGCGGTCTTGATGGACGGGCAGGAGACGCCCGAGGGGATGCTGGATGCGGCCGTGACGGTGGCGGCGGCGATGCATGATCTGGCGCGCGAGGGCGAGGGGAATTCGCGCGCGGGCTCGGTCTATGTGGTCAAGCCCAAGATGCACGGCCCCGAAGAGGTGGCGTTTGCCGACACGCTTTATGCGCGGGTCGAGGATATTCTGGGGCTTGAGCGCAATACCGTGAAGCTGGGCGTGATGGACGAGGAGCGGCGCACATCGGCCAACCTGCTGGCCTGTATCGAGGCGGTGAAGGAACGCTGCGTGTTCATCAACACGGGCTTCCTTGATCGCACCGGCGACGAGATCCACACCGCGATGCAGGCCGGGCCTGTTGTGCCCAAGGGCGAGATGCAGCAGGCCGAATGGCTGGCCGCCTATGAGGCGGGCAATGTGGATGCCGGGCTGGCCGCGGGCATGGCCGGCAAGGGGCAGATCGGCAAGGGCATGTGGGCGCGCCCCGACGACATGGCGGCGATGCTGGAGGCCAAGATCGGCCATCCCAAGGCGGGCGCGAATACCGCATGGGTGCCCTCGCCCACCGCCGCGACGCTGCATGCCACGCATTACCACGAGGTCGATGTGGCCGCCTTGCAGGCGGAGTTGAAAAGCCGCAAGCCTGCATCGCGCGAGGCGTTGTTGACGCTGCCCCTGATGGTGGGGCGCAATCTGTCAGCTGAGGAAGTGCAGCGGGAGTTGGACAATTCCTGCCAGTCGATCCTGGGCTATGTGGTGCGCTGGGTCGATCAGGGGATTGGCTGCTCGAAGGTGCCCGATATCAATGACGTGGCGCTGATGGAGGACCGCGCGACGCTCAGGATATCGTCGCAATACCTGGCCAACTGGCTGCTGCACGGGATTTGCAGCGCCGACGAAATCGAGGCGTCGCTGCGGCGCATGGCGCCCAGGGTCGATGCGCAGAATGCGGGTGATCCGGCTTATCGGCCGATGGCGCCGGGGTTCGACGGGCCTGCGTTCAAGGCGGCGCATGACCTGATTTTCAAGGGGGCCGAGCAGCCCTCGGGCTATACCGAACCGTTGCTGCACGCGGCGCGCCGGGTGGCCAAGGCACAAGAAGGAGAGTGAGAGATGCTGACCATCAAGCGACTGGATCTGGAGGATGCGCGCCGCCTGCTGAAAGGCGCACGGGAGAAGGCCACGGAAATCGGCGTGCCGATGTGCATCGCCATCACCGACGAGAGCGGCAACCTTGTCGCCTTCGAGCGGATGGACGGGGGCAAGGTGACGTCGATCACCATCGCCATCGACAAGAGCTATACCGCCTCGGGTGCCAAGAAGGCGACGCATGAATATGGCGAAGCCAGCCAGCCGGGCGCCCCGGCCTACGGGATCGGCTCGGCCATTGGCGGGCGTCTGATGGTGGTGGGCGGCGGCTTGCCGGTGATCGTGGATGGCGAGGTCGTGGGCGGTATCGGCGTGAGCTCCGGCACGCCGATGCAGGACCGCGAGGTGGCGCAGGCGGGGCTGGATGCGTTCGGATCCGCGCAAGGTTAAGCCCGCGCCACGGATGCGCCCCTGCCTGGGCGCTATGCGATAAGGCGTTGTAATATCGTGAAACTTCCCCCGCAGGCCGCGCCGCCTGCGGGGGTTTTTGTTTGGAGTAAGAGGTGTATAAATCCCGACTTAAATAATCGGAATTGACGATCCCGACTCTTTCTGTCAACCAAATGGGGCCTGCTGCTTGGCAGGTGGAATTCTCATGCGGCGGGGCGGGCAGACCATAAGCTGCGGCCCTGTGCGCGCGTGGCGGAAACGAAAAAGGACCGAACATCATGAAGACTTCCCTGACAGCGATCGCGCTGGTGCTGGGCTTTGGCGCGCCTGCCCTTGCGGGCAAGGCCGAGGTGCTGGAGACCTATGCCGATATCGCCCATGCGGGCTATGAGGACAGCCTGTTGAAGGCGCGTGAATTGCAGGCGGCGATCGAGACGTTGCTGGCCGATCCCTCGCCCGAGGCACTGAACAAGGCACGCGCCATCTGGATCGAGGCGCGCGTGCCCTATCAGCAGACCGAGGTTTACCGCTTCGGCAATCCGATTGTCGATGACTGGGAGGGCAAGGTGAATGCCTGGCCGCTGGATGAGGGGCTGATTGATTACGTGGACACCGCCTATGGCGGGGCGACGGACGAAAACCAGCTTGCGGCGCTGAATGTCGTCGCCAACCCGACATTCACCCTGTCGGGCGAAGACATCGACGCCAGCGAGATCACCCCCGAATTGCTGGCCGACAGGCTGCACGAGGCGGATGCGGTCGAGGCCAATGTCGCGACCGGCTATCACGCCATCGAGTTCCTGCTTTGGGGGCAGGACCTCAACGGCACCGGGCCGGGCGCGGGCGAGCGGCCCTGGACGGATTACGCCAGCGGTGACGCCTGCACCGGCGGCAATTGCGACCGGCGCGGCGCGTATCTGACGGCGGCGACCGATCTGCTGATTTCGGACCTTGAATGGATGACGGCGCAATGGGCCGAAGGTGGCGATGCGCGCGCGGCGGTAACGGCGGACGAGGATGCCGGGATCGTTGCCATTCTGACCGGAATGGGCAGCCTGTCTTATGGTGAACAGGCCGGTGAGCGCATGAAGCTGGGCGTGATGCTGAATGATCCCGAAGAAGAGCATGATTGCTTTTCGGACAACACGCATAACAGCCATTTCTATGACGGGTTGGGCGTGCGCAACGTCTATATGGGCGAATATGTCCGCATCGACGGCAGCGTCGTGTCGGGCGAAAGCCTGTCGTCGCTGGTGGCTCAATCGGATGAATCGGTGGATGCCACGCTGCGCACGGACCTCAATGCGACGATGATCGAGCTGGGGCAGATCAAGGCGGCGGCCGAGGCTGGATTGAGCTATGACCAGATGCTGGCGCGCGGCAATGAAGATGGCGAGGCGCTGATTATGGACGCGGTCGATGCGCTGGTGAAGCAGACACGTTCGATCGAGCGCGCGGTGGCGGCGCTGGGTGTCGCGCAGATCGGTTTCGAGGGGTCCGACAGCCTTGATAACCCGGACGCGGTTTTCCAATAAGCCGGGAAAGACCCCGGATCGCGGCCCCGGTAGGGCCGCGATCCTGCCGGGCGCGATACTGCGGCGCCCTCGTTTTTGTCCGCCCGAAGATATCAAGATTATGCCTCATCTCATCAGACCCAAGACCAATCCCGCAAGCCCCCGGTTCAGACCCGGATTCGCGTTCCTGTCCCGCAGCGTTTGCATCGTGCTTGCCGCCGGTATGTTCAGTGCCGCGCCGATCAGCGGCGCGGGGGCCGAGGCGTTGGAGGATGTGCATCTGGATGTGGTGCCGCGCAGCGAATCCGAGGCCGAACGCATCAGGAAGGTGACGGCCCCGACGACAGAGTTCGATGCGCCCGAACCCTTTGAGACCAACCCCGCAGGCGCGGCGACGGTGCGGGCACGCAAGGACGCGGATGCGTTCTCGCTGCCCTCGGGGAATATTTCATTCGGGCACGAGATGGATTTCAAGGTGGGCAACGGGCTTTTCAAGAAGGTCTGGGTATCCTCGCCCGCATCGACCAAGGCATCCGACGGGTTGGGGCCGGTCTATAATGCGCGTTCCTGCCAGCGCTGTCATCTCAAGGACGGGCGCGGGCATCCGCCCGAGGATGACGACGACAGCCGCGTGTCGATGTTCCTGCGCCTGTCGGTACCTGCCCACGCCGATAACGCGATGACCGAGATCGAAACTTATCTTGCCGCGCAGGGCATCGACACGCCGCGCAGCCGTCCGGACCCGGTTTATGGTGGGCAGTTGCAGGATCTGGCGGTCACGGGCCACGCCGCCGAAGGGCAGATGCGCATCACCTATGAAGAGGTGCAGATTGCCTTGTCGGATGGCGAGAGCGCCACTTTGCACGCGCCGAGTTATCGCATCGCCGATCCCGGATACGGGCCGCTTTCGGATGATCTCATGATTTCGCCGCGGGTGGCGCCGCAGATGATCGGGCTGGGCCTGATCGAGGCGATCCCGTCGGCGGATATTCTGGCCAAGGCCGATCCCGATGACCTTGATGGCGACGGTATTTCAGGGCGCGCGCAGATCGTGTGGTCAAGGGCGCATGAGCGCCCGATGCTGGGGCGCTTTGGCTGGAAGGCGGGCAACCCCACCGTCGAGGAGCAAAGCGCCAGCGCCTTTGCGGGGGATATCGGCATTTCCAACCCGCTTTTCCCCGGCGCGGCGGGTGATTGTACCCCGGCGCAGGAGGTCTGTATCGCGGGGCCGCATGGGGATGGCGACGAGCGCGTCTTCGAGATCGACCGCGAGGGGTTGGACCTTGTGACCTTCTACAGTCAGAACCTTGCCGTGCCCGCAAGGCGCGATGTGGATGACCCCGAGGTGTTGCGCGGCAAGCAGGTGTTCTATGAGAGCGGCTGCATCGCCTGCCACAGCCCGAAATACGTGACCCATCGGCTTGAAGGGCAGGACGAGCAGAGCTTTCAGCTGATCTGGCCCTATTCGGATTTCCTGTTGCATGACATGGGGCCGGGGCTGGCGGATGGGCGCCCCGAAGGGGTGGCCGACGGGCAGGAATGGCGCACGCCGCCGCTTTGGGGGATCGGGCTGACCGAACAGGTGAACGGCCATACGCGGTTCTTGCATGACGGGCGGGCGCGCTCGCTGCTGGAGGCGATCCTGTGGCATGGTGGCGAGGCGCAGGCGGCGCGCGACCGGGTGGTCGCGATGCCCGCCGGTGCGCGCGCCGCATTGATCCGGTTTCTGGAGAGTTTGTGATGCGAATATCCCTTGCAATGCGAAGCCTGACAGTGACGCTGGCCATGGTCTGCGGGTTTTCGGACATGGCGAAGGCCGGTGTGGACGAGGCGCTCTCGCGCCATGTGCTGCCGGGGTTCGGGGCGTTTGCCCAGAGCAGTGCGGCATTGGCGGCCAAGGCCGAAGAGGATTGCCGCGCCGGGGCGCTGAAACCCGCCTATCACGCCGCTTATGATGCCTGGATGGGGGTGAGCCATCTGCATCTGGGCCCGTTGGAACAGGGCGGTCGGTCGCTGGCGATTACGTTCTGGCCCGATACGCGCGGCATGGTCGGGCGCACGGTGGCGGGGCTGGTCGCGGATGAGGACCCGGTGGTGGACACGGCCGAGGGCTTCGCCAGCGTGTCGGTTGCGGGGCGCGGACTGTTGGCGCTGGAGCGGCTGCTTTACGAGCCGGAATTGGCGGGCTACGGCACCGGGGATTACGAATGCCGGCTGGCGAGGGCGATTGCCGTCGATCTGGCGCGGATGGCGCGTGAGATGGATGACGAGTGGCCCGATTTCGCCGGGCTGCTGCGCAGTGCCGGGGCGCCGGGCAATGACGTGTTTCTCAAGCCTGACGAGGCGAGCCAGGCGCTTTATACGGCGCTGATGTCGGGTCTGGAGTTCAACCGCGATCAGAGGCTTGGGCGGGTGATGGGCAGTTTCGAGCGTCCGCGCCCGAACCGCGCCGAGGCGCGCCGCTCGGGGCGCTCAAAGCGCAACGTGGTGCTGTCGCTCGAGGCGCTGCGCGATCTGGCGCGGGGGCTGGCGGATCAGCCGATCGCTGAGAGCGAGGCGGCATTCGCGCAGGCGCTGGAGACGGCAGAGGCGCTGGATGATCCGGTTCTGGCCGGTGTCGCCACGCCGCAGGGGCGGCTGAAGGTCGAGGTGCTGGCGCAGGAGATCCGCAGGATCGAAGAGGCGGTGGCGCAGGAAATCGGTGTGGCGCTGGGTGTCACGGCAGGATTCAATTCGCAGGACGGGGATTAGGGCATGGACCGGCGCAGCTTTCTGTCGAGCATGGTGTTTTCCGCCGCGATGCCGCGCTTGGGCTGGGCCGATGCGGGCAGCCCGGCCTATCTGGCGGCGGCGCGCGAGGCGGATGGGGCTTATGCGCTTTATGGCCTCAGCGAGGATGGCGCGGATATTTTCCGCATCCCGCTGCCGGAGCGCGGCCACGCCGCCACAGCCCATCCAAGCGCGCCCGAGGCGGTGGGATTCGCGCGCAGACCGGGGCGGTTCGCGTTGGTGATCGACTGCGTGGCCGGACGCGAGACGCATCGCCTGCACAGCCCCGAGGGGCGGCATTTCTATGGGCATGGCGCTTTTGTCGAGGATGGTGCGGTGCTGGTGACGCCGGAGAATGACATCGCGACCGGTCAGGGCTGGTTGGGCCTCTGGGCGCGCGACGAGGGCTATGCGCGGATCGGCGAGGTTCCGTCGGGGGGCGTCGGGCCGCATGACATTTTGCGGCTGGATGGCGATGTGCTGGTGGTGGCCAATGGCGGCATCCGCACCCATCCGGAGCGGGGGCGAGAGAAGCTCAATCTGGACAGCATGCGCCCGAACCTGAGCTACCTGACGCTGCGCGGCGGAATCGAGGAGCAGGTCGAACTGGCGCGTGATCTGCATCTGGCGTCGATCCGGCATCTGGCGCAGGCGCAGGGCGTGGTGGGTTTCGCGATGCAATGGCAGGGCGAATTGCCCGACAGCGCGCCCTTGCTGGGCCTGCATCGGCGCGGTGAAGCGCCGGTACTGTGCGCGGCAGACATGGCCGAGCAGATGGCGATGGAAGGCTATGCCGGATCGGTCGCGATGAGCGGCGGGCAGGTCGCGATCACCTCGCCGCGCGGCGGGCGGGTGCATGTCTTTGGCATGGACGGGCAGTTCCGCGCCAGCCTGAAACGTGCGGATGTCTGCGGCGTGGCCTCGGCAGGTAGCGGCCTGATGGTAACGGATGGCATGGGCGGCGTGCTGCGCATCCGGGGCGGGGCGCTCAGCCCGGCGCAATCATATGACCGGGCCTGGGACAATCACCTGATCCGGGTGGGGTAAGGCGCGTTCAGGCGCGAAGGGGGCTTTCCTCGCTGCGCCGGACGGTCTCCATCCAGCAGCGCGCGCCTGCCAGCACCGCATCATAGACGGCGCGGCCTGCGGCCTCGCCGGGGTCGGTGTGAAGCCCGACATATTGCCCCGCCCCGGCATGTGCGGCGACGGCGATGCAATCGGTTCCGGTGCCGGTGGCGCGGCCCGGCGCAAGCGGCAGGTTCACATCCATCACGGCGGCGGTGCGGGCCTGCACGGCGATGGACAGAAGTTCCAGAAGCGCGGCTTCGCTGAGGGCGCAATCCACATGCAGCGCGATATTGATCGTGCCCCAGTCATGGCCGGTGCGGTCAACCCGGTGGCCGACCCGTTCGGCATTGGAGAGGCCAACCGTCGCGACGGCCTGCGCATGCACGGCCCCCGCGCGGGCACTGGCGGTGTCATGGGCGCGGATATCGCGCGAGGTGAGAAAGGTCACGGCATCCTGCACGCCGCGCGCCGCGAGTTCGCCCGCAAGCCATGCGCCCACGTCGAGATCCCGCGGCAGGTCGGCATTGCGCACCTCGCGCCACAGGATGCGGCGCGCGCGCACGAGGCCGGGGCGATCAAGCGCCCAGCTGAGTACCTGCATCGGCTGGCCAAGGTCGAATTCCAGCCATGGGCGATCAAGGGTGATGCGGGGGGCGGTCAACGGATCACCTCAAGCGGCTGGTAAACCGTGCCTTGGTCGGTGTCCCGATACCATGCGGTGATCCCGAACACATCGGCCAGACGCTGGGGAGTCAGCACCTCGGCGGGCGGGCCATCGGCGACAAGGCGGCCTTCGGACAGCATCACGAGCCGGGTGCAATGGCGCGCGGCCATGCCAAGGTCATGCAGCGACACGAGCGCGGATTTTCCGGCCTCGGCCAGTTGCGCGAAGGTGCGCATGGTGGAAATCTGGTGCGCGGGGTCAAGCCCGGCGATGGGTTCATCGGCCATCAGAAGCGGCGTGTCCTGCGCCAGTGCGCGGGCGATCAGGGCGCGCGCCTGTTCGCCCCCCGAAAGGCGGGAGGCGGCGCGGTGGCGCATCGCGTCCAGCCCCATCCAGTCAAGCGCGGCGTCCACCCGCGCGCGGTCCTCGGGCGAGGGGTCGCCGAATGCGCCAAGATGGGGAATGCGCCCCAGCAGCACCAGGGTTTCGACGCTGATCGGCCAGGCGATCTCGCGCGATTGGGGCATCCAGGCGGCGAGGCGCGCGCGCTCATGCTGGGGCAGTTCGGTAAGGGAGCTTTGCCCGCTGAAGGGCAAGAGGCCAAGGGCGGCGCGCATCAGCGTTGTCTTGCCCGCGCCGTTGGGACCGATCAGCCCGACGAATTCGCCCGGCCCGATATCGAGCGACACGTCGCGGATCACCGCGCGGCTGCGCAGCGTGACGGAGAGGTTGGAGAGGGAAAGAAGGCTCATATCCGCTCGGTCCGCAGTTTCAGGATAAGGTGCAGAAAGAGCGGCGCGCCGACAAGGGCGGTGACGACCCCCAGCTTGAGGTCGCGCGCGGGCAGGATCACGCGCACCGCGATATCGGCGGCCAGCAGCATCGCCGCGCCGCCAAGCGCCGAGGCCCAGAGCAGGCGCGAGGGGCGCGCGCCCACAAGCGGGCGCAGCACATGCGGCACGACAAGGCCGACAAAGCCGATCGCCCCGGCAACAGCCGTGCCCGCCCCCACGACGCAGGCGGTGCCGGTGACGACGGTGAGGCGCAGGCGGCGCATGTCGATGCCCATCGCGCCGGCGGCGTCTTCGCCCAAGGTCAGCGCGTCAAGCCCGCGCCCGACGGAGGCCAGCAGCAGCGCACCAAGCACCATCAGCGGCAGCGCCAGCAGCACATGCGTAAACGAGCGGTCAGCCAGCGAGCCCATCATCCAGAACACGATTTCATTGGCCGCGAAGGGGTTGGGCGAAAGGTTCAGCACCAGCGACGTGAGCGCCGCCGCCAGTGCCGAAACCGCGATTCCGGCAAGGATCAGCGTGAGCGATCCGCCGCGCGGCCCCGCCAGCGCCATGACGAGCCCCATCCCGATCAGCGCGCCCAGAAGCGCCGAAAGCGGCAGCGCGAGGGCAAAGGCCGCCGCAAGCCCGGTCTGAAGCGACAGCACGGCCCCCAGAGCCGCCGATCCCGAGACCCCAATCAGCCCCGGTTCGGCCAAGGGGTTGCGCAGGTAGCCTTGCATCGCCGCGCCCGCCAACCCGAGGCTGGCGCCGATCATCAGCGCAAGGATCGCGCGGGGCAGGCGGATTTCACGCATTACCAGCGTGAGCGGCCCGCCATCCCCCGCGAAGAGCGCCGCAAGGCTTTCGCCCGGCGCGGTGCCAGCCGGGCCGATCAGCAGCGAGGCGGCGAAAAGCGCGGCCACCAGAAGGGACAGGGCGATGGCAAGGCGGCTCATGATCCGTCACCCTGCAGGGCGCGGCGGGTTTCGACAAGTTTTTCGATGGCACGCAGCACATGGGGTGTGCCGCATAGCCAGTCGTGATCGGTGATGGCGGCGGCCGTGCTGTTCTCGCGCAGGGCCTGTACCACGGGGTGGTCCATGATCTCCTCGGCGCGGGATGCGCCGGGATATCGGCGCGAGGTGACGACGGTATCGGGCGCGGTCATGGCCAGCACTTCAAGCGGCATCCGCGTGCCGGTCTTATAGCCTGCCGCGCTGGCGGCGTTGGAAAACCCCGCCGCCAGAAGGATCTGCCCCGCCAGCGTCTGATCGCCCAGCGTGTAGCCATTGGCATAGTAAAGCACCGCCGAGGGGCGCGCGGCGGCGGTGGTGCGCAGGCGCGCGAGGTTTTCCTCAAAGGCGTCGGCGATGGCGCGGGCGCGATCCTCGTGCCCCAGTGCCGCGCCCATTTCGAGGATGCGGTCATGCACGTCTTCAAGCGAATTGGCGGGCGCGAAGGTGATGACGGGAATCCCCAGCCGCCTGAGCATGGCGGTGCTGTGGCGCGCCGAAAGGGTGCTTGTCACAACAAGGTCGGGCTGCATGAGGTAGATTTCCTCGGCCCGGCCATGATTGATCCTGTGGCGCGCGGCCTCCGCGGCCATGGCCGAGGCGCGCGGGTCGAGTGCGACATGGCTGACGGAATGAAGCTGGTCTTCGCCCGCGATCAGCATGGCAAGCTGATCTGTGCAGAGATTCATCGACACGACACGGCCCGGCGCATCGGCCCGGGCGGCGGGCGCCAGCGCGCTCAGCGCGGCCAAGATGGCCAGCGCGGCGGGCGCCAGACGGGCGGCGACGCTGCGCCGCCCGCGGCCGCGGCGCGGATCAGAAGCGCGCGGAGAGGCCAAGATACATGGTCCGGCCCGGCGTGGCATAGCCTTCGAGTTCCTCATAGCTTTCATTGAGAAGGTTCGAGATACGTCCGGTCAACTGCACTTTGTCGGTGACGTCATGGGAGAAGCCCAGATTCACAAGCGTGTAGTCGCTGAGCCGGACGCGGTCGAAATCGTCATCGGGGTTGCCGCTGAGGAAGCTGGCGGTCTTGAAGTCGGAATCGTAAAGCCCCGCCACGCGCTGCACATCGAGCCGCAGGCGGGTGCGGTCATTGGGCAGGGTGTAGTCCACGCCGAGCGAGAGTTCATGTTCCGGGCGGCGCACCTCGATGGCGCTGCGGGTGCCGCCGGTGGCGACGGGGACGGGTTCGGTCGCATCAAGCCAGGTATAGGCCAGCGAGACGCCCAGACGGTCGCTCACGTCATAGCGTGCCGCGGCCTCGATCCCGCGCCGGTCGCTGCGCCCGGTGTTGTTGACGGGGACGGTCTTGCCAAGCGCCACGTCGAATTCCGAGCCGATCTCGTCCTCGAGGGTCTCGTCGAAATAGGTGATGTCGAACACGCCGCGCCCGTTTAGGAATTGCTGTTCGATGCCGATATCCCAGCCTTCGCTTTGTTCGGGCTTGAGGTCGGGGTTGCCGGCGAAATCCGAGAAGAAGCCGAATTGCTCGATCAAAGTGGGGTTCTGCACGCCGGTGCCATAGGAGGCATGCAGGCGGGTGCTGTTGTTGGGCAGGGTATAGGAAACGCCGAGCGCGTAGGTGGTGAAATCCTCGAACGCGTCGTTGTCGTCGTGTCGCAAGCTGGCCTGAAGCGCGAGGCCATTGCCGAAATCGCCCTGATATTCCAGCACATAGGCCGTCTGTTCGCGCGTGCGTTTGGTCAGCTGGCCAAGGCCGAACACGATGTCCGGGTCGTTCTCGCGGTAGGTGAGGCGCTCGAATTCGGCGGCGAAGGTCAGGGTGTGGCTGGCGCTGGAGAGGGTGGCGGCATCAAGCGCGAGCGTGCCCTGATAAGCGATCTTGCGCCGGGTGCCGGTGTTGTCGGCGTCCTTGGTGCCGGTGCCGTCAAGGCCTTGCCGGTCGATATCGGCGAAGGAATAGGTCAGCCGGTTCGACATCCGCCCGCCCCATGCGGTCGCATCGAGATAAAGCGCGCCATAGGTTTCCTGCGAGGTGCTGGCGGCGACGGAATCGGTCACGAGCAAGTCGGCAGTGGGCGCGGCGAAGTTGAAATTGTCGTTTTCGGTGGCGCGATCGACATGGCGCAGGCTGCCCCCGATGGTGATGTCATCGGTCAGGAAATACCGCCCGTTGAGCGCAACGCTGCCATCGAGGTTGCCATCGTCCTCGCCGCCCGGCGTGCCGGACACGTCAAAGCCGCCGGATTGGCGGCGCGTGCCCGAGAGGCTGATATCGCCGCGCGGGCCCTTGCCGCGCAGGGCCAGATCGACCTGATGGGTGCCGTTCGAGCCGACCTCGGCGCCGACGCGGCCGCTGAGGCCCGGTTCTTCGGCCCGTTTGGTGGTGATCGAGATCACGCCGCCCATCGCCTGCGAGCCGTAAAGCGCCGATTGCGGGCCGCGAATGACCTCGATGCGGTCGATATCGGCGGCCAGCAGCCCGCTGAAATCATAGGCGCCCGTATCCGGCGAGGCGACCTTGACCCCGTCGATCAGAACGAGCGTGTGATTGGCCTCGTGGCCGCGCAGGCGGACGGCGGTGGTGCCGCCAAAGGACCCCGTGCGCGACACCGAGACACCGGGCACAAGGCGCAGCGCGTCCGAAACATACTGGATCGAGCGCGACCGAATCTCGTCGGCGGTGACGACGCTGGCGGCGCGGCCATATTGCGCGGCGGCCACGGGTGTCAGCCCGCCCGAGACGATGATCGGGTCGAGTGTGATGGAGTCCTGCGCAAGCGCGGCCTGGGTGGTCAGGGCTGTGCCTGCCAGCAGGCAGGCAAAGATCGAACGGTGCATTCTCATGTCCCTCCGTTGGCCGATAAGGCCAGATCAAGTCGTGATGTCATGAGGAAGGACAGGCCCTTCCCGGCAGACGGCGATGGATGCCACCACTCACGGAAGGTTCCGTTGTCCATGACGCGCCCCGCGTCCGGACAGGGTGATCGCCTCGGCAGGTCTCCTGACTTGCGGGTCATTGCTTGGCCGTGCCTTCCCACCGCGCAGGGCGCAGCAGTGGCATGTTCCGGCTTCGCTCTCCGCCTACAGTTGCGGGGGCAGTCACGGACTTGGCATCAGGCGATGCCGCACCGTTGTTCCCTTTTCACCGGGCGGCAAGCCACCCGGACCGAAGTGAGACCTTCTAGACCGAGTCGCGCGCCGGAGAAAAGCGCTTTGATTCGCCGGTGTCGCAGGTGTGGTCGTGGTGTCACGCCCGGCAGCGGGCGGACCGGGGCAGAAACCGGTGGATCGTGGCGCGGCTTTCGTCATTATGGGCAGGCGGAGGAGAAGGTGACGCGCGACATGGACAACAGGGCACCGATAGCGAAAGGCCGGGCCGCGTGCCTGCGCCGTGACGCACAGGTGCCGCGTGACGGGGGCGTGCGGTGGCGATCCTGAGACAGGTTCTCAGCTCGGTGCGGGTCAGGCTGCTGGTGATCGCGCTTTTGCCGATGCTGGTGCTGTTGCCGCTCTTGCTGAGCAGTTCGATGCTGCGCTGGGCGGGCAAGGTCGACGAGATCCTGATCACCAAGGTCAATGGCGACCTGACAATCGCCGATCAATATCTTCAACGGCTGCTTGAAAACTCGGGCGAGCGACTGGAGGCGCTGGCGAATTCGGTCGCATTGAACCGGGCGATGGACGATCCCGAGGCACTGGCGGCGCTGCTGGCCGCAGAGCGCGAAAAGCTGGGGCTGGATTTTCTTTACCTGACCGATGGCGGGGATGGTCCCGAAGGCTTCGCCCCCGACGATTGGCCGGTGCTGGAAAGCGCGCTGAACGGCGCGTGGCGCAGCGAGGTGGACATCATGACCGGCGCCGAGCTGGATACATTGTCGCCCGGCCTGTCGGAGCGGGCCGCGATCCGGCTGGTGGCGACCCGCGCGGCGGTGCCCACGGATCGCAGCGTCGAGGACCGGGGCATGGTGATCCATTCCGCCGCCCCGGTGCCGCGCCGAGATGATGAGGGCCAAGGCGCGCTGGTCGGGGGTATGCTTCTGAACCGCAACCTTGATTTCATTGATACGATCAATGCGCTGGTCTACCGCGAGCAAAGCCTGCCCGAGGGCAGCCAGGGCACCGCGACACTGTTTCTGGAGGATGTGCGGATCTCGACCAATGTGCGCCTGTTCGAAAACGTGCGCGCGCTGGGCACGCGGGTCTCGGCGGCGGTGAGAGAGCGGGTGCTGGACATGGGCGAGACATGGCTGGATCGGGCCTTCGTGGTCAATGACTGGTATATTTCTGCCTATGAGCCGATCACGGACAGCAAGGGTGCGCGCGTCGGGATGCTCTATGTCGGTTTCCTGGAGGCCCCGTTCCGGGCCGCCAAGACCAATTCGGTGGTCACGATCACCTTGTTGTTTGTGCTGATTGCGCTGTTGTCGGTGCCGATCTTCCTGCGCTGGGCGGGGCGTATCTTTTTACCGCTTGAGAAGATGACCCAGACCATCGCACGGGTCGAGGCGGGGGATCTGGCGGCCCGCAACGAACCGGCCGAGGATAGGGGCGAGATCGCGCAGGTCGCCGGCCATCTGGATGGGCTGCTGGATCAGGTTCAGGAGCGCGACCGGCAGTTGCGCGAATGGGCCGAAAGCCTTGAGCGCAAGGTCGAGGAGCGCACCCGCGATCTGCGCGCGGCCAACCGCAAGCTGGAAAAGACCACCGAGCGGCTGATCATGTCCGAAAAGCTGGCCGCCGTGGGCGAGATCACCGCCAGCGTCGCGCATGAGATCAACAACCCGATCGCCGTGATCCAGGGCAATCTGGAAGTGGCGCGAAACCTGTTGGCGCAGGCGGAGGCCGAGAAGGTGGATACCGAGTTCCGCCTGATCGACGATCAGGTCTACCGGATCAGCGCCATCGTCTCGAAGCTGCTGCAATTCGCCAAGCCCGAGGAATATTCGGGCGCGGCCAACGTGATTTCTCCGGCCGAGGTCGCTCGCGACTGTCTGGTGCTTACGCGTCACCAGATCGAGGCGGGGCATGTCACCGTGGTCACGCATCTGGACAGCACCGGCGGCGTTCTGATCGCCCGTACCGAGCTGCAACAGGTGCTTGTGAACCTCATTCTGAACGCCGTGCACGCCATGCCCGGCGGCGGCACCCTGACGATCCGCGCCAGCGATGAGGACGGCGGCGTGGTGATCCATGTGGAGGATAGCGGGCAGGGCATCGCGCCCGAGGTCCTGAAGCGGATTTTTGATCCGTTCTTCACCACCAAGCAGGCCGAAGGCACCGGGCTGGGCCTGTCGATCAGCCAGACGCTTGTGAGCCGCGCCGGTGGCACGATCAGTGCGAGTTCGACGCCCGGACAGGGCAGTGATTTCCGGATTTTCCTGCCCGCCTCGGCATCGGAGTAGGATGCGGGGCGTGCATGCGCGCGGTGATTGTGCGAAGCGTTTCCCAAGGCGCGGAAAAAACGGCGCGGGGAAATGATCCAACTTACATGCGCCTGCGTATTGGGTTTATGCTGATGCTTGACCTTGATACTTCGCGCGCCGGGCCCATTGTGCCCGTGATGCCCAGTGAAGAAGGGAAAAAGGTGTCGCAAGAGAAAACGGAACTATCACAGCAGACCGTCTGGATGTTGGCAGTTCGCGACGACCGGGACAGCGAGGCCTTCGGGGCGCTGTTCGATTTCTTCGCGCCCCGCCTCAAGGCATTCATCATGCGTTCGGGCGTGTCTGCCCATCAGTCGGAAGAGATCGTGCAGGACGTGATGCTGACAGTCTGGCGCAAGGCCGCGATGTTCGACCCGCACAGGGCGCAGGTTTCGGCGTGGATCTACCAGATCGCACGCAACCGGCAGATCGACATCCTGCGCCGCGAGCGCCGCCCGGTGCCCGAGGAGCTTCATGAAGACCCCGGCAGCGAGGCGGATGCGAGCCAGATCCTGGCACTCGAGCAGGAATCGCGGCGTCTCAAAGAGGCGCTGGGGCAGCTCAGGGACGATCAGCGCGAGATTATAGAAAAGGCCTATATGGGCGAGTTGACACATCAGGAAATCAGCGACCAGACGGGTTTGCCGCTGGGCACGATCAAGTCACGTATCCGGCTTGGACTGGAACGCTTGAGACACGAGTTGAGGGAGCTCAAGCCATGAAACCCATTTCGCATCATATCCCCGACGCCATGCTGGCCGCCTATGCCGCGGGCAACCTGCCTTACCCCTTCGCCATGGTGATCGCGAGCCATGTGTCGCTGTGCATCGAATGCCGCGCCGCGCTCGAGGCGCATCAGGGCATCGGTGGCGCATTACTGGAATCCGCTGAAACGGTGGCCGTTTCGGACGGGCTGAAGGCCGATATCCTGTCGCGCCTTGATGAGCCTCATGCGCCTGAACCCGTGTATGAGCGCAAGGGCGCGCTGCCTGGCCCGGTGATGAGCGCCCTGAAGGGGCGCGCGCCGCGCTGGAAGACGCTGGGCATGGGCGTGCGCCAGGATATTCTGCATGCGGGCAAGGACGGGTCGGTGCGGCTGCTCCATATCCCGCCCGGACAGGCGGTGCCCGATCACAGCCATAACGGGTTGGAACTGACGCTGGTGTTGCAGGGCAGTTTCAGCGACGAGACCGGGCGCTTCGGGGTCGGCGACCTCGAGATCGCGGACGAGGACCTGGAGCATACCCCCATTGCCGATCCGGGCGACGCCTGCATCTGTCTTGCCGCCACGGATGCGCCGCTGCGGTTCCGCGCCGTGATGCCGCGACTGCTGCAACCGCTGTTCCGGATCTGACCGGGACGGCGCGCACCTAGCGGCCGCGATAGATCACAAGGTCGGGCAGGTAGACCAGCGTGCGGATGAACCATGAAAACGGCGCCGGGAAATCGGTGCGGAAACGGCGGCGCTGCATGGCTTTGAGCACCCGTTTCGCGGCGTCTTGCGGTTCCATCAGCATCGGCATGTGAAAGTCGTTCTTGTTGGTCAGCCGCGTCTTGATGAAGCCGGGATTGACGATGCGAACGGTCACGCCGCTGTCTTTCAGATCATGGCGCATGGTTTCGGCAACGCTGATCAGCGCCGCCTTGCTGGCGCCGTAGCCGATGGCCGAGGGCAGGCCGCGATATCCCGCAAGCGAGCCGACAAGGGTGATGTCGCCCGCGCCGGCGGCGACGAAACGGGGCACGATTTCGCCCAGCACGCGCATGGCCCCCGTGAAATTCACATCGCACACCGTCAGCGCGGCGTCGCCGTCCCATTTGGTGGCCGGCATAGGCTCGTACGCGCCGGCATTGTAGATCAGCCCGTCAATCGGCCCGATATCCGCGGCGGCATCGCGCACGGCCGCAAGATCGGTCACGTCGAGAGGCAATACGCGCGCATCGCCAAGCGTGGCGGCGAGGCTTTCGAGGCGCTCGGCGTTGCGCGCCGAAAGCACCAGCCGCGCGCCCGCAGCATCAAGCAATGCGGCCAGTTCACGCCCCAGCCCTTCGCTGGCGCCGATCAGCCAGTATGTCTTTCCCGCGATGGCGCTCATTTGGTGGGCTCCCTGAAGGTCTGGCTGTCGGACAGCAATGTGTCGGGGGCAGGGGGCGGGCGCAGGAAGGGCGCGCGTTTGAAGTAAAGGATCACCGCCTGCCAGTGGATCAGCGCCAGAACCCGCAACGCCCCTGTCGGGCGGCGCAGCGCCGCCCAGAGAAGCGAGCGGTTCGTCGCGGGCGCGCGCTTTCCGGTCAGGGTTGCCAGCACGCCCTGATCGCCGTTCTCATAGGAAATGCGGATTGCGATGGCGTGCTCGGAGAAGCTGAAGTTGAACCGATACCGTCCTGCGACCTGCTGAAACGGTGAGACATGCATGAGCTTTCGCGCCGTGATCGTGTCGGACGCCTTGATCGGGCGGAAATCGGGATGGGCGCAGAAATAGCAATGGCGGTCCCCGAAGGTGTTGTTCACCTCGGCCACGAAGGCGCAGGGCGCACCGTCGCGCAGGGCGATCCAGAAGCTGACCGGGTTGAAGTGGAACCAAAGGTAGCCGGGCTGTGTGAGCAGGCGGATATCGACCGTGTCGGGATCGAGCCCGTGTTCGGCGAGCACTTCGCGAAACCACACCGACCCGCGCCCGGCCCCGCGCGGCCCGCCGTGATTCCTGTCGCGCAGGGACCAGAGGTTGAAGCGGTTGCGCGAAATCAGCCTCGGCAAACGGCCCGATTCCGGGTCGAGCATGACGTAATCGACGCCGTAGCGGAATGCGTTCACCACCCCGCCGCGGCGCGCATGATAGGTCTGGCCCTGAATGTGTTCGATATTCATGGGGGTGTTACGTGCCGCGCCCCCCTGCGGATCACCCGCGGGCGCATGAGGGGCAAAGCGCGGTGAAACCGGGCAACCCCCTTGTCGTGGCGGTATTTTTTGATCCATGCGTTATCGGCCCTCGTAACAGATGAACACTCAGAGGAATAAACGAGGCCCGGATGTTCGACCAAGCGCAGTTTCCCCGAAAGAAGATCGCCATTATCGGGGGCGGCATTTCGGGCCTTTCGGCCGCCTATTACCTGTCTTCGGATCACGATGTCACGATTTTTGAATCCGCCCCGCGTCTGGGCGGGCATGCGCGCACGGTGATGGCGGGCAAGAACGGGGATCAACCGGTCGATACTGGCTTTATCGTGTTCAACTATGCGACATATCCCTTTCTGACCGGCCTGTTCCGGGAACTCGATGTGCCAGTGATCAAAAGCGAGATGAGCTTTGGCGCGAGCATCGACAATGGCCGGCTGGAATACAGCCTGAGCAATCTGAGCTCGATGACAGCGCAGAAAAGCAATCTCATGCGTCCGCAATTCTATCGCATGATCGCCGATATCCTGCGGTTTGGCAAACGCGCCGAGGCGGCGGCGATGGACGACGAGAAGACCATCGGTGAACTGGTGGACGAGCTGGGTCTCGGGGGCTGGTTTCGCAACAATTACCTTTTGCCGATGTGCGGCGCGATCTGGTCGACCCCGACAGAGGAGGTGGACCGCTTTCCGGCGCGCTCGTTGGTGCAGTTTTTCCGCAATCACGCGCTTCTGGCCGGAACGGGGCAGCATCAGTGGTGGACGGTGAAGGGCGGCAGCATCGAATATGTGAGCCGCCTTCAGGCCGCGCTTGAGGCGCGGGGCTGCGATATACATCTTGATGCGCCGGTTGCGCGTATCACGCGTGGACCTTGCGGCGTGAGGGTGATGGCGCCGGGCGCCGGGGAGACCCCTTTCGACGAAGTGGTGCTGGCCTGTCATTCGGATCAGGCGCTGGCGATCCTTGGCGGTGACGCCAGCGAGGACGAGGCCGCGGCGCTGGGCGACATCCGCTATCAGGACAACCACGCGGTGCTGCATTGCGACCCCGGTCAGATGCCCCGGCGGCGCGCCTGCTGGTCAAGCTGGGTCTATCGCTCGCAAGGTGGCGCGATCGGAGTCACCTACTGGATGAACCGCTTGCAGGGCATTCCTGAAAGCGACCCGCTTTTCGTCACGCTGAACCCGTCGCGCGAAATCCCGGCCGAGTCGATCTATGACGAGGTCACGTTTGCACACCCGGTTTTCGACAAGGCGGCATTGCGCGCGCAGCGGCGCATCCGCGAGATGCAGGGCCGCAACCGCACATGGTTTGCGGGCGCCTATAACCGGCATGGTTTCCACGAGGACGGCATCGCCAGTGCGATGCGGATCGTGCGCGGGATCAATGCACAGGATCACACGAAAGGAAGCGAGATTGCGTTTCACGAACAAGGCCCTGAGAGCGGAATTCCTGTCGACCTGCGAACGCCTGCGTGACGGACGGCTGACGCTGCGCACGCCCGAGGGCGAGTGCCATCACTTCGGCAGTTCCGGCCCCGAGGCCGAGATGGTCATCCATGACTGGGCGGCGGTCTCGGCGATGGCGGCGCATGGTCAGGTCGGGCTGGGCGAGACCTATGTCGCGGGGCTGTGGGATACGCCCTCGGTCGAGGGGCTGACGCAGCTGGCGATGCGCAACCGCGATCATGTCGGCGCCTACGATCACGGCAGTCTGCTGAACCGGGCGAAATTCCGTCTGGTGGACGGGGTGCTGCGCGCCAATTCCAGGCGCGGGGCGCAAAGGAATATCCGCGCCCATTACGATGTGGGCAACGAGTTCTACCGCCTGTGGCTGGATGAGGGGATGACCTATTCGGCGGGGCTGTTCGACACGCAAGAAGATGATGATCTGGGCCGAGCACAGACTCGCAAGAACGCCCGCGTGCTGTCGCGGCTCGGGGAGGGCGAGCGGGTTCTGGAGATCGGTTGCGGCTGGGGCGGATTTGCCGAGCAGGCCGTGGGTGAGGGGCGCGATGTCACCGGGGTGACGATCTCACGCAACCAGCATGCCTATGCCCAGTGCCGCCTGGACGGGCGCGCCGATATCCAGCTGCGGGATTATCGCGACGTGGCGGGGCAATATGACAATATCGTCTCGATCGAGATGATCGAGGCGGTCGGTGCGCGTTATTGGCCAAGCTATTTCGCGATGCTCAAGAAGAACCTGGCCGAAGGTGGCCGGGTGGTGTTGCAGGCGATCACCGTAAGCGACGCGTTCTATGAGCGCTATGCGGCGTCGTCGGATTATATCCGCCAATACGTGTTTCCCGGCGGCATGCTGTTGTCGGACAAGGTGATCGCGCGCCAGGCTGCTGATGCGGGGCTGGAGCTGCGCGACAGTTTCGCCTTTGGCCAGGATTACGCGCGGACCTGCCGGAGCTGGTCCGAGAGCCTGAGCGCCCAGAAGCGGCGGATCGCCGAAATGGGTCATGGCGAGGCGTTCTTTCGAAACTGGAAATATTATCTCGAGATCTGCGCGGCCTCCTTCGCGGTGCGCCATACCGATGTGGTGCAGGTGGAGCTGGCCCATGCGTAAGGCGGTGCTGATCGCGGCGTTGCTGGTTTGCCCGGCCATGGCCCCGGCCTCGATTGTCAAATCGGTGCTGGAGGATGCGGAGCTGCGCGGTGCGGCCATCTATCGCTTTATCGGCTTTCCGCTTTACGAGGCGCGGCTTTACACGCAGGACGGCGCGCCGCTGGACTGGAGCGAGGATTTCGGGCTGGAACTGGAATACCGGCGCAACCTGACGGCCTATGATCTGATCGAGGGCACCATGCGCGAATTGCGCCGCACCGGCGCGCCTCTGCCGGTGCGCGACCAGTTTGCGCAGTGTTTCCGGGATGTGCAGAAGGGCGACCGCTATGCGGCGGTGTCGGATGGCCCCGACAGGGTCGCGTTCTGGCGTAATGACCGGCGGGTCTGCATGGTGGCGCATCCCGGCATAAAGGAAGGGTTCATGCGGATCTTCCTGGGCGAGAACAGCCGTTCGAGAAGTTTCACCCGCGCATTGAAGGGCGAGTGATGCGCTATCCGCGCGTCAGCCTTTACGCGATGATGCTGGCGGCGGCCGGCATCCCGCTTTACATCCATCTGCCGCGTTTTGCCTCGGTCAATCTGGGGATCGGGCTGGGGGTCATCGGCACCGTGCTGTTGGTGATCCGGCTGATCGATCTTGTGCAGGATCCGTTGATCGGCTGGGCGATCGACCGCTGGCCGCGCGCGCAAAGCCTGTTCGCGATGCTGGCGGCGGGCGGATTGGCGGTTGGGTTCCCGCTGTTGTTCATGCTTGAATCCGGGCCGCATGTGGTGATGCAGCTGATCGCGATCCTGGTGCTGCTCTTCTCGGCCTACAGCCTGGGCATGATCCTGCTTTATGGGCGCAGCGCGACTTTGGCGCGCGAGGGCACACCCCAAGAGCTGATGACGCTGGCCGCCTATCGCGAGGCGGGGATGTTGGCGGGCGTGGTGATCGCGGCGATTGCGCCCGCGATCCTCATGGGGCTTGGCGCGGGGGAGCGTGGCTATCCGGCCTTTGGCCTGTTCCTTGGCGCGCTGGCGGTGGCGGTGGCGCTGCTCACGCGGCCCGCATGGCGGCGCCCCGCGGTGCTGGGCGATCGCCTGTCGCTGGAGGGGCTTGGCGAGGCCGGGGCGCTGAGGCTGCTGGCGCTGGCGCTGGTCAACAGCCTGCCGGTGGCGATCACCTCGACGCTGTTCCTGTTCTTCGTCGAGGACCGTTTGCAGCTTGAGGGCATGGCGGGGCCGCTTCTGATCGTGTTTTTCCTGAGCGCGGGGCTGAGCGTGCCGCTCTGGGCGAGAATGAGCCAGCGGATCGGGTCGCGCCCGACGCTGCTGTTGGCGATGCCGCTCGCGATCCTGGGCTTTATCGGCGCGGCCTTTCTGGAACCAGGCAACCTGATCGGTTTCGCTGTGATCTGCGTGGCGTCGGGGGCGGCGCTGGGGGCGGATATGGTGATCCTGCCTGCCATGTTCTCGGTTGCGCTGACGCGGGCGGGGCTCAAGGCCTCGATGGCGTTCGGGATCTGGTCCTTTGCGGGAAAACTGGGTCTTGCGCTTGCCGCTTTCGCGGTGCTGCCGCTGCTGGAGGGGAGCGGCTTCGCCCCCGGAGAAATCAACGATGAAGGTGCTTTGAGTATGCTGAACTTTTCTTACGCGGTGCTGCCCTGCATTCTGAAACTGGCTGCGCTGGTGCTGGTGTTCCGCCTGCCGACAGAGGCGCAGCCGGCATGAGCGCGCTGGCCGCCTTTCTGGCACTGATCCTTGGCGCGCTGTTCGTGCGGGCGCGGTTCCTCAGTTTCCGCAGTCAGAAGCCGCGCGAGTATGCACAGGGCGCACCGGCCTTTTCGCTGCAAGAGCATCTTTCGGGCGAGATCCTTTCGGAAGGGGTGATCTTTGGCCCAAATGGGCGGATGACCAACAGTTTCGTCGCGCAGATGGCGGGCGAATGGGACGGTGATCGCGGCATTCTGCGCGAGGATTTCACCTATTCCAACGGCAGTCAGCAGGCGCGCGCCTGGCACATCACGCTGGGCAAGGCCGGCCGCTTCAGCGCGACGGCCGACGATATCCGTGGCGTGGCGCAGGGGTGGATTTCGGGATCGACGGTAAAGATGCGTTACAGGATCGTTCTGCCAAAGGAATCCGGCGGGCATGTTCTGGATGTGACCGACTGGCTTTACCTGACGCGCGACGGCGCGATCATGAACCGCTCCCAGATGCGCAAGTTCGGGGTGACGGTGGCGGAGCTGGTGGCGACGATGCGCCCCGCCCCCAAAGACCGCGACTAGACGCAGCGCACAAGCGATCCGGGCAGGGACGGCGAAACATGGGTTTCGCAACTTGGCATTCGCCAGAGAAGCGACTATAGCCCATCGCGACACGCATGGAGCCGGGTGCGATCCCCGGCTGGCTCTTCCGGCCGCCGATCCGCCGGACAACCAAAACCCGCACCAGACCAAACGGCAACAAGACCGCAGGCACAGCCGCGCGGCCCCAGGATAACAAACTTTCATGATGTCTCTTTCCCAATACCGCCGCCAATGGACCGGCAATATCCGTGGCGATCTTTTGTCCGGCCTCGTCGTCGCGCTGGCGCTGATTCCCGAGGCGATCGCCTTTTCGATCATTGCCGGGGTCGACCCCAAGGTGGGGCTTTATGCCAGTTTCTCGATCGCGGTCATCACCGCGATCACCGGCGGACGGCCGGGGATGATCTCGGCGGCGACGGCGGCGACGGCGGTGTTGATGGTCACGCTGGTGCGCGATCACGGGTTGGAATACCTGCTGGCGGCCACCGTTCTGGCCGGGCTGTTGCAGATCGGCGCGGGGTTCATGCGATTGGGCTACGTGATGCGGTTCGTGTCGCGCTCGGTGATGACGGGGTTCGTCAATGCGCTGGCGATCCTGATCTTCATGGCGCAATTGCCCGAGCTCGACCCGTCGAAAGTGCCGATGCTGACCTATGCGCTTGTCGCGGGCGGGCTGGCGATCATCTATCTTTTCCCGCGCATCACCACGGCGGTTCCGTCGCCGCTGGTCACGATCATCGTGTTGACCCTGCTGACGGTCGCCATGGGTTGGGAGGTGCGCACGGTCGGCGATATGGGCCAGTTGCCCGATACCTTGCCGATCTTCCTGATCCCCGACATTCCGCTGACATTCGAGACGCTGCGGATCATCATGCCCTATTCCATCGCCGTGGCCGTGGTGGGCCTGCTGGAAAGCCTGATGACGCAACAGATCGTCGATGATCTGACCGACACCACCAGCGACCGCAACCAGGAATGCGTGGGTCAGGGGCTGGCCAATACCGCGACCGGATTCATCGGCGGGATGGCGGGCTGCGCCATGATCGGGCAGTCGATCATCAACGTGAAATCCGGTGGGCGCGGGCGGCTGTCCAGCTTTGCCGCCGGCGTCTATCTTCTGGCGATGGTGGTTGTGGTCGGGGACATCGTTGCCATGATTCCGATGGCGGCGCTGGTGGCGATCATGATCATGGTTTCGATCGGCACGTTTTCGTGGTCGTCGATCAAGTCGCTGCGCGAGCATCCGCGCTCGTCCTCGATCGTGATGCTGGCGACGGTGTTCTTTGTGGTCTACACCCATAACCTGGCCATTGGCGTGCTGGTGGGCGTGCTGTTGTCGGGCATCTTCTTTGCCTGGAAGATCGCGCAACTCTTTCGCGTGCGTACCGAGATCACGGCGGATGGCATGCATCGCACCTATCACGTAGAGGGGCAGCTGTTCTTCGCCTCGGTCGAGGATTTCATGAAGGCATTCGACTTCAAGGAAGCGCCCGAGAAAGTGACGATTGATGTGAGCCGCGCCCATATCTGGGACATTTCATCGGTTGCGGCGGTGGACATGGCCGTGCTCAAGTTCCGTCGCGAGGGGGCCGATGTGGAGATCATCGGCATGAACGAGGCCTCGGAAACCATTGTCGACCGGCTGGCCATTCATGACAAGCCGGGGGCGATGGATCGCCTGCTGGGCCACTGAAAAGGAACGGATCCATGAGTACCAATACCCTGATCGCCCTTGTTGATGGCTCGGCCTATTCCGAAAGCGTCTGCCACCACGCCGCCTGGATCGCAGGGAAGAACGCGTGGAAGGTGAAAATCTATCACGTCATGGGCCGCCGCGACAGGGTCGAAAACCAGGACCTGAGCGGCGCGATCCGGCTGGGTGCGCGCACCGCGCTTCTGGCGCAGCTGACCGAACTGGACGAGGCGCGCGCCAAGCTGGCGCATGAGCACGGGCGCGCGATCCTTGATGACGCAAGGGCGATTGTCGAAGGCGATGGCGACATCGAGGTCGAAACGCGTTTGCGCCAGGGTGATCTGGTCGAGACCGTCACCGCCAAGGAAGAAAGCGGCGAGATGATCGTGATCGGCAAGCGCGGCGAGGCGGCGGCGCTGGCGATGGAGCATCTTGGCTCCAACCTGGAACGGATCGTGCGCGCCAGCCACAAGCCGGTTTTCATCGCCAACCGCGCATTCAAGCCCGTGGAAAAGGTTCTGGTGGCCTTTGATGGCGGGGCGTCCTCGCTCAAGGCGGTGGATTACATCGCCCGCAGCCCGCTTTTCGTGGGGCTGACCGTGGCGCTGGTCTTTGCGGGCCGGGAGACGCCCGAAATGCGCAAGGCGCTCGAGGATGCGCATGCCACGCTGAAGGCGGGGGGCAGCGATGCGGAGATCGAGATCCGCAGCGGCGATCCGGAAGCGGTTCTGGGTGAGATCATCCTTCAGGGCGAGCATGGCTTGCTGGTGATGGGCGCCTATGGGCATTCGCGCGTGCGCAACCTGGTGATCGGTTCGACCACGACCGAGATGCTGCGATCCTGCCGCGTGCCGGTTCTGATCATGCGATGAGGCAGGACTCCGGCACGGGCGACGCGACTGAACCGACATGCTGACATTCCTGCGCGAGAACATGCGCTGGCTGGCGGGCGGGGTCTTGTTGACCTTCGCCTCGGCCTTTGGGCAGACGTGGTTCATTTCGCTGTTCGCCGGTGCGATCAAGGATGAATACGGGCTGAGCGACGGCGGCTGGGGCAGCCTTTACACGGTGGCCACGCTGGCGTCGGCGGCGCTGTTGTTCTCGCGCGGGTCGATCGTTGATACCATGCGCCTGTCGCGGCTTGCCCCGGCGATCGCGCTGGGTTTTGCGCTGGCAGCGCTGGGCATGGCGATGGCGCGCGACATCTGGCTTTTGGGCCTGTGCATCTTTCTTTTGCGGTTCTGCGGGCAGGGCATGTTCAGCCACATGGCGATGACCGCGATGGGGCGCTGGTTCGAGGCGCGGCGCGGACAGGCGGTGGCGATCACCAGTCTCGGCCATCCGGCCGGAGAGATCGTGATCCCGCTGCTGGCGGTGCTGGCGATTGCCGGGATCGGCTGGCGGCCCACATGGACCGGCGTCGCGGTGCTTTTGGTGCTGGTGGTCGCGCCGCTGCTGTGGCTTCTGCTGGGCGAAGGGCGCGCGCCCGAGGGCGCCGAAGGCGACGGCGCGAGACCCGGGCTGATGGGGCGCCAATGGAGTCGGCGGGACGCGGCGCGCCATTGGCTGTTGCCCGCATTGATGCCGATTCTGCTGACGCCGGGTTTCATCGGCACCGTCGTCTTCTTTCACCAGGTGCATGTGGCCGATGTGAAGGGCTGGACGCTGGTGGCCATGGCGCCAGGGTATTCGGCCTATGCGACCAGCGCGGTGGCTGCCGCCTTTGCGGCTGGCTGGGCGGCGGACCGCTTCGGGGCGCAGAACCTGCTGCCTGTGCTGCTGTTGCCGATGGGCCTGGGGATCGCGTTGATCTGGCCTGCGCAGGAGGTTGTCGCCTGGCATGTGGCACTGGGGGTGATCGGCATCACCCAAGGCATGGCGGGGGCGCTGTGGGGCGTGTTGCTGCCGGTGGCCTATGGCACGCTGCATCTGGGCGCGATCCGGGCGCTGGCGACAACGGTCATGGTGGTGTCGACCGCAATCGGCCCCGGCCTGACCGGTATCTTGATCGACGCCGGAACCGACTTTCCCACACAATGCCTTTTCATGGGTGCATGGTGCCTTGCGCTGTCGCTGGGATCGCTGGCGATCAGCCGCAGATTGAGCCGCGAGCTGGCCGCCTGAGCGACGCTGGAGCGCCCAGCGGCAGCCATCCCGGCAAGGTGAAACCGCTGCGGAGTGGTTGACGCCACGGCCTGTATGCAATTGCGCACCCAGCCGCTTGAACTCCGTGTTGAATCACTCCAGTCTCGGCCCGTCTGTGAGTGGTTCAGTCCGGTTAACGATTCTGGCGAAGTGATACCGCTCGGGGAGGGCAACTTCATGATAGTGCGCGCGATAAGCGGGCTTAACGAGATCGTGGGACGGATCGTCTCGGTCATTGCGATCGGGTTCGCGGCGATCATCATTTACGATGTCGTCCTGCGCTATGTCTTCAACGAGCCGACCCGGTGGGCTTTTGATATCTCGAAGCAGATGTTTGGCTTCTATTTCGTCATGCTGGGTGGTTATGCCCTGCGCTACAAGGCTCATGTCCGGGTGGACATCATCACCGAAAAGCTGGGCCGGGGGGCGCAGCGGGTGACAGAACTGCTGGGCTATGTGATTTTCTTCTTCCCCTTCGCCTGGGTGTTCCTGACCCGCTCATGGGAGTTCGCGGCGCGGTCCTGGGCCCAGGGCGAGGTTACATATGGCGCGATCCAGATGCCGGTTTATCCGCTCAAGATGGCGATGTGCCTGGCGGCGGCCCTTTTGCTGCTGCAAGGGATCGCCGAGGTCATCAAACTGATCTTCGACCGGCAGGAGGCCGCTGAATGAATCCCGAACTCATTGCCGTCCTGATGTTCGGCCTGCTGATCTCGGGCCTGTTCCTCGGGCATCCGCTGGCCTTTGTTCTGGGCGGCACTGCCGTGCTGACCGCGATCATCGCGGGCAAGCCGATGGTGCTTGGCATCATGATCAACCGCATTTTTGGCGATGTGCTGGACAATTACACGCTGATCGCGATCCCGCTCTTCGTGCTGATGGCGCGGTTCCTGTCGGATTCAGGCGTGACGGACCGAATGTTCGAAACCCTGCGCCTGCTTCTGAGCCGGGTGCGCGGGGGGCTGGCTCTGGCGGTGGTGTTCATTTCGATCCTGCTGGCGGCGACCACGGGCATCATCGGGGCCTCGATCACCGTGATGGGCGTGATGGCCCTGCGCCCGATGCTGCAATATGGCTATGCGCAATCGCTGACCACCGGGGTGATCGCGGCGTCGGGTTGCCTTGGCATCCTGATCCCGCCGTCGATCATGCTGATCCTGATGGCCAGTTATTCGCCGCTGTCGGTGGGTGAGCTGTTCGCAGGCTCGATGCTTCCGGGTGTGCTTCTGGGGCTGAGCTATGCGCTTTATGTCTACGTGATTTCGGTGTTCCGCCCGGACCTGGCTCCGGCGGTCGAACCGGATGAAAAGATCGGCCGCGGCGCGCTGTTCCGGATGTTGCTGCTGGAAGCGCTGCCGCCGCTGGTCCTGATTTTCGGCATCCTCGGCTCGCTGCTGGCGGGGATCGCGACGGCGACCGAGGCGTCGGCAATCGGTGCGGCACTGGCGCTGCTGATTGTCATCCTGCGCGGCAAGTTCCGGCTGAACACCTTTTACGGGGCGATGCTGGAAACCGGGCGGACATCGGCGATGATCCTGTTCATCGTTGTGGGTGCCACGGCCTTTACCGGGGTGTTCAACATCACCGGCGGCCTGCGCGCCACGCAGGAACTCATCCGCGCGATGGAGATGGAGCCCTGGATGCTGATCACCGTGATGATGGGGATCGTTTTCATCCTGGGGGCGTTTCTTGACTGGACCGGGATCGTGTTGCTTTCCTTCCCGATCTTCCTGCCGATCATCCAGGAGATGCCGGACGTCAACCTGCTCTGGTTCGTCGTTCTGATGGCGGTCGTGCTGCAGACATCGTTCCTGACGCCACCATTCGGTTATGCGTTGTTTTATCTGCGCGCCATTGCCCCACGCGAGGTGCGCACAGGTGCGATCGTCCGTGGCGTGCTCCCGTTTATCGGGCTCATCCTTGTGATGTGTGTGCTTGTCGCGGTTTTCCCGGCGCTCGTCACGTGGCTGCCGGACGTTTTGTATTCGAAATAACTTCTAAACCATGAAAGGGAGAAGATTGATGACCATCAAAGCAATTTTTTTCGCCGCAAGCGCGGCAGGCGCGTTGGCCGCCCAGGCGACCGCGCAGGAGAGTTGGACCATGACGACGACCTGGCCGTCGTCGCTGGAACTGATCGAGACCGACCGGCATTTCGTCGATCTCGCCAACAAGCTGACCGCCGGTGAGCTGACCATCGAATTCTTCGAAGGCGGCGCGATCGTTCCGTCGGGCGAGGTCTTTGGCGCGGTCGAATCCGGCACCATCCAAGCCGGTGCCGATTGGCCCGGTTACTGGGCCGGACGCGATGCGGCGTTTTCGCCGCTGGCCACAACGCCCAGCCTGTTCAACGCCGTCGACTATGTGAACTGGATCCAGCAATGGGGCGGTGCCGATCTTTATAACGAGATCTACGGCAATTACGGCATGGTCTATCTGCCTTACGGCGTGACCAACAACGAATCCGGCTTTCGCACCAACGAACCGATCGTCAGCCTGGACGACCTGCAAGGCAAGCGCCTGCGCCTGTCGGGCCTTGAGCAGGGCAAACTGCTTGAGCGCCTCGGCGGCAACCAGGTGTCCATGGCGGGCGGCGAAATCTATCAGTCGCTTGAGCGCGGCGTGATCGACGGGGCCGAGTTTTCGACCCCGAATGTCGACTGGTCGGCTGGTTTCCAGCAGGTCACCGATTACTGGGCGACGCCCGGTTGGCACCAGTCCGCATCGGTGTTCGGCGTGATGATCAACAAGTCCGCATGGGATGCGCTGAGCCCCGAGACGCAAGAGAAGCTTCAGATTGCGGCGGATGCGACGCTGGTGTGGTCGCTGGCCTTCACCGAGAAGCGCGCCACCGAAGCCTATTCGAAATTCGAGGAGGCCGTCGAGATCAACCGCTATGACGACGAGACGCTGGCCCGCGTTCAGGAAATGGCCAACGAGGTGATCGTCGAGACCGCCTGCGCCAATCCGAATTCGGCGAAGGTCTATCTGAGCATGGTGGAATACCTGAACGACTACGCCAAATGGCGCGATGCGTCGGCACCCTTCAACCTGGGGCGCACGCCCGATGGTCCGGATGCCGAAGCGCTGCGCGAATGTGTGCAGTAAGCACTGCGATCATGTAGAAAAGGATGCCCGCCGGTTCTGGCGGGCATCTTTGTTTTCGGGGGCTTTATTTCAGGTTCAGGTTCAGCGCCATGGCTTCATGGGCGACCCTTGCGACATTGGGGCTGAACGCGACATCGCCCTGCTCAAGGTCTTCGAGGTGGAACCAGCGCGCATCAAGCGCATCGTCGCCAGCCACGGGATCTCCGGAAATCCATCGGCACAGCACTGCGATCAATATGAAATGGCGTCCAGGCGTGCCTTGGCCGTCCCGCTCGAACACATCGAAAGCGGTGAAAACATGCAGCGCCTCGGCCCGAATGCCGGTTTCTTCGAAAAGCTCACGCAGCGCCGCATTGCTGATCGTCTCGCCTTGTTCGATCTTGCCGCCCGGAAAGCTCCAGCGGCCCGCATTCGGGGGGTTGGCCCGGCGCACCAAAAGGACGCGATCATCTTTAAGAATTGGGGCGATGACGGCGGCAATCGGACGGGGCGGGGCGGATGGTGTGGTCACGGGCGGCCTCGTTTCCTTGGATCGGGACCGGCTTCGCCTCGGCGTGCCGGCATGTTACCCATTGGTTCTATGCGAGTGTGCTGGGACTGACGAGCGATTCATCCCTGATGCCGGATCGCGCCGAGGGCTGGGGTGCCACAAAAAAATGCCTGCGCACCTATGGGCGCGCAGGCATTTGCAAATCGGCGGGGCGACCGGGACTCCATGTTGAAATCCCGGCCCGCGCATCGCCGTTACATGCTGGCCGCGTCGCGTGCGGCATCGAGCCAGCCGTCGACCTTGTCGCGGTTGTTCTCGATCCAGGAAGCGGCCTGCTCTTCAAGATCTTCCGGGCTGTCCGCACCTTCGTTCATCATGGCGTTCTGATCGAAGATCGCGCCGATCGGAATGCTGGCCTGGCGCAGAAGCTCGGCGGCTGCCGGGTTCTCTTCCAGGAAATCCGAATTCGCCACAGGCCGGATGTCGTTGGCGGGCCAGCCCAGATCACAGGGCTGTTCGCCGCGGCAGCCTTCGAGGCTCTCAACGGTGGTGGCATCGACCAGATTAGCCTGATCCTCGGGCAGCTTGGTTTCCTTCATCTGAAGCCAGACCACGTCTTCGCCCGGCACCAGTTCGCCCACGGTCCAGTTCGGGGTCCAGGTGTAGAAGAAGATCGGCTCTTCGTTCTGAAAGCGGCCAAGCGCGTCAGCCATGGACGCGGAATACCCCGCCTTGATGGCGTTGAAATCGTCGCCCCAGTCATAGGCTTCGAAATGGTGAGAAATCACCGTTTCACAGCCCCAGCCCGGCGGACAGGCGACAAGATCGGCCTTGCCGTCGCCATCGGCGTCGAACAGTTCCTGGTTCTCGTCCTTGGTGATGTCCGAGACATAGGTGATGTCATGCTCTTCGGCGGTCTTCTTGTCGATCAGGTAGCCCTGAAGCGCACCGCCCTTGGCGACATAGCCGATTTTCTCGGCGCCGTTTTCAAAGGCGTCCTCGTAGGAATTATGCAGCGGGAACCAGCCGTTGACCCAAAGGTCCACATCGCCCTGCGCCACGGTCTGGTAGAAGGGCGGGTTGTCGAGCGTGGTGATGCGCGACACCTCGTAGCCCAGCTCCTGAAGCATCTGGCTGTAGATTTCGGCCTGCCACCAGCCGGTATCCCAGCTGGCGCGCGCCATGTCGATGCTGACGCCTTCGCCAGGCATGCTGTCCTGCGCGGGTGCCGTGGTGGGCATGGCCACAAGGGCGGCAAAGGCCATCGTGGTCGTCGTTTTCAGGATCGCTTTCTTGTTGATCATCGCGAAAGTCCTCCTTCTTCTGAGGTTGTTGCCACACCGGCGTTTCGCGCGCCGGGGGCGGATCAGCGGTCATGCCGGCAGCGCATGACCACATGGGATGAATGTCACGGGCGCGCGTCGCCGTCAGCCGTGTGACGCCGCTGCCGGTGCCCGTTTGCGAAAGAACGATTTCAGCGTCTCCAGCAGCCCCGGCGATTGCGGGGTCGCGTCGCTGCCGAGCGCCTGCGTGATCCGGTCGAGGATCATCGCCAGCAGCACGATTCCGAGGCCGCCTTCGGTGGCCGCCCCCACATCGAGCCGCCCCAGCCCGGTATAGACCGTCAGGCCAAGCCCGCCCGCGCCGATCAGGGCCGCGATCACGGTCATGGAGAGGGCCAGCATCAGGGTCTGGTTCAGCCCCGCCATGATGGTGCGCAGCGCCAGCGGCAACTGGACCTCCCAGAGCACCTGCCTTGGCGAGGAGCCGAAGGCATAGGCGGCCTCGATCAGGTCGGCGGGAACCGAGCGAATGCCCAGATTGGTAAGGCGGATGATGGGCGGCAGCGCAAAGATGATCGTGGCGATGATCCCCGGCGTCATGCCGACGCCGAACAGCATCACGATCGGCACGAGGTAAACGAAGGGCGGGATCGTCTGCATGATATCGAGCACCGGGCGGATGCCCTTTTCGAACCCGTCTCGCCGCGCTGCCGCAATGCCGAGGGGCACGCCCACAAGCGCGCAGAACAGCACCGCGGTCAGGATCATCGCCAGCGTGGTCATGGTTTGCGACCAGACACCGATCAGATCGACCACCGCCAGGCTGACAAGGGTGAAGAGCGCCAGGCCACGGCTGGCCACTTTCCAGGCGACAAGCGCGAGGACGATGGCGAAGACCGGCATGGGGATGGCCTGCAGGCTATTGTCGAAACCTTGGAGCACCAGCGAGATCGGGGCCTGGATGGCCTGAAAGACCTCGCGGAAATTTGGCACGAGCCAACCCTTGATGGCGGCCTCGACCCAGGCGTCGAGCGGGATTTCAAAGCTGTCGGATGGTTGCCACATGGTCAGTCCCCCGTTCACGCCGAAAGCGCAGGTGCCGCATCCGCGGAACCCTCGTCCGCGTGGGCGTCCGGCGCGCGTGGCGTGCTGTTGTCCTGTGCGAGAAGGTCGAACACGGCTTCGGGTGTGACCACGCCGACGAATTCGCCGCTGTCGTCGATGATTGCGACCGGCAGGCCCGAGCGGCAGGCGCCGTAAAGCGAGGAGAGCCGTGTATCGGGCCGCGCGGTCGGGGTTTCACTCTGCAGCGCATCTCCGAGGGACGCGCCGCGCCGGCCTTCGACCTGGGCGAGCGAGCGGCGGGTGACGATCCCGGCAAGTTCGCCCTTGGCCAGGACATGCAGGCTGTCGCGGCGAAGGTCGTCAAGCCGCTGGCGTGCGGTGGAAGGGTCATCGCGATCGAGGTCGAGCGCCTCGGGGACATCCATGACCCTTTGCGCATCGAACACCCGCGCCCGGTCGATATCCTGTGTGAAGGCCGCGACATAGTCATCCGCCGGGTTGCCGACGATCTCTTCCGCCGTGCCAACCTGAACGAAGCGGCCTTCCTTCATGATGGCGATCCGGTCGCCCAGGGTCAGCGCCTCGTCGAGATCGTGGGTGATGAAGACGATCGTCTTCTTCAACTCGCGCTGGAGGGCCAGCAATTCGTTCTGCATGTCCCGGCGAATGAGCGGATCGAGCGCCGAGAAGGGCTCGTCCATCAAAAGGATTTCGGGATCGACCGCGAGGCCGCGCGCCAGCCCGACGCGCTGCTGCATGCCGCCCGAGAGGGCCGCCGGCCGGCTGTCGCCCCAGGCCGAAAGCCCGACCTTGTCCAGCGCATCACGGGCGCGGTCGCGACGCTCATCCGGGGCGACCCCGGCGATCTTGAGCCCGTATTCCACATTTTCGAGTACGGTCTTGTGCGGGAACAGTGCGAAGTGCTGAAAGACCATGGTGATCTTTTCAAGCCTCAGCCTGCGCAGCGCCGAAGCATTGGCGGTGCAGACATCCTCGCCGTCCAGATAGATGGCGCCGTCACTGGCATCAATGAGGCGGTTCAGCATGCGCACAAGGGTGGATTTTCCGGAGCCGGACAAGCCCATCACGACGAAGACCTCGCCTTCGGCGACGGAAAAATCGACGGAGTGAACCCCGATCGTCTGTCCGGTTTGTGCAAGAACCTCGTCCTTGGTCTTGCCATTGCGGATGAGTTCGAGCGCCTCATCCGGGTCGTCTCCGAACACCTTGGAAAGGTTTTCAGCAACGATTTTGTCAGTCAAACAAAGCCTCCCAGCCCAATGAAATGGGTTAAGCCGACATGATTTTTCGATATGCGGGCCATATGGCAGCCAAGAAACGGTCTTTCAACCCCGTGTCCCGGAACTGGCCGGATGCAGGGGCAAGATTTGCGCGCGCTAGCGGCGCTGGAACACGATCATCACCAGCGCCAGCAGGCTCGATCCCAGCATCAACAGAAGCGATACGGCATTGAGCAACGGTGTCGATCCTTCCTTGAGACGGTCGAACATGGCGATGGTCAGCGGCGCGTCGGAGCCCACCAGCATCAGCGTCGTGTTGAAATTCTCGAAGCTCATCAGGAACGCCACCACGAAGGCGCCGACAATGGCGGGCATGAGGAACGGAATGGTGATGGTGCGCACCGCCGTCAGGCGCCCGGCGCCAAGGTTGAGCGCGGCCTCTTCCAGCGTGCGGTCGAATTTCTGAAGCCGTGCGGCGATCACCAGCGTCGCGATCGTGGTGATGAACGAGAACTGCCCCAGCACCACCAGCACCAGTCCGGGGCGCAATGCCTGAAGGTCCAGATTGGCGATGTCCCAGGCGGCATTGGCGACGGTGGAGGAAAACACGAGGATCGAGATACCGAGCACGATCCCCGGAATGACCAGCGGCAGAAGCATCAGAACATATAACAGCCCCCGCCCACGGAATTCGTAGCGGTTGAACAGAAAGGCGTTGGTGGTGCCGACCCCGACGGCCAGCACCGAAACGCACAGCCCCACGAAGGCGGATGTGCCGATGGCGCGCAGGATGGGGCGCTCGTGGAAAACGCCGATCATCGGTCTTTCGTCGCCGAAGAACCAGGCCCAGGTGAAGCCCTCCCAGGGCAGCGAGGGGAACTGGCTGTCATTGAAGGCGAAGACCGCGACCACCGTGAGGGGCAGCGCGAGGTAAAGGAAGAACAGCACGACATAGGCCATGTAGGCGGCGCGGATCGTGCGGCTTTGGGGAATCGTGGGGATCATCGCGCGCCTCTCCCTAGCCCATCGTCTTTTCAAGCGTCTGCCCGGTCAGCCGAAGCGTGCCCCAGACAATCACTGACGACAGGATCAGCAGCATGAAGCCGAAGGCGGCGCCCAGCTCCCAGTTGAAGCGGACGATGAATTGCGAATAGATCAGTTCGGTGAACCAGAGGCTGTCCTTGCCGCCCAGCATGATCGGGGTGAGGTAATTGCCCAACGACAGCATGAACACCACAATCGAGCCCGACACGATGCCGGGCATGGCATGGGGGATCACGATCTCGCGCAGGATCGAGGGACCCGAGCCGCCGAGGTCGTAACCCGCCTCGATTACTGAATCGTCGAGGCTGTCGAGCGTCGTCACCAGCGGGACCACCATGAACAGCATCGAGGTATAGACCAGCCCGACCATGATCGCGACGTCGTTGTAAAGCATCTCGACCGGCCCATCGACCAGACCGGCCCATTGCAGCAGCGACGAGAACAGACCCGTTTCGCGCAACAGGATCATCCAGCCGAAGGTGCGCACCAGTTCCGACACCCAGAACGGTACGAGACACAGCAGGAACAGCGCCGAGCGCACCCGCCCGCGCGCCATCTTGGCGATGTAATAGGCGACGGGAAAGCCGATCAGCAGCGTGAGCGCGGTGGCCATCACCGACATGACGGCCGTGCGCGCGAAGGTCCAAAGATAAAGCGGCTCGTCGATGAAGCTGCGGTAATTGGCAAGGCTGGTGGCGTATTCGCCCACCCCGACGCGTTCGCGCAGCGAGACGAGGAACATGTCCACATGAGGAATGAGGATCAGCAACGAAAGCCACAAGAGAAGCGGGGTCAGAAGCAGCACGAAGCCAAGTCGGTGCGCCGCCTGCATCAGCCCTTCCCCGCGGCGAAACAGTTGCCTTGTTCGCTGGACCATCCGACATGCACCCTGTCGCCGCGCGACAGATGCGCGAATTCGCCCGACTGGGGCAGGGCGACCTCGATTTCCTCGCCGCCATTGTCGGGGCGAAGAAGAATGCGGCTGGCGGCGCCATTGAACAGCAGGCTTGTGACCTCGCCCGAAAGGCGGTTGTCGAAATGGGCGATATCGGCGGCGCCCTGGCCAAGGCGGATCGCCTCGGGGCGCACGAAGATATCGGCCTCTTGGCCATCTGACAGGGCGCGGCCATGGCTGTTGCCGCAAAGTTCGAGCCCGCTTTCGCTGCGAAGTCGCAGGCTGTCGCCCGAGACGGAGTCGACGCGGCCACGCCAGCGGTTGCTGTCACCGACGAAGCTGGCCACGAAAGGTGTCTGGGGGCGGTAATAAAGGTCGCGCGCGCTGCCGATCTGCTCGAAACGGCCAGCGTTCATCACCGCGATATTGTCGGACATGACCAGTGCTTCGCTCTGGTCGTGGGTGATATAGACGAAGGTCGTATCGAACGCGCTTTGCAGGGCCTTCAACTCGATTTTCATGTGCTCGCGCAGCTTCAGGTCAAGCGCACCGAGCGGCTCGTCAAGCAGCAGCACATCGGGTTCCAGCACCATGCAGCGGGCGATGGCGACGCGCTGTTTCTGGCCGCCTGACAACTCATCGACCTTGCGCGCCCCGATATCGGGCAGGCCGATCCGCTCCAGGACCTCGCCGACCTTGCGGGTGATCTCGGGTTTGGGCACGCCCTGACGGCGCAGCCCGTAGCCGATATTGTCCGAGATGTTCATCATCGGGAACAGCGCGAGATGCTGGAACACCATGTTGACCGGGCGCTTGTTGGGCGGCGCGTCCAGCACCGAGCGGCCCTTGATCCGGATGTCGCCGCCGGTGGGGGCAAGGAAGCCCGCGATCATCCGCATGATCGTGGTCTTGCCGCAGCCCGACGGCCCAAGGATGGAAAAGAACGACCCCGGCGGCACCTCGAAGGAGACGTTCTCGACGGCGGAGGTGTCGCCGAAACGCTTCGTCAGGTCGGTGCATTCAAGGTCGGGGATCGTCATGTGGTCGCGGTCCTTCAAAATGAAGAAGCCCCCGCCGCTGGAGCGGGGGCTTCTCTGGAGTCGTTGGTCTCAGTTTGCGGCTTTGACGCGGTCCAGAACGCCGCCCTCGATCACCTCGAGGCCCGCGGGAACCGGGGGATACCACTTGATATTGTCCACGGCCTCAGGCGGGAAGCTGGCCTGATACTTGGCTTTCAGCGCGTCCGAGGCGAATTCGTCGGCGCCCTTGGAGGCGGTGAAGTTGCCAGCGGCGTCAGTGATCATCGCCGACACCTCGGGGCGCATGACGAAGTTGATCCAGTCATAGGCGGCATCATCCGCGCTGCCCTTGGCGGGCAGGACGAAGGTGTCGATCCAGCCCAATGCGCCCGCTGCCGGTGCGACGAAGGTCAGGTCCGGGTTGTCCTCGTTCAGCTTCCAGCCGCCGGTATCCCATGCCATCGCGGCCACGGCCTCGCCCGAACGCATGAGGTTCATCAGCTCATCGCCGCCGGTCCAGTAGGCCTTCACGTTGGGCTTGCACTCGATCAGCTTGGCTTCGACCTTTTCCATCATCTCGGTATAGGCGGCCTCGTCGCCATAGGCGGCAAATGGGTCCATACCCATCGAGAATGCAAAGCCGATCAGGGTCGGGCGGCGCAGGCGATAGGACACCTTGCCGGCCACTTCGGGCGCGCAAAGGTCGGTGTAATCCTTGACCATGCCGGCCTCGGCGGTGTTGAGCACAAGACCCGAGGTGCCCCAGACATGAGGCACGCCGTAAACTTCGCCATCGACGGTGGTGTTGGCCTTGGTGGCCTCGAGCATCGAGGGAATGAATTGCGACGAGTCGATCTTGGACAGGTCGATCGGCTTGTAGATGCCGAACTCGGCCTGCGGGCCGGCGATCCGGTCCTGGCTGGGCTGGGCAAGATCGAAGCCGCCACCGCCGGTCGCGCGCAGCTTGGCGATCATTTCCTCGTTGTTGGAAAGGGTCACCTCGACGCTGTGGCCGGTTTCCTCTTCGAATTTCGCGACCACGTTCTCGGGCGCGTAGCCGCCCCATGTCAGCAGGCGCAGTGTCTCCGCCGCCGCGGGCTGGCTCAGTGCCAGAAGGCCCGCAATCGCTGTGGCAAGTGTCACTTGGGTCGATGTCGTCTTCATAATGGTCCCCGTCTGGTGATTTGAATAGACGTGCCCACATGCCACGAACGCACAAAACTTTCATGACAGCGGATTGTGATATGCCACATTTACGCGCTTTGAAAGTGGAACTGTCAATCCCAATCACGGATCGGACCAGATGACTGCGGCCACATTCTTCCGGTGGCGTTGCCTGTCGCGCGCGAGAAACCCATTGTTCATGCATCGATACCCAAGTAGCATCCGAGTACCCAGACGACCCGGTCGGTTTATCGCGCCGGATGCGGAGCGCCGGGGGTATCCGAACCCGGTGAGAGGCGCCAAGTCGCCTGAAGATCAATCATTGCAAAGGTGAAAGACCGCCGATGTCCATAGATAGCCGTATTACCGACGACCTGGTTGCCAGCAGGATCGAATTCGTCACCACTGTGCCCTGCAAGCAGTTGGCCGGTGTGATCGACGAGATCGACAAGCGAGCCGAGATCGCGCATGTCCCGTCGAACAAGGAAGACGAGGGGATGGGGCTTTGTGCGGGCGCCTGGATGGGCGGCAAACGCCCTGCGATCATCATGCAGAACACTGCTCTGGGTGTGACGCTGAACACGCTGGCGACGCTGACCCAGTTCTACCGGATGCCGCTGCCGATGCTGATATCCTATCGCGGCGAACTGGGCGAGCCGGTGGCCTGCCAGGTTGAAATGGCAATTCATACCAAGGCGCTGCTGGCGCAAATGCATATCCCGACCTACCATTTCCACGATCAGGGGGATGTTGCTGAACTGCCGAAAATTTTTGATTACACATTCATGTGCAACAAGCCGGTCGCGATCCTGACCGATGCAAGTTTCTGGGGAGGCTATTGAGATGATCCGTTCCGAAATCCTCAAGGAAATCGCCCCGATTCTGCGTGATGAGCTTGTCGTGTGCAATATCGGCATTCCCAGCCAGGAGCTGCACGCAATCGACGATCAGCCGAGCAATTTCTACATGCTTGGCACGATGGGGCTGGCCTCGTCGATCGGTCTTGGCCTTGCGCTGGCGCAGCCCAAGCCGGTCATCGTCATCGACGGGGACGGCTCGGTTCTGACCAATCTCGGGACATTGCCGACCATCGCCAACAATGTCGCGGATAACTACATCCTGTTGATCATCGACAACGGCTCTTACGGGTCGACCGGCGATCAGCCCACCTATGCCGGGCGCAAGACGTCGCTGGCCAAGGTCGCCGAGGCCTGTGGCTGCGAGCGGGTCATCGAATGCAGCGCCGAGGATACCGGGCGCGTGCTGCAAGAGGCGCTGGAGGCCCGCGAGATGACCGTGATTGTCAGCAAATGCGAAAGCGGCAACGCCAAGATGCCGGTCATCACGATGGATCCAGTCGTCATCCGCGACCGTTTCATGAAAGCTGTCGAAGCCTGATGAAGCCAAGTGGCAGGCGGGCCTGACAGGCCCGTCCTCGCGCGTTTGTGGCAGCGGAGGCCATGGCGCTATTTCAGCGCCATCGGCAGCCATGTGGCGATCTGTGGGAACAGGAAGATCAGCGTCAGGCCCAGGAACTGCAACAGAACGAATGGCCCGACCGATTTATAGACATCGCCCATGCTGACATCGCGCGGCAGCACGCCCTTGATCCAGAACAGCACGAAACCGAAGGGCGGGGTGAGATAGGCGATCTGGATATTCACGATGAACAGCGCGCCAAACCACAGCTTGTTGATCCCCAGGCTGTCGATGATCGGAATGAACAGCGGCGTGCAGAGCATGATGATCGCCCAGTCGTCCATCACCATGCCAAGGACCAGGATGATCAGCATCATCATCAGCATGATTCCGGTGCTGCCGCCGGGCATCGCCAGAACCAGCTCGGTCAGCAAATCCTGGCTGCCCATCGAGTTGAACACATTGAGATAGATGGTCGCCCCGATCAGGATCCAGAGCCCCATCCCGGTCAGCTTCAGCGTCGATACCAGCGACTCGCGCAGCACATACCAGCTCAGGCGCCCGTAAAGCGCGTTGATCACAAAGGCCCCGGCGGCGCCGAAAGCTGCGGCTTCGGCCGGGGTGGCGATGCCGCCCCAGATCACTCCCAGAACGATCGCGATCAGAACAGCGAAAGGCCAGATGCTGACCACCGCGCGGAGCTTTTCACGCGGGGTGAACTTCATGTCTTCGGGAAGACCCGGCCCCAGATGCGGCTGCAGGCGGCAGCGAATGCCGATATAGATGACATAGAAGGTCGCCAGCATCAGGCCCGGAATGATGCCCGCCATGAACAAATCGCCGATCGAGACCTTGGCCAGCAGACCATAGAAGATGAATGGCACGCTTGGCGGGATCAACGCGCCGAGCGCCCCGCCTGCCGCGATCGAGCCGATGGCGATGGAGCGATGATAGCCGTATTTCATCATCGACGGATAGGCGATCTGGCCCATCGTCGTGGTGGCGGGCGGGGTGATGCCGGTCACGGCCGCGAAGATCGTGCAGACCTGCACCGTGCCCATCGCCAGCCCGCCGTTGATGTGACCGATCAGCTTGTAGACCGCGTCATAGGCGGCCTCGGCGATCCCTGAAAACCGTATGAGTCCGCCCATGAACAGGAATAACGGGACTGTCACCAGAACCGAATTCCATGGTGTCGAATAGAATGCGCTTGGCACCGAAAGAAGCGCGCGCGGCTCAAAGATCATCGCGAAAATCACCGCGGTCCCGCCCAGGCCGAACGCCACGGGAAGCCCCATGAAAAGCAATGAAAACAGAACGATGAAATACAGAGCGGTGATGAGTTCGAGGCTCATGGCGTTTCTTTTTTCCTTGTTGTTCGGCTGTTCAAGGGATCATTCGAGAAGGTTCCGCCAAGCCACTCTGCCCGATCTGGCGCCGTGCTGGCTGAGGCCGCCGGCCCGACCGGGTAATGCAGGCCGACGGTGATCTTGGCCGCGCCGCACGCAATATGCGCGGCGCGGCTTTTGTCTTGTCGGATCAGTATGCGCCGACTTCCTTGAGGTATTTCTTCCAGAGCTCGACACCGCGCGCGTTCCCTTCGGACTGCTCGGCGATCTGCGGCCAGACATCGTTGATCGACTTCTCGCGCATCCGTGCGATTTCCTCGTCGGAAAGCTCGATGACTTCGCCGCCCGCATCCCTGAGGATTTGCAGCGCCTCTTCGACCCCGTCCGCGTGCATCTGGCTGGTCTCGAAATAGGTCTCCTTGAAGATCCCGTCGATCTGGTCGCGCTGCCATTGGGTCAGGGCGTTCCAGCTGTCGAGGTTGATAAAGATTTCCTGGTGCTGTGCGGGGTTCCAGCCCGGCATGATGGCATAGTCGATCACCTCGTGGAACGACATGTCGTCGATCCCGCCGGTGTCCCAGTAAGTGCCTTCGATCGTGCCAAGCTTGATCGCGGTGTAGATGTCGCCGGCATTCATCGACACGGGTGAGCCGCCCATCGTGGAATGGAACAGCGCCTGGGGTCCGCCGGCGCGCATCTTGTGGCCTGCGAGGTCCTCCATCTTGCGCACCGGGAACTTGGTGAACATGGCGTTGGGGCCCTGGTTGCTCCAGCCCGCCCAGTGCAGGTTGCGTGCATGGGCGGCGTCCTGGACGATCTCGCCGATGCGGTAGTCGGGATCGCCCCACATGGCCTCCCATGCCTGTTCGGGGCTGTTGGCGCCCATCGGCATGCCAAAGGCCAGCATGCCTTCGGGCATGTCGCCACCATAGACAGTGGCCCAACCGGCATAGCCATCAGTCTGGCCAGCCGCCGCGGCGGTGAAGGCCTCGGCGCCGCTGACCAGCGCGCCCGCGGGTTCGACCCGGATCTTCACTGTGCCTTCGGTGGCTTCCTCGACGGCCTCCACCCACGGCATCACGCCGTTGTCCCAGCCTGCGTCGGTCTGGTCGAATGCGGGCTGGAAGACCCATTCCGTCACTTCATCGGGTGGGCCATCCTGTGCAATGGCGAATGAGCCGGAAACGGCCACGGCCCCCGCAGCCAGGAACGTCCGGATAAATAGGTCGTGTTTCATGGTTTCCTCCTTCGAAAATTGGTTTTGGTCTTCTGGTTGGTACTGCCCGGTCGTGCCCCAGGGACGGTGCCGGTGGTGCCTAATGCTGTGCTTCGCGGCCCCTAAGGGTTCGCAAATCACGTAGGAACTGTTTGAAAACAATAAGAAACACGAGAACCCCCGTCACCGGAATCGCAAACTTGATGGGGTAGATCGGAATCGGAACGGCCGTCGGTGTGACCTGCTTGAGCTTGAGCGACAGCATCGCCGCATCGTAGCCTTTCCAGATCAGTACAGCGAGGAAAAGAAAGGCGACCGGCGCGGTCATGACATCGAGCATCGCCTTGGTGCGGGTTCGCGCATTCGCGTAAAACAGGTCCAGTTTGACGAAGCTGTCATGTTGCAATGCATAGACCCCGCCGGTGCAGGCCAGCAGCACCATCGCCGCCTGCAGCGAGGTGCCGATCCACATGGATGGTTCGTTTAAAACGTAGCGCATGAAGACGTCGGAGACGCCGAAGGCCATGCAGTAGAGGATCAGGATCCAGCCGATGCGACCCGTCACGGCGGAGATCGCGGCGCAGGCCGCTTCGAGGCCGCGCATCAGCATTGGTTTTTTTCCTTGATTTTCAATGTCATTCCCTCCCGCCACAAGCCTAGGCGCAGAGGTGAGAGAAGATATACCGCCAGAGAGGCAGGAGATATGAGTCCAGTCAAAACCCGGAATTTCGCCCCCCCGGCGCGCCCTCGCAGATGGTACAAAACATACGTTTTGTACGCCGCTTTCGTACCGAATCCGGCCCGGAACGGCGCGCCTTTGTACAAAACCGGCGATCCCCCTCTGGCGGCGTCGTCAACGCGCAGGGAGGGGCGACGGCAAAAGTGCAAACTGTCGTTGCCCTTTGGAACGTGACCGGCCCTGCGCAGACTGTCGGTCAGTTGTGAAAAGCTCGCCGAAGCAGACGCGCGTGGCTGTCGCGCGCAACCTCGAGCCGGATGCAGCGGATCCGGAACGTCCAGGGCGACCAGCGCCTGAATTGGCGCCAGATGCTCGGCCATTTTGCGGAACTCTTCGGGCATGTCCCGCCATGGGGCGCCCCCTGCGCGCGATCCGGAAGGTTCCGTCCGGAACGAGGCGGTGGTTGGTCGCTTGACACCGGTTCGGCGCACGTAATGCCGGTATGAACCGTTCAAAACATGACCTCTCCCCGTCCGACATCAGGCTGCGTGCCAAGCTGGTCTCCATACCAGATACCGGCTTGAATCATGCCTGCGCCATCATGGAGCCCCGTTCTGTCAACGCGACCTGTCCCGATCGGGCGATGATGAGGTCAATCAGCAGGCGGCTTGCCGAATATCGGTTAAGGCGGAACGCGTTGAATCGAGCCTGTCGGTTCACCGGGTCAATGTTTCAATTCACGCGAAATCTGCCATTCCGCACCTTATCTGTGCGCTTTCGCACAAAACATGATTTCACTATAAGTAATTGATATTGATGGGTATTATGGAAAAAAGTCAATTTCAATCGCCTCTGCGTGATCCAGGTGCCGCAGAATTCTCACAGGCCTGTGCGTCTGCGTGAGCGGGTTTTCACTTCGCTTGTGAAGGCATTTCCTCAGAGGCTTTTTGGCGCCATTTTGATGGTCAGACGAGCGGGGTTGTTCCTGCCGCCTTACTGCAAACGGGTCCGCGTGGACCACATGAAAATGGAGGATATTACAATGCTTACAACGAAATTCTTCGCCCTGATCGCCGCAACTGCAATCCCCGCTCTGGCCTCGGCTCAGACGGTTTCGTCGGATGCGACAGCACAAGCTGCGCAGCTGAAATCAGCAACCGCTTCGGTAACGGAATTCGACCAATACGC